>CAYLXG010000019.1:0-5510 GCA_964387445.1 uncultured bacterium
AACCCATTTAAACCCCTCCGAAAGGTATTTAACTAATTGCAGCAAGTTTCTTCCTCAGGCCGTCTCCGTAATTTACGACCGTTACTCTCATGGTGTCAATAAGGTTTCCCCATTCGATCCGGGATTCACCCAGGGGACCTTCGGTTCATAAGCGGAGACCTCAACGAAATCCCTGGAGTATGCAACCATATCTCCATAAGAAGCAAGAGACGCCCTCTGGGGCACATGCGAAGGCTCCAGGGGAATGGTGGAGACGCTGTCCGCCCTGGATACGGAAGATGCGGGCCCGTTGATGGTTACGAGTGAAGGGTAGACCCCCGTGAAACGGAACCTCGCCGGGATGCCGTCGGTGAATACCGGGCTGACCGGCGCCCTGGCAGTAATCGAAGTGTCCACGGTACAGGACACGTATGAAGGGGTTACGAACTCCACGTTCACCGGACCGTCGGGGTCGGCCACCGCCGGCAGCACCGGAACCTCGGCTGGAACAGGATATGCGGCGCCCCTTTCGGTAACGCATTCTGCGGTGATCTCGCCTGGAAGGCCGCCTATCTGGAACATCAGCATCTCCCATCCCCTTCCAGAATACCGCACCGTCACCGAGTCGGCGGAGGATGAGAGGAGCACCATACCGCTCCCCACGGACACCGAAAGAGGGAGTCTGGCCTCAACGGCGAAGGTTTCTGCATTGATGGCCATTCCCCATATAAGGAGTCCGGTTATTGCCGCAAGGATCACCCTGCTGCTTCGCTCAACTGCCGTCAGTCTTGTCTTCATTGCCCGGCGTTACGAATCCTATGGCTCCCCTGTCCTGCGAATCCTGCAGTGAGCCGTTCTTCTTCTCCCAGTTCTCCACCTGCGCGGTGAGCTGGGCCGCGAAATGCTTTGCCGCATGGGGGCTCATTATCACCCTGGACTTGAGGTTGGCCGCGGTTCCTCCGGGCATTACCCTGGCGAAGTCCAGAACGAATTCCGCCCTGGAGAACGCAACCAGCACGAGGTTGCTGTAGGTTCCGTCTACGTCCTCGGGCTTGACGTTAATTCTGGGCTGCTGCTTCATCTCCTCTCCTGTCTCCTTTCTTCTCCCGTATAATACGAAAAACGACGGTACCCATGCATGGGCAGGTATCGAACTGTATGGATCTTCCACGGAGGTTGCTTTGATTCCCGACGCAGGCGTGAAGAATGTTCTGGACATGTTCAGCGGGAAAAGGGTCCTGGTTGCCGGGGACCTGGTGCTGGACCACTATCTGGAAGGGACCGTGGGCCGTGTTTCTCCGGAAGCGCCCGTACCGGTGGTGTCCCTTGGGGAAGACTACCAGAAGTGGATACCCGGCGGGGCGGCCAATGTTGCCCTGAATGTTGTATCACTTGGTGGCAGGCCCCTTCTGGCAGGGGTTGTAGGGGGCGACACCCAGGGCGAACTCCTCCTTGATCTGCTCACCGGGAGGGGAGTGGATGTGGCCGGCGTGGTGGTGGACGGATCCAGGCCTACAACGGTGAAGACCAGGGTGATGGCCAGGAACCAGCAGCTCATAAGGATAGACAGGGAGAAGACCGGGGACATCACCGGTGGGGTGGCCGCCGGGCTCATGGAACGAATCCGCGGAGCAGCGGGGGGCATCCACGGCATCATTCTGGAGGACTACAACAAGGGAGTGCTCACAGCTGATCTGATAAGGGATGTGGTCATCATGGCGGACGAGTTCGGTCTGCCGGTCTCGGTGGACCCGAAGAGCAGGAACTTCTGGGAATACAGGGGGGTGCATCTCTTCAAGCCGAACCTCCACGAGGCGGAAGCCGCTCTGGGAATGGAGGCGGCCACCCCGGGGGAGGCAATTCTCGCCGCCAGGGCCATCATGGACAGGAACGGCGCCGACGCGGTGCTGATTACCCTTGGCGCTCTGGGGTCGGTCCTCCTCGATGGCTCCACAGGCGATGCCGTTCACATCCAGGCAGCCGCAAGGCATGTCTTCGACGTTTCCGGTGCCGGGGATTCTGTGATAGCAGTGATGGGCCTAGCTTCGTGCTGCGGCCTTCCGCTCCTTGATGCGGCTGTCACCGCCGGGCTGGCGGCGGCGGCGGTATGCGCCGAGCCGGGGGTCTATGCGGTGAAACCGGAGGATATCCTGAGGGAGGCCGGCAGGTTTGAGGACTAACAGGGAGAGGGCTCCGATCCTTCAGTTCGGGGAAGCCGCTGCGCTGGTGGCTTCCAGAAGGGCTTCCGGGGACAGGGTCGTTTTCACCAACGGGTGCTTCGACATCATCCATCCGGGGCATGTGACCATTCTGGAAGCGGCTGCCGGCATGGGCGACTTGCTGGTGGTGGGTCTCAACACCGACGAATCCGTGAAGCGGCTCAAGGGTCCCGGAAGGCCGGTGCAGCCCCTGGAGAGCCGCGCGGCGGTACTTTCGGCGCTCAGGTTCGTGGACTGCGTGGTTCCCTTCGGAGAGGACACGCCCCTGGAGCTCATCACCATTCTTGAGCCCGATGTTCTGGTCAAGGGGGGAGACTACTCCCCGGCAACGGTGGTTGGGGCCGATATCGTAACCGCCCTCGGAGGCGAGGTAAGGATAGTGCCCCTTTTTCCCGGGCATTCCACAACGGGGATACTGAAGGGAAACAGTTAGTGCCGCGGAAGCACGCCGCTTATCTCGCCGCTGGTTTCACCCTTCTCTGGGCCGCCTCTGTCCTTCCCTACCTTCTTTCCCCGCTGGGGGAATATCCCGTGGTCGACGCCTCCTGGCACATGGAGTGGGCCGGCGGGATAGCCCGGGGGAACACATTGATCTATTCACCCTATTTCAGGGCACCTTTGTATCCTTTCCTTCTAGGAGCGGTGTTCTCGATTACAGGCGTTTCCGTCATCGCAGGGGCCCTCACCGGTTTCATACTCGGGCTGGCCTCGGTTATCCTGGTGTACAGGATAGTGGAAGCCGGCGGAGGAAGGGGGGCGGCGCTGCTGGCCGCGGCGCTGGCAGCCGTCAACGGGGTATTCCTCTTCTATACCTCCGCCCTTCTTATTACTTCCTTATATGCATTCCTTCTGCTGCTCTCCTTCAAACTGTTCCAGGGCGACCGCCCGTCCCCCCTTGCCTGGGCGGTACTGGGCCTGGCGGCGGTGGCAAGGCCTTCGGCTGTGCTGATCGCGCCCCTTGCCCTTGTCATTTACCCCGGGGTCAGGAAGTGGTGCTGGCTTTTCCTCCCTCCAGTCCTCGCGGTCTGGGCGGTGAACTCCGCAGGGGGAGATCCGGCTACGGTGATCTCCAGCCAGGGGGGAGTGAACTTCTACATCGGAAGCGGTCCCGAGGCGGATGGCTACACCTCCTTCGCTCCCCGGACCACCGGACCGGGAACACTGGACGAAGACCTTCCCTATGTGGACAATGTCTGGGAGAGCAGCGTCAGACCCCTTGAGACCGGCACACCGCCGTCGCAGATATCAGCCTGGTGGACCCGGAGGACCCTTGATCATATCTCAGGCGATCCGCGGGGAACCATCTCCCTTTTCTCCAGGAAACTGCTCTACATGCTCTCTCCGGTGGCTGTGCCCAGCAACTACGACGTCTACTACTGTTCCCGCTATTCTCCTGTGCTGAGGATGCTCACGGGTTCTCCGGGATTCCCGGTGCACGGGCTGCTGCTCTGGATGCTGGTCCCAGGGGCGCTGCTGGCCGGAGCGCTCAAGGTAACCGAAAGGGCCGCATTTCTCTGGGCGGCGGCCATCTCAGCGGGGGTGCTGCCCTTCTTCATCACCGCGAGATTCCTTTTACCCGCTGTGCCCTTTCTGGTTATATTACTCGCCCCCCGATTCCTCAGAAAGCCCCGCAGGGCCTTCGTCGCAGCCCCTGCCGGGCTGGCTGCGGGGCTGGCGCTGGCTTTCCTCACCGGACATACGGTGAAGAACGGCGGGGTCAACATGGCGTTCCACGACGGGATCGCCCATTACAGGGAGGGGCAGACGGAAAGGAGCAGAGCTCTTTTCCTTCAGGCAGTGGATGTTGCCCTGGAAAGGGATGACGGAGTGGACCTCAACGGAACCGACGCTCTGTTCAACCTGGGTCTTATATCACTGAGGGAAGGTGACCCGGAGGGGGCGGAAACCTGGTGGACCCTTGCCCTGGAGAGGGATCCGAGTTATCTACCGGCGGCCAGGGCCCTGATGGAACTGAAGCATTGATCGACCGGCGTAGTTAAACAGAAGTCTGTGGAGGCTGTTTTGAATTTCAATACGATCATCACCACATTTGCTCCGCTGGTTGCGGCGGGAACGGGAATCGCAGCCTGGCTTATTTACAGGTCAGTGAAAAGGATGCCCGAGGGCACTGAGAAGATGGCGGAACTGGCCGCCATGATACGCTCAGGCGCAATGACATACCTCAAGACCCAGTACAGGATACTCTCCATTTTCGTGGCGCTGGTCGCCGTCCTGCTCTTTTTCGGGGTCAACAGGGCCACATCGCTGGCCTTCATCGCAGGGGCTCTTTTCAGCATGCTGGCGGGTTTTGCCGGAATGAGGGCCGCCACCATGGGCAACGTGAGAACCACCAACGCAGCCAGAACAGGCCTTGGGGAAGCCCTCTCCGCAGCCTTCGGAAGCGGCAGCGTGATGGGTTTCGCCGTTGCCTCCCTGGGGCTTCTGGGTGTTTCCATCTTCTATCTTGCCTTTCTGGAGATTGAAACTGTCAGGGGCTTCCTCCAGGGCTTCCTGGGAGTTTCCACTGTGGATCTCACCAGCATAGCCGGTTTCGGCATGGGAGCAAGCAGCATCGCCCTGTTCGCCAGGGTCGGCGGGGGAATATTCACGAAGAGCGCCGATGTGGGCGCCGACCTTGTGGGCAAGGTGGAGGCCGGAATACCCGAGGACGACCCCAGGAATCCCGCTGTGATAGCCGACAATGTGGGTGACAACGTGGGAGATGTGGCCGGCATGGGCGCTGACCTTTTCGAATCCTTCGTAGGGTGCATCATAGCAGCCATGGTGCTGGCCTTCGGAATGGAAGCCGCCGACCTCTCCTTCATCTTTCACGGTGAGGATGTGGAGCACCTTGGCCGCACTTCCCTGATAGCCCTGCCCCTTATGCTGGCTGCCATGGGCACCCTGGCAAGTCTCTTTGGAGCATTCTACGTGAAGCTCTTCAAGAAGGGCTCCCCGGATCAGGTCCTCAGGAACGGTACCTTCGTAAGCGCCATTCTTTCCATACTGGCCTCCCTCTGGATGGTGGGAGCCTTCTCCATCAGCATGGGAGTGTTCTGGGCCATTACCGCCGGAGTGGTTGCCGGAACGGCCATCGGCCTCATTACCGAGTACTACACCAGCGCCGGTCCCGTGCGCAAGATCGCAAGGTCAACCGCCACCGGTCCGGCAACCACGATAATAGAAGGCATAGCCGTGGGAATGGAGTCAACCGCAGCCCCTATCATCCTCATCGCCGCAGCCATCCTGGTCAGCCACCACTACGCCGCGCTTTACGGAATAGCCAGAGCCGCCCTGGGCAGGCTGATGAAC
>CAYLXG010000019.1:5520-19057 GCA_964387445.1 uncultured bacterium
GAACGTTGGAATGACCATGTCGGTGGACGCCTATGGGTCGGTGGCCGACAACGCCGGGGGTATAGCGGAGATGGCCGGTCTTCCCAGGGAGGTCAGGGGAAGGACCGACAAACTCGATGCCCTGGGCAACACAACCGCCGCCATGGGCAAGGGTTTCGCCATCGGATCCGCCGCCCTTACCTCGCTTGCCCTTTTCACCGCATACGCCGAGGTAACCGACCTTTTCACCATCAACATACTCAGCCCCAACGTGGTTGCAGGTCTCCTGGTGGGGGGGCTCCTTCCCTTCATCTTCGCCTCCATCACCCTCAGGGCCGTGGGCAAGACCGCCATGAAGATGGTGCAGGAGGTAAGAAGGCAGTTCAAGGACATCGCAGGGCTCATGGAGGGAACCGCTAAGCCGGAGACGGAGAAGTGCGTGGACATCGCCACCAGGGGGGCGCTTCACGAGATGATCATTCCCGGTATCATGGCCGTGGCAGTTCCTGTCATAGTCTTTTTCGCCTTCGGCGAACACGGCCCTGAGACCCTGGGAGGTCTTCTCGCCGGATCCATCGTCACCGGGGTCCTCCTGGCTATCTTCATGTCCAACAGCGGAGGAGCCTGGGACAACGCAAAGAAGTACATAGAAGAGGGACACATGGGCGGAAAAGGCTCTCCCTCCCATGACGCCGCGGTCATGGGTGATACGGTGGGAGACCCGTTCAAGGACACAAGCGGGCCCGCACTTAACATCCTGATCAAGCTGATGACCGTGGTGGCCCTGGTTCTGGCTCAGGTGCAACTGACCTGAGTCTGACCTGGAAAGGAATAGGAAATGAGTGAAACGCTGGAGTTCAACGAAGAGAACGTGAAGGCAAAACTGGAAGAGGTTCGTCCCATGCTCCAGGCCGATGGAGGGGACATTGAGTTCGTGGCGCTGAAGGACAAAGTGGTTCAGGTTAGGCTCCAGGGCTCATGCTCAGGATGCGCCTTCGCCACCATGACCCTGCAGTTCGGAGTGGAGAAGACCCTGAAGAAGTACTTCCCGGACATGGAGCGTGTTGAGAACGTCCAGTAGGGGATGTGATTCCAGAAGACAGGCAATTCTTCTTCTGAGGGGGAGCCGGGACAGGCTCCCCCTTCCTCCATCAGATGCCGCCCTTGCACAGCGGATATACAGGGAGGCGGTGGTCTGGAAGAAGTATCTGGATCACGTCATCGGCGGATATTCCAGGACTCCCCTGAACGGTCTCGACCCGGATGTGCTGGCAGCCCTCCGGGCCGGGGCGGCGCAGCTTCTGGTGATGAGGGTGCCGTCCCACGCGGCGGTTTCCGCAACGGTGGACGCCCATGGCCGCAGGAAGACCATGGGGCTGGTAAACGCCGTTCTCAGGAAGGTTGCCGCCCACTCCCACGAACCGGACCTGCCCCTTCACATACGGTATTCCCACCCGGAGGGTCTGGTGGATAGATGGCTTGACGTTCTTGGCGAAGAGAGGACCCGGAGGCTTCTGGAGTGGAACAATACCGCTCCTGAACTGGGGGGCTTCGCCTTCGGAGACAGACCCGATGGATTCCAGCGCGGAAGGTTCCTGGAGGACTACGGCACCATCCCCAGGAAGGGTGTATTCTCCCCCCCTGAGGGATTCTACCTTCAGGATGAATCCGCTGCCATCGTGGGAAGGGGCATGGCGGAGCTTCCAGGCTCCCCGGTTCTGGAGATAGGAGCCGCCCCCGGCGGGAAGACCGCCCACCTTCAGGAAAAGGGGCTGGTGTTCTCCATGGACCCGAGTCTCAGAAGGATGAAGCGCTGGACCGAGAACCGGTTCAGGCTCCGCTGGAAGGACAGCCTGCCTCTGATCGCTGAAGTTGAAGGGCTCCCCTTCTCTAACCTTTTCCAGAAGGTTGTTGTGGACGCCCCATGCTCCAACACCGGCGTATACAGAAGAAGGTATGACGCCCGCTGGAACTGGACGCCTGAGCTGTCTTCAACAATGGCGGGGATCCAGGGCAATATTCTGCATCACGGTTCGCTGGCGGTTGCCCCGGATGGGTGCCTCGTCTATTCCACATGCAGCCTGGAGCCCATGGAGAACATCCAGGTGGTGGAGCGGTTCGAGTCTTCCCACCGGGATTTCCAGAGGATCCCGTTCCCGGGTCCCGCAGAACTGGTGGACGGCGGAGGCTTCCTCTCCTACTTTCCGCCGGATGCGGGTATCGACGGCCTCTTCGCCGCCGCCTGGAGGAAGACCGGGCACAGCGGCTGATCAGCCGGCTGAGTTCAGTTCCCTTATTATCTCAGCGGCTATGCTGACAGCTATTTCCGCAGGAGAATGGCTTCCTATGGGTATTCCCACGGGGGTGTGCACACTGGAAAGGGCTTCCGGGGTGAATCCCTTTTTCTCCATCTCCTTCAGAACGTGCTCCGCGGTGGAGCGGCTCGCCATCATGCCCAGATATCTCAGGTTGAGCGGCAGCATCCGTTCCAGGACCTGTGCGTCATGCAGGTGGGAATCGGTCATTATCACCACCAGAGCCTGTCCGTTCCCGGGCACGATGGATGCCGCGGCGGAGTAGTCCATGTGGATCCGCTGCCAGGCGTCTTCGTTCTCTTCCATGGTGTGGACCCCTTCCCTGTCATCCAGGATCACGGTCCTCATTCCCAGGCTGGCGAGAATGGGGGTGAGGGCCCTGCTGCAGTGACCTCCTCCGAATATGTAAACCACCGGGGGGAGCTTCAGGTTCTCCCTGTACTCCCAGTCCTCTTCCGTACCCTTGAATCCTTCCGTCTCCCAGGGAGAGGCGAGGAACTCCAGTCCCGCGGGGGAAATCCTGAAAGACCTTGTTTCATTGGTAAGGGCGTTCAGCGGCGGATGGGGAGCCAGGATGATCCTCTGTTGCCCGGAGCATATCATGCCGGTGCGCAGGTCAGGGTCCGCGTCGGGACTGTGGTGGAAGTTCCTTGTCACAGGCGCGGGGGTGTTCTCCTTCAGCATCTCCAGTGCAAGCTCGGTAACCCGGCGTTCCATCTCTCCGCCGCCTATGGAGCCCTTCGGGCTGCCCCTGTCGGGCACCGTCATCTTGAATCCCCTCTTTCCCGGGCAGCTTCCGGCGGTTTCGGCCACTACGCAGAGGACCGACCTGTTCCGGCTGAAGTGGTCAAGCAGCTTCATTTGAACAGCACCCGGCACAGAGGGTAATAGACGGCCATCAGGGAAGAGAACACAGCACTGGAAAAGAACCTCCACTTGAGGGGGATGGAATTCTGAATAAGATAATTCACCGCGAACACCACCGGAAGGTTAACCGCGAATCCCTTCAGGGCCACCTCCGCCAGGGCCGGTGAAACCCCGGAGGACTCACCTGAGAGAAGGCATATGAAGGCAAGGTGCCTGATAATCCACAGAGGGTTGAAGTACAGCACCGCCATGGTCGTCCTGGGTAGTCAAGAGTACCTGCCGCTGATCCATTGGAACCATGCCGGGATCTCGAAGGAATAGATCAGGCCGCCCACGGCCATTACACCGAGCATCCTCCACAGGGAGAATCCGCAGGTGAGACAGGCTGCGGCGGTGTCGCCGGCGGCGTAGATCAGGAGCCCCTTCAGAATGTCCCGCCGCAGCTTCAGCCCCTGCTCCGGTTCCCCGCCCTGAGGCTCATGAGAACCCTCTCCGGCGTCATTGGTGCCGTGTGCTCCACCGGTGTCCCCATGGCGTCCGCAATGGCGAACCAGGCGCCTATGCCGTACATGAACGGGGGTTCCCCAACGGCTTTTGAGCCCCTGAGGCCGATGCCATCTGGAAGGGTTTCCCCCGGGGCGAACATCACAGCGATCTCCGGGGTGGAGCATATCTGGGGGACCTTGTAGGTGGCCAGGGCGTCGGCCAGGAGCCTTCCGGTTTCGGGATCCCTGCCCACTTCCTCTATTGTGACCCACCCTATTCCCTGGATCAGACCCCCCTCCACCTGGCCCAGGTCTATCACCGGATCCAGCTGACTGCCGCCGCAGTGCACTATTCCCACTCTGTCTATGGTGAAGGTTCCTAACAGGGTGTCCACCGTGGCTTCCGTGAGGGCGGCCCCGGCCACATGGTAGGCGAAGGGCTCCCCTTTCCCGGCCTTGCCGTCGAAGTGTATACCCGGGGTGGCGTAGTGGGCATGGCTGGAAAGGCTAATCCTGCTGCTGTAGGTCTCGGCAGCGAGTTCCTCCCAGCTCGTTCCGGTATCTTCTCCGTTCTTCAGAAGCCTTCCCTTTTCCACGGACAGCGCTTCTTCCGGAACCCCAGTTCTTTCAGCGGCCCCCCTGAGCATTCGAGTGAGTATCTCCCTGCAGGCCATGGCCGCAGCGTTGCCGTTCATGTCCGCTCCGGAGCTGGCAGCGGTGGGGGAGGTGTTGGCGTTCCTCGTGGTGCTGGTGGCCTCCATCCTGGTGAGCTCCACCGGTATTCCCAGTTCCAGTGCCGCCGCCTGCCTTATCCTGGAGTTGACCCCCTGACCCATCTCCACCGCGCCTGTGGATATGCCCACGCTGCCGTCGGTGTAAACATGGACCAGGGCGCTGGCCTGGTTCAGGAAGGTTGTCGTGAAGGAGATCCCGAAGCACACCGGCATCATGGAGACACCCCTGCGCATCCTTCCCCCGGCGGAGTTGAACTCCTCCGCCCTTTTCATCGCGTTGTCCAGACCCATCATATCCCTGCAGAGCTTCCATGAGCTCCTCGTTTCGTCCGCCCGGTATTCCGCTCCGAAGGGGAATCGGTCCCCGGGCTTCAGGAGATTCCTCTCCTGCAGGATGTGAACTGGTATTCCGGTTACGGAAGAAGCTTTGCGCAGCGCGGCCTCAATTACGAACATGGCCTGGGGTCCGCCGAACCCCCTGAAGGCGGTGTTCGGGGGCACGTTGGTGCGGCAGCAGTAGCCGGTTGCCCTTACGTTGGGCACGAAGTAGCTGCCTGTGGTGTGGAACAGTGTTCTTTCCATCACCGCGGTGGAAAGGTCCCCGGCCGCTCCGCTGTCCTGGTAGTAGTCCACCTCCCAGCTGACTATCAGGCCGTTCTCGTCGAGACCCATGGTGTAGTCGCTTGTGTAGGGGTGCCTCTTCCCGGTGCACACGAGGTCCTGGTGCCTTGAGAGAACCAGCTTTACCGGCTTCCCTGTAACGAAGGCTCCCAGGGCGGCGATCACCGCCCAGGGGGTGGCCTGGTCTTCCTTGCCTCCGAAGGCTCCCCCCAGCCTGGGCACCTCCACCTGTATCCTGTGGGAGGGAACGCCCAGCACCCTGGCGGCGATCTTCTGTACATAGGAGGGCCCCTGGGTGGAGGACGCTATCCTGAGCCCTCCGTCCTCCAGGGGAACGGCCAGGGCGCTCTGGGTTTCAAGGTAGAGGTGTTCCTGGGCCCCAGTTTCCGCTGTTCCCGAGACAGTGAAGGCGGAGTTCCTCGTTGCCTCCGCGGGGTTCCCGCAGCCGATGGTCCTCGGAGGAACGATGAGCTCGCCCCTGGAGCAGGCTTCCCTGGGGTCAAGCACCGGCCTTTCCTCCTGAACGGCGAGTTCGATGAGTTCGCAGGCCCTGCGGGCTTCGGTGGCGGAACCTGCAATGACCACCGCCACCGGCTGTCCGATGTAGTGAACCTCCCCCGGGGCCAGGAGGGGTTCGTCCATGACGATGTTCCCTGTCTGGTTCTCCCCGGGAATGTCCTTCCAGGTGAGAACCGCTTCAACTCCCGGGGCTTTCTCCGCGGCGGAAGTTGATAGCCCGGTGATGCTTCCCCTTGCCGCAGGTGAGGTCAGGACATGTGCAAAAAGGGTGCCCTTCGGCTCGGGAAGATCCCCCACGAAGACCGATCTGCCCTGAACGTGGAGTTCGCCGTCGAAGTGCGGCATCACGAACCGCCATGGCCCAGATGGGCCATTATCTGTGAGCGGAGCAGCAAGGTCTTGTATTCCGCGGAGCCCCTGATGTCGCTGATGGGAGCGGCTTCGCCGGCGGCGGTGTCCGCGGCTTCCAGGATGACCTCGCCGGTGAGTTCCCTGCCCTGAAGGAATGAAGAAGTTTCTTTCAGGAACAGCGGATATGGATAGACGCCCCCTGCTGAGAGGGAGGCGCTGAGAACCGATGAGCCCTTGAGTACCAGCAGCGCTGCGGAGTTCACTGAGGCTATGTCCAGATACTCCCGCTTGCAGACCTTGAGCGCCGATAGTCTTGCCCCTTCTGGTGGCAGGGGGAAGGAGATGCTCTCGATAATCTCGCCGGCGGCCAGATCGGGCTTCCTGTATCCCAGGTAGAACTCCTTCAGCGGAACAGATCGCGTTCCGGTGTGTACAGCTGTGCCCAGGGCCAGGAAAAGAATCGCCATGTCTGCTATGGGGGAGGCGTTCACGATGTTCCCGCCGATGGTGGCAAGGGACCTTATCTGGGTGGAAGCAACCCTTGCCAGAAAGCCGTCCAGCTCCGGGAACAGTTCCCTGAAGACCGGGGACTCCCGGATCTCCTCCAGTGTGGTTCCGGCCCCCACTGATACGTTTCCACCGTGGACGGTGATGCCCGACGGCGCCTGGATGAATGAGGGTTCCTCCCCGCCGGCCCCGGCATCCGGATGGACAAAAACATCGGTTCCACCGGCGACGGATAAGGTTCCCCGGGAACCGTTTCCTTCCCCAAGGGTCTCCAGTATCGAAGGAACCCCGTTGAAGTATTCCGGCACGTGACCCTGTTCCACCATGGCGGCTATCCGGTCTGTGCCGGCACATAGACCCTCCATCACCGATGTAACCGCCCGGCGGACGGAGGCGTACCCGGTGCATCTGCAGATGTTCCCGTCGAGGGACTCCATTGCGTTCTCCAGGGTGAGTTCCCTGTTCCCCAGGAGGAAACCGGTAAGGCTCATGATCATCCCGGGGGTGCAGAAGCCGCACTGGGAGGCGCACTGTTCGATGAAGGCCTTCTGGAAAGGAGAGAGCGCACCCGGGGAGGATACGCCCTCGATGGTAACAAGATGCCGGCGGTTCACCGCCGAAAGGGGCAGAAGGCACGAACAGACAGCCCGGTACTGCATTCCCGACTCCGACTGACGGCCCAGCACCACCGTGCAGGCTCCGCAGTCGCCCTCCCTGCAGCCTTCCCTGGTGCCCGTGAGCCCGGCTTCGTTCCTGAGCCAGTCAAGCACCCTGGTTCCGCCGGCGCAGCCGGTTTTGACTATCCTGTCGTTTAGAAGAAATTCGATCATCTGTCCCTCCGGGTGAAAAGATAACAGCCTTTTCACCCGGGGGGCAGTGGTTTTACCAGAGGGCCTTGATGGCCCCGAAGGTATGCTGCTCCAGAGAGGAGGCCGGAGAGAACATGAGCTGGGACATCCTGGTATAGAGGGTTCCAGTGGGGCTGCCCGCATCGTTCTTGTTCATCAGCCCCCTGTAGGAGCCGGTTTCCCACATGTAGGTGTAGAACATATTGGCGCCGCCGATCCATTGTATCTCCACGATGAGATTATGGGTCCCGTCGTACTGGAAGGGAGTGTCCAGCGGTATGGTCATCCACTGGTCCGGTTCGGCGGTCATCTTCTGAGTGCTCGCTGTGTACACCAGGGTCCTGGACCCTGGAACGTAGTTATCCTCGAAGGTGTCGGAAAGCTCATCGGCATCCGCAAGTCCCATATGAATACTGAACACATAGTAGAAACCCTGGGGTGACCCCGAGGAACCGGCCCTCTGCCACGATAACTCGCCTATGGTCATGGGTCCGGCCATCTCTTCCGCAAGCGCTATCACCTGATAGCGGTTCTCGGAGCCTCAAGACGCGCAGAACGGATCCATGCTGGGTATATCCGGCGATCCTACGGTAACGCCGTAGGCGATGGACGCAAGGGCGAGCACCGCAGCGGTGATCATCATGCCTTTCAATTCGACCTCCTTACTAGAGCTGCAAAGAATACCAATTTGGTATGAAATAGTCAATGAAGGAACACGGCACCATGGGAAAGAGTTCCCTTTGCTGCGGATCGCCTTTCTTCTTAAGTTATGAGTACTGGAAAGGTAGGGTATTGCATGCCGGTGAGGACCAAGGCGAATCCCACGGCGCTGATCCTTTTTGCGGTGGTGATCGCAGCCTTTTTCACAGGGGGTTTTCTGGTTCCCTCGAAGCTGCCCTCGGGCGAGTCCAGCCCCCTTCCCGGCTTCCTCTTCTTCATGGGGGGCCTGTTCCTTGCCATTAACCTCATCCTTCTGTTTAGAGCGGTGATAATGAACAGGAAAAGGATGCAGATCGAAGCGAACTGGCTCACGGCGGCGGCGAGGGTTTTGGAGATCTCTGAGACTGGAACCTATATCAACAGGCAGCCCAGGATCAGGCTCCGTCTGCTTGTGGACCCTCCAGGCGGGGAACCGATGGAGGCACTGGTGGTGCAGGTGATCCCACTCACTGCCCTGGGCCTGTTCCAGCCTGGGAAGGAGATCAGCGTTAAGATCGATCCGGAAGACCATAGAAAAGTGCATCTCATGCAGGGAAGAGGGGGTTCGAAGTGAGAACCGTGATCAACTATGGAGTGGTGGGCATCTTCGGCGTCCTGATCCTGGGATTCATCGTTGCCGGCTTCCTGGTGCCGGACACCGCAAAAACCGACGACGGCCATCCCCTGAACATCTTTTTCTGGATCATGGCGGGCATGTTCGCCCTCTCCACCGGAGGGGTCATCCTCTTCGCCACCATGACCAACAGGAAACGGGCTTACCGGGAGGCGAACTGGATGGACGCCCAGGCGGAGATCCTGGAGGTCTCGGAAACCGGTACCTACATCAACAACCAGCCCAGGCTCAAGTTCAGGCTGCTGGTTCATTCTCCAGTTCACGGGGCAAAGGAAGTGGTTCACAAACAGGTCATTCCCCTCACGGCGCTTGCCCAGTTCTCCGCCGGTACCACGATCAGCGTTAAGGTGAACCCGTCCAACCCCGACGACATTCACATGGGTTAGATGTATTGCACTCCCAGGAGGCCTTCCAGTTTAGTATCATTCCCGGAACACGAAAGGGAATGACATGGAGATAACCAGAGAACTCATCGAAAGAATGCCCAAGACCGACCTCCACCTCCACCTCGACGGTTCCATTCGGATACCCACCCTGATAGAGCTTGCCCGTTCCGAGAAGGTGGAGCTTCCCAGCACCACCGTTGAGGGGCTCAGGGAAACCGTATTCAAGGACAGCTACGAAAGCCTCGACGACTACCTGAAGGGTTTCGGGTACACCTGCGCCGTGATGCGCACACGGGAGAACATCGAGCGCATTGCCTACGAACTGGCCGTGGACAACCAGAAGGAGGGCGTGAGGTACATCGAAGTGAGGTTCGCCCCCCAGCTCCACGCAGGGGGTTCCATGAACCTGCTTCAGACAATACAGGCGGTGGACGGCGGTCTGGCCCGGGCGAAGAGGGAGTTCAACCACCGGCCCAGCGTAATGCAGGGTGAGGAGCCCCCCTTCGAGTACGGAATAATCACCTGCGCCATGAGATACTTCAACAAGCACTTCTCCGACTACTTCAGGGACATCATCTCCGTTCACTCGTTCTCCACCGAGCAGAAGATATTCGGCCTGGCTTCGCTGGAGCTGGTAGGCGCCGGCATCAAGGCCAGGAAGGAACTGGAGATACCGGTGGTGGGGATAGACATCGCCGGTTCCGAGAAGGGAAACCCCCCTGTGCACCACAGGGAGGCCTATATGCTCGCCCAGAGGAACTTCATAAAGAAGACGGTCCATGCAGGGGAGGCATATGGCCCGGAAAGCATCTACCAGGCCATCACCGAGCTTGGCGCGGACAGGATAGGCCACGGGACCTCACTGTTCAACCCCGACGCGATCAGCGACCCGGAGATACTGGACAGGGAAAGGTACGTGGACGACCTGGTGCAGTTCATTGCCGACAGGAGGATAACCCTGGAGGTCTGCCTCACCTCCAACATGCAGACCGACCCCAGCCTGGAAAGGCTTGAGGACCACCCCTTCCGCCACATGGTGGACAACAGGCTCTCCTGCTCCATCTGCACCGACAACCGCACGGTATCACACACAACTGTCACCGACGAGGTGTTCAAGGCGGTGAGCGCCTTCGACCTGTCCATGAGGGAGCTGAAGAACCTTATCGTCTACGGCTTCAAGAGGAGCTTCTACCCGGGTACCTACAGGGAGAAGCGGGACTACGTGCGCAAATGCATGGAGTACTTCGAGAAGGTTACCGGGGATCCAGTCTGACCGCCCCCAGGAAGAGCCTTTCGTAGTCCACTGTCCGTGTGCGGTCTATCGACAGTGTGATCCGGCTTATATCCAAATGGTGTTCCTCAGGAATGGGGAAGACAACCCAGCTTCCCTGCTGCCAGTAGGGCTTCCAGGTCTCCCAGAGGGCCTCTATCTCCGTTGATTTCAGCATACCCCCGGCCCAGCCGCACAGTATCTCCTGGATGCGGTCCTCCGTGAGGTCTTCACCGGATATGCTCCAGTCGATAAGGCCCCTGGCCGGCGGGGCAAATGTCATTGCCCTTCCGTCGATGAAGTAAAGGGCTTCACCAGGGAATCCATCCCTGAGAAGCGGAGTTCCCCCGGAGTTCCATTCCAGGAAAGGATCACAGAAGTCGGAAGCCACGGTGCATTCGTAGTAGATGTAGTTGGCTGTGACTCCCGCGTCAGGGAAGTGCAGGTCCAGCGAGGGAACCGCTTCCCACCATACGGAAGCAGCCTGGAACGGTCCGAAAACAGGGACCAGCTCCTCATTCTCATGATCTGATGAACCGTCCGCCTCGATCCGCCATGTTGCCTGAAGGTCGGAACTGTCCCATGGCTCGGGATACAGGAAAGTGAAGCTCTGGTCATCCGGCAGATTAACCGTGAAGGCACCGGTGAAGGGTTCCCCGTGAATCCAGACCACCGGGGCCTCGGCGCAGGCGTCCATCTGGCTCTGATCATAGAAGCTCATGCCGTCTCCCAGGCCTCCGGCCATGTGGGCGCCGGACTCCTGAAACACCACAACCCCCCATTCATGAACTATGTTGTTCAGGTGGGGACCATCCATAGGGACCATCGTATCAACCAGGAACGGCATCAGCGGGATCATGACCTCTCCTTTCTTTTTCCTTTATACACAGCGAAGGGTCGAGTTATTCCCGGCAGCCGTTCATCAGGGGGTAGGTGTATCCTCCCTCGGGAGCGCTGCCCTTCTCCAGCCAGGTCCTCAGGTACTGGCCGCAGTTGCTTCCTATGCGGTTCTCTTCCTGCTCGCCTATGCTCACTATAACGTCATACCCGGCTTTCTCAAGGGCTGAGACAACCGAGTAAGCGGATTCCGGGGAGTCCGGGTCCACGCAGGTTGAGAGGCCGTTTTCCAGGGCCCTGCAGGTGGGGTTGAGGGGGGTTATCTTCAAAAGGAAGAACTCGGGATCGAAGTGCTCCAGGAGAGCTTCCGGAGACAACGGAGAGTCCTTGGCCAGGGCGAAGTTCAGCGTTACCTTCCTGTCGCCGGGGGACACGAACTCCTCGCCGTACCGGGCCATTTCCTCCATGGACCAGGTTTCCACCGGCACCAGTTCCCTCCGTCTTTCGGGGTCCGTGGTGTGCAGGGAGAATTGAAGCTGGAATCTTCCTCCCGGGTAGAGGTCGTTCTTCACATCGATCAGGTCACGGAAGAAGCGGTTGGTCCCCCTGGGTGCAACTGTGGAGATGGAGGGCATGAACCCCGGGGCCTGGATCCTTCCGGGAAGCTCCCTGAGAACCTTGATCACATCCGGATTCAGCGCAGGTTCGCCCATCCTGGCGAACTGCACCTTGAACTGCCGGGCTGGAACCTTCAGGTCGGGATAACGCCTTTGGACCATCATCAGTATCTGATCCATTACCTGTTCCGCAGTGAGCCTGCCCCCGTAGCCTGTGCCCGCGTCGCACATCGGGCAGCCCACCGGGCAGCCGAAGAGGGTGGAAACCAGCATCACCCACTTTTCCTCGATGGGTTTCGGCGGCTGGAGCGATTCTGCGCACTCCACCCTGCCCCCGCCGGGGTACTCCACTATGTAAACCCTTGCCAGGTCGTCCCTGCCGCTGGAGGCCGCAACTATCAATTCACCGTGTCCCTTCAAGAAAGGATCTGACGGCCATTGCCGCCTTCACTCCCGCCGCAACGGCGATGGAGGCCTGTCTGAACCTGCCGCTGGAGCAGTCGCCGCAGAGGTGGAAACTGCCGTTCCCAGGGGGCGAACATACAAGCTCCCTGGAAAGGAATGCCAGATTCGGTCTCCTGCCGCAGGCCACCACCACTATGTCCTCGGCAAAGCCGCTGAAGTTGGAGTGCTCCGGGAACAAAGCTATCCGTCCGGAAGCCCCGGCCTGGTCCAGAAGATGACGCGACGCCCGGGCGAAGCCGCTTCTGGCGTATACCCTTACCTCAGACCGTTTCGACAGGGTCAAGGCGTAGTCCAGGGCGGCGTCGCCTCCGCCTATGACTGCTGCGGTGGAGAACTCCAGATCCCTTGTGCTCCTGACGCCGTAGTGGACCCTCTCCGGAGGCACCCCGGGAACCTCCAGTTCCACCGGAACCGTCCCCGAGGCAACCAGGACCGCCGCCGCGATTGTGGAACCCCCGGTATGACTGATGAGATATCCTCCTCCCGGGTTCGCTGAGAGCGACACCACCCTCTCCCGAAGGAGCCTCGAGGGAACCGGGAACAGGGCTGCGAGATCCTCCCCGGAGATCCCCCTGGGAACCCCTGGATAGTTCACCACGGAACCGGCTTCCAAAAGAAGCCCGCCGGGCTCCCCCGGCTCGAAGACCAGGGGATCTATCCCGTAGAGGGCAAGCTGATTCGCCGCTGCCATCCCCGAGGGGCCGGCTCCGATCACCGCAACGGTTTCAGCGGCCACGACTTATCGCCTTCCTTACCGCCCCGATGCTCACAGGAGGGGTGAAGCCGTGGCTCAGGTTCAGTGTGGTGGCCCTGTGCAGCTCCATGTTCAGCGTTGCGGTTCCGTTCACCGGGAACACCACATCGTAGCCCCTGGTGAACGCCGCCCTGGCGGTGGTTTCGCAGCACAGGTCGGTCATCAGTCCGGTGACCACAACGGCGGTTACGGAAAGCTGTTCCAGAAGGCTCTGGAGAGGAGTGCCGAGAAAAGCATCATACTGTGTTTTCTCCACCACCGCGGACCATGACGTGTCGAAAGAGCCGTAGATGCCGCTCATGGGATCGTCCGGTGAGGGAAGCGTTCTCCACTTCCTTGCCATTGCACCGGCGTTCTCAGGGGTGTTCCCGTGTTTCGTGTAGATCACCGGCAGGTCACGGGACTCGAAGAGTTCCGCCAGTTCCCTGAGAGGTTCCACCAGGTCGGGAGCCGAGGGGACGAAGGCGTGGGAGCCAGGGTCGAGGAAGTAGTTCTGCATGTCCAGCACCAGGAGGGCGGGAACCCCCGATTCAAGGGCAGGTATCCTCCTGTGATCCAGGTGTCCAGTAACGAGCCTGTGCAGGTATCTTTCCCGTTTCACCGCTCCTCCAGGGCTTTTTTCAACGACGATGCGAATATACCTGTCATC
>CAYLXG010000019.1:19067-20676 GCA_964387445.1 uncultured bacterium
TCAGGGAAATATCTTTTTCGGTGGAGACCAGCGGCGGCCAGAGGTAAAGGACCGGCCCCAGCGGCCTTATCAGAAGGCCTTCCGAAAGGGCTATGGAAGCCGCCCTCGCCGCGGTTCTCACGCCCCCGGCGGCGGCCTCAATCTCGATAGCCCCCATCCATCCCAGGGCGGCTGACCTGTGAACCCCCTCCATACCCTCCATATCCCTGAACGCCTGATGAAACTCCACTGAAGGTTCCGGGACCCCGGACTCCCTGAAGATGGAGAGGGCCTCGCAGGCCGCGGCTGCTGCAATGGGGTTCCCGGCGAAGGTGTGTCCGGGGGTCTGCAGAAGTAATCGTAGTTCTCCCCGGTGACCACCGCGGCGCTCAGGGGCAGATAGCCGCCTGTGAGGGACTTTCCAAGTATGAGGATGTCCGGTGATAACCCCGCCAGGTCCGATGCGAACAGCTCGCCTGTTCTTCCGAATCCCACCGCTATTTCGTCCAGTATCAGGAGCACTCCCTCTTCGGTGCACAGGTCCCTGAGCCTGCGAACGTATTCAGCGGGATAGATCCTTATCCCTGACGCCCCCTGACAGACCGGCTCGGCTATAACGGCCGCGGTGGTCGAAGAGTACTCCCTGACAAGCTTCTCCATGCCCTGGAAGCACATTGTGCCGCAGTCCTGGGGAAGAAGTCCGTACGGGCAGTGGAAGCAGTGGGGCGAGGGTGCCTGCAAAGACCTGTTCACCACATGGGCAACCGGACGGTGAAAGCGGGGAACGAACCCCAGACCCACCGCCCCCAGGGTGTCGCCGTGATAGCCTCCCTCGATGGATATTATTCCCTTCTTCTCCGGCCTGCCGGTGTTCCACCAGTACTGCAGCGCTATTCTCACCGCAGCCTCCACCGCGCTTGCCCCGTCGGATGCCAGGTACACCCTCTCCAGCCCCTCCGGGGTTATCTCCGCCAGCCGTTCCGCAAGCTCCCCGGCCATGGTATGCGACATTCCCCCGATGATGGAGTGCTGGAGCGTGCGGGCCTGCTGGACGATAGCGTTAACTATTCGAGGATGCCCATGGCCAAGGTTAACGCACCACCAGGAACTGATCCCGTCAAGGTATTCCTTCCCGGAATCGTCGATAAGGCGAATGCCGCTGGCAGATGCCATTACAGGGAACCCTTTCCGCTCCATGGCGCCGATGTCGGAATAGGGGTGCCAGAGGTGTCTCAGGTCCTTATCGACAAGGCTCATCCAAGAAGCCCTTCCAGCCGGTGGGCGGTTTCGCGGAACATGCCCGCCGACACACCCTCCGGGGAGTATGGTATCCTGCCTATCACCGGTGTTCCTCCATACTCCTCGATGGCCCGGGCATTCGCCGATGATACAGGCTCTTCTGGAGGGTCGGCCTGGTTCATGACCACCCCGGCAACCGCAAGACCGGCGGCCTTCAGGGTTTGAAGGGAAAGCAGCGAGTGGTTGATGCACCCCAGCCTGTTCCTGACCACCAGCACCACCGGCCAGCCCAGCCCTGCCATAAGGTCCAGCATGGTCCTTCCGCCCCCCAGGGGAACCAGGACCCCTCCGGCTCCCTCGGCGATCAGGGATCTGGAGGCAGCCAGCTCCT
>CAYLXG010000019.1:20686-21818 GCA_964387445.1 uncultured bacterium
CGAGCATCCGTAGATCTATGGAAGCCCCTTCCAGTTCAGCGGCAAGGTCCGGGGAACATGGGGTCGAGAAGCGGACAGGGCAGAGCAGAGCCCTCATTTCCCGGGACACCGCTGCCCCGCAGAGGGAGAGGGCAAGGTCGAGGTCCGGTGCGTTTCCGTTAACGCAGCCTGTCTGGACAGGCTTTGCCGGGAGAATGTCCAAGCCTCGGCGTCTCAGTTCCGCGGCGATACCACCTGTTACCCAGGTCTTGCCGGCGTCGGTGTCCGTACCGGTTACGAAAAGGGATCTCAATCCTCTGGTCTCCATGCCAGAAGGAAATGCACTTCATAGGTGCCGGGCACCTCTCCACGCTGGGCGCCGTACCTTTCCCCGTAGTATCCCAGGGCCCTTCTCAGCTGGGAGGGGGATACATGATCCCCCCTGGAGAGCCCGGAAAGGGACGCGCCTATACCGTTCACCGCCCTTACCGCCTCGGCAGGGGAGGGGTACATGACGGTGAATCGCCTGGTGAGGCTGCCCGCCAGGGAGAAACCCGCGTCGGTGAAAACGCAGTTCCATTCCTCGCCTGTGAGGTACTCCAGGGAAGGGGGCCTGCATCCGGTACGGAGGAAGCTGGACTCAAGCTCTCGGAGCATTCCCTTCACCGGTATTGCATGGGCCGTCCATCCACCCGGGGAAACGGTCGAGAACAGTTTCCTGCCGAAGTCTTCAGGCACCGCCAGCCATTGGAGCGCGCAGCTGGACACCGCAAGGTCAAAACTGCCCGGGAACTCTGCGGACTCGAAATCCCAGAGGGAGTGCCGGACCAGGGAAGAGGGATGAACCCTGGTCCGACACACGCTGACCATCCCCGGCGCGGAGTCGGTCAGCAGAATGCTTGAATCCGGAAAAAGCTTCCTGAGGCCCCTGGACAGTATTCCAGTGCCGCAGCCCAGCTCCAGTATCCTTTTGCAGCGGAGACCCTCCAGATGGCCAAGGAGCTCCCCGGCTATCATCCTGTGGTGCGCCGCGTACCTGTCGTATTCCTGCGCCGCACTGGAGAACCTGCGGCGGATCACCGCGGCATCAGAGGCTGAGTGACCCCTCAAGGTCGGTCACCGCCTTTGCTATCAGGTCGCCGTGGGTGACCGG
>CAYLXG010000020.1:0-317 GCA_964387445.1 uncultured bacterium
GGCTTCTCCTTTCCGTGAGGGGGAACCTGCCCTTCCCGGCATCGGATACTCCATTGTGCTGCCCCAGGGCGGTGAACTCACAGGGGTGGAGGTGGAGATTCTGGAAGAGGTCATTCTTCCGGGGACCCACTCAATGGCACCTGTGATGGCAGTCCCCCTTGGCAGCCGCCCATCAAGTACTGCTGCCGGAGCTTTCCAGGGCAGATACCCGGAATACAGTATCACAGATATGAACACCGGCCTGAAGACAGGGTTCAGGATCGGTTCCTTCACCTTCGTTCCCTTCAGGTGGAACGCCGATACTGGTGAGCTGTCGG
>CAYLXG010000020.1:327-21726 GCA_964387445.1 uncultured bacterium
CCCCGGTGATCGAAACGGTCTCCACGGATGAGGCAGCCTTCTCTTCATGCCAGGTCACCGTTGCCGCCAGGGCCCTTGAACGGATCGTATCAAATCCGGAGATGATCCCTGCATGCTCACCCACGGTGGTTCCCCGAAGAGGCACGCCCTGGGTGGCCATTGCGGACTCCTCGCTGCAGGAGGTAATGCAGCCGCTGGTGGACCACAGGAACACCACCCACGGAGCCTCCTTCATTTCCACACAGTGGATCTATGAGAACTATGCAGGAAGGGACACCCAGGAGAGGATCAGGAACTACCTGAAGGACGCCTGCGAGAACCAGGGTCTGGTATACGCTCTGATAGTGGGGGACTTCGGGGAAACCACCAGGCTTTCGTCGCTGAACATCAGCGGAACGGTGATGAACGCCACCGCGGACCTTTACTACTGCGATCTCGACGGCAGCTGGGACCTTGACGGAGACGGGCTTTTCGGGGAGCTCAACGACGGGGTTGACTACTATTCGGACATCTACTGCGGCCGTTTCTCCTCGGACATTCCCGCAAGGATACAGACAATGGTGGAAAAGACCATAGCCTACGAAACGGACTCTCCCCCCGGGGAATGGCGGACCACCGCGCTCCTGGCAGGGGCCGGTCTCTGGGTGGACGATCCCCCGGGATACTGGGGCTCCTTCGTTTGCGACTCCATAGACACCAGGATACCGGAGGACTGGACGGTTCACAAGCTGTACGAGGACTACTCCTCCCACCCCAATGACCAGATAGACCTGTATAACCAGGGCGTGGCATACAGCAGCCTGAACGGCCATGGTAACGAGGCTGGGGTCTGGTGGATGTTCGGACCCTCCACCGAGATCGTAGCGAACTCCAACTACTACGGGATGAGCAACGACTTGATGCCGGTGGTTTTCCACTCCATGGCCTGCCACCCCGGGCACCTGCAGAATGTTGCATGCATAGCGGAAAGGCTGATGTTCTGGCCCAACGGGGGAGCCATCGCCGTTATGTTCAACTCCCACTGGGGCATTGGAACCCCTCCGGGTTTCGGCCCCAGCGAGTGGCTCGAGCTTTTCTTCGCCGAAGTCCTCATCCAGGACCAGGAGTACGAACTGGGTGTGGCCCACGGAACATCAAAAGACGTGTTCAAGGCCAGTATCTCGATAACCCATCAGAACTGGATACTGCAGGAGAACAACTTCCTGGGCGACCCGGCAACCAGGTTCGCCCCGGGGCAGATGGGGGTGGAGCCCCCCGCCGATCCCCCGGGAAGTCCTGTTCTCCTGAGCGCTTCGCCCAACCCCGCATCGGACATGTGCGCCGTTGAGTTCCAGCTCCCGGAGCCCTCTTCACTTTCCATAGGTGTTTACGACATGAACGGCAGAAGGGTCGTGTCCCTGGTCACAGGTGATTTCCCAGCGGGGAGGGGCTCCGTACAGGCGGATCTGTCCGGGCTTCCGTCGGGGTGCTATCGGGTGGTCATCCAGGGTTGCCGGGGCATGGATTCAGCACCGGTCCTGGTGCTTCGCTAGAAGCCGTTGGTGCTGGTTTTTTCAGGAGGTTCCAGTTCCCGGCGCTCGTTCTCAGGAGCGACCCTGTCCACCATGTAAAACCCCGCGGGAAGGCCGAAGCCAACCGAGGTAACCGCCGTGTATGACTTCTCTTTCCTCATGGGATCCTGCAGTATGTAGAATGGAACGCCGTCCCTTTCCGCGGCCTTTTCCGCCAGAAAGCGGATCTCATCGATCTCTCCGAAGTACATGCCACCCCCTTCTTCGGGAAGATATGAAAAAGGGAAGGCCTGTGAAACCTTCCCTTCTCCTTGCCGGCGAGATGCTACCTCGGGGGGTGGATGCCGGCGTTGCCGTGCATCATCGGGGCGCGGTCTCCCGGCATTCCCGCATGATCCATTCCCTGATGGTCCCCTGGCTCGAAGTCGGCCATGAGTTCAAGCTGTTCTGGGGTAAGGACCCCGTGGATGTCCACTATGGCCTGTGCAATGATGAAGTTAGCTTCCTCCATGGCTTCCAGTCGTGCATTGAGCAGGCCCTCGACCTCGGTGACGGTAATAGAGGGAGAACTGAACATCTCCCTGAACTGCTCCCTGAGCCCCTCACGGTCCTCCATTCCCCTCAGGGCCTCTATGTCCCTCCTTGCCCCGTCAACTATGTCCCGTATCTCCTCTGCCTGGTCGCCGCTGAGGTCCAGGTGATGGAGCATGGGAAGCATCCTTTCCAGAACGGTTCCGCCTCCCTGCTCATGACCCATGCCGCCCCTTCCGGCGAAGCCCCCCTCCCTGCCGGCCATCATCGGCTGAGCCGCGGCGGTTCCAGCGATAAGCAGCACCGCTGCTCCCAGGGCCATCATGGTGGTTCTTATTCTCATTTTTCTCTCCTTTCTTCCGTTGTCCCCTCTGGTACGAAGAGAAGATGGTGTCCGGGAAATTCATATCTTTGAACGGTCTGTAACGGATTGTAACGAAAAAAGGGGGAGCCGAAGCTCCCCCGATCTGAAAGGTCACGGGCGGTCAGAAGGCAGCGTTCGCCCCCAGGGCAAGGAAGAACACGCTCTTGTCGTAGGTCTCTCCCTCGTATGTGCCCACTCCCTCGCCTTCCTGGAAGAATGTGGTACCCCCTGCCAGGGTAAAGTCCAGCGTCTGGTTTGCCTGCCAGTTCACACCGCCTGAGAGCAGCCCTGCGTCCAGGTTGTACTCAAGGTCGGTGTAGGTGCTGTCGCTGCCTCCGTAGTTGGAGTAGCTGTATCCCAGGGCCCCTGCAACCGCTGGGCTGATCTGGTATCTGCAGCTGATGTTGGCCTCCCAGCCGTCGTTGTAGGCGTCGGCTATGCCGTCATCCTCTCCCTGGTCGGCTGCTTCGATGAAGTAGTAGTTGCCCGATCCGCCAAGGCGGAGCCTGTCATTCATATCGAACTCGACCCCGATTGCCGCCACCGCGGGAAGGTCCCTTCTCTGCATGGCGCCATCGGCGATGTAGGGCATGAGCGCTTCCCAGTTGGACTGCACATTGGCGGAGGCTTCGAAGTCCATTGCGGTGGCTGTCTCGTACCTCGCCGCCAGGTTGACCCTTTCTGAGGGCCTGTAGTCAACGCTGAACACCCCGGAGATGCCCGATGCGGTCCTCTCCACATCTATCTCCTCCGTGACCACGGCAACAGGCTGCATGGTGGTGGCGTCGATCACATTGAAGGTGCCTGAACCCTTGAAGTCCCTGCTGCCGACGGTGTATCTCCCGCCGATCCCGGCGCTGAACCTGTCTGAGAAAGCGTAGGATATGCCGGCTATGCCTCTGAGGTAAGAGGAAGACCCCTCCATCGATCCCTCGTCGAGCATGGCGAAGTAGGTGGGTCCGTACTGGGCCTGAACAAGGAGGGTCTCGAGCTTGGGCATGAAGAAGAGGCCGTCCTGGTACTCGAGGGTTCCGCCGCCGGCAGGGGCGTTGAAGCCGCCGAAGGCCGCCAGATCGCCGGTCCTGTAGACTACATAGATGTTGGGAATGAAGGGGGTGGGTTTCGTGGTGGAGGTTTCCGTTTCCTCTGTTGTCCCGAGGAAGGTGCCGGTTATTGTGTAATCTTTGCCTATGTACTGGGCCCCGAAATTAACATGGAGACCCTCTTCCATGAACGCCAGACCAGCAGGATTGTAAGTGACTCCGTCCGCGCAGTCGGTTACCGCGTTCCGGGAGAGTTCCATCAGATACTCGGCGCTTCTTATCCCGAGAATGTCGATATTGCCTGCGGAAACAGTTCCCACGCAGAGCAGCGCTGCCGCCGCAAGAAAAACACCCCTCATGATTCCTCCTCTTCAAAGTGCTGTCCGTGAACACTCTGGCAATCTAGCCCCCGGTAACGAAGCGGTCAACGGCTATTCGGTATCATCCAGTTCCAGCAGAAGTACCCTGGGATAGTACTCCGGATCCCTCTCAAAAGCGGCTGTTCCATGGGGGGTCACAACGAAGTCGAAACCGCTGAGGTCTTCCTCGGAGCGTACTACCACGGTAAGGGAAGGCTCTGTATCTCCCGGTTCGAAAACATCGAACACCGGGGAGGGCTCCCAGCCCCTTCTTACCCAGATCCTCCCTTCAGGGTCAACTCCAAGACCGGAGGTTGCGTAGTAGTGCTCCGGCGGAGAGTAGGATACATCTGCGAAACGAGAGCCCCTTCCGGAGGAGGCCATGGCCTGGAGCCGTTCCTCAAAAAGCTCCATCTCCTCGTCTATTTCCTGCTGCGTCCGGGCAACCGGTGAATAGCCGGGCCAGGTGAGCGGCTCACCCTGGGAACCGTCAACGGGATAGGCCTGAACAAGGTACTCTTCAGTCACAGGCGGAGAGAAGAAAATGACCCCTTCCGAATAGACGATCCCAGCCAGCGGCTCCATGAACCTGGCGGCCATGTTGTCCGGTGAGAAAAGGGTCTCCCTCTCCATGAAGAGAAGTATGGTGTCCCTCTGGAGGTCCCATTCCTGTACACGCTGGGTCACAGTGCCCTCGTCCCGGTTGAAGCCTCCCTGCTCCCCGGCGAAACCGTTGTCCGTGGCGGTGATCACGAAGGGTGCCCTTTCGGTGAAGTCGGCAACCGTTTCAGAATGAAGGAAGTCGGTGGTGAATATCTCAACCTCCCTGCTGAAGGGGTCGGAAACGGCTATTCTCCCGTCCACAAGACAGGCAAGGGAGCGGGGGTTCAGGAACTCGCCGGGAGCCTCACCTGTGCCTCCGAAGGATCCCAGGTACTCGCCCTGGGGTGAATAGACCCTTACCCTTTTCCTCTGGGCGTCAAGCACCGCAATGTTGCCATCCACGGTGAAGTCAACATCCTGGATCATTCCGAAGACGTAGTTGCTGTCGCCCAGTTCCACCCCTATCTCTCCGGTGACCGTAAGGGCCGGGGCAGATTCGGCGTCCTCTTCCGGCCTCTCCTCCAGGGGCGCGGTCCCTCCGCAGGAAGAGGCAAGCACAGCAAAAAGCATCACAGCAAGGGAAACGAGTACCTTCATGATTCCTCCTGTATAGAAGAAAGAGAATTGATAAGGCTGAATATAAGAACCGGTAAAGAAGAAGACCCGCCGGGCGTTAACCCGGCGGGTCAGCCGGGTTATGCATTCGGTAAAGAGGGAGGATACCAGAATGGACGCCGGCTTTTCTTAGTTTCTCGAAACATTGCGGGAAAGAAACGCGATGTCAATAGAAAAAGGGGGCAGAATACCCCCGTTGCTTTTTCCCTGGCGACCCGGACGAGACTCGAACTCGCAACTTCCGGCGTGACAGGCCGGTGCTCTAACCAATTGAACTACCGGGTCACACAGGGAGTGGGAATATTTCAAAATAATTTCTGTTGTCAAGGGTTACCCTTTTCCCCGGGGGCTTCCATACCTTCCGGTTTTTTGCTATAGTTTCATGAAAACATTTGCCCTTTTGGGCAGCCACTTATTTGAAAGGGGAAAACATGAGAACCAGCGCCCTTCTGCTAGCGCTTCTGGTCTCGGGGGCAGTGGCCGCCACCGTTGAGGTGGGTTCGGCACAGTATCCCACCAACATGCCGTTCTGCGCCAATTGAACGGAGTCATTGCGCTATCAGGTGATAGTGCCTTCGACAGAGTTCAGTGAAGCGATGACCATCAGCTCCGTTGCCTGGTATCCCAACGCAGGGTATACCTCCGTGACTTTCGATGCATTCTACATCAACATGGGATACTGCGCTTCAGACCAGCTCACGGATAACTTCGATGCCAACTACGTGTCTGGAACCAAGACCCAGGTCTTCCAGAGAACTTCAACCTACAAAGTTGACGCGGTGTATCCATGGACGGCCCTGACCCTGGATACTCCTTTCTTCTACGACCCGGCCCAGGGGAACCTGATCATCGAGGTTGACTGGCCCGACGGCGTGGACGAGATCTACACCTTCAACTACTACACCGGGGTGAACTCCCTTGTGATGGGACCCTACGGAAGCCCAACCGGGAATCTTTACATGGATGCTCCTTATTTGCAGCTGCAGGGGGAACTGTCCCTGGACCAGTCCACTTTCGCGGCGATCAAGGCCACGTTCAGATAGGGGAAGCTCAAACTGAGAGCTTTGGCTGATTTTAGAAGCACAGGGCTGGTGTTACTTCTGGCATCCTGCGGTTTCGCTGCCTCGGTGGAGGTGGGAACCGCAGGGTTCCCAGGCAACAAGCCCTTCTGCGCCGGTTGAACCGCTTCTCTGCGCTATCAGGTGATGGTGCAGTCTTCGGAGTTCGGTGAAGCGATGACCATCAGCGCTGTGTCCTGGGAACCGGTTCAGGGGATGGGAGACATGGTCAACTTCGATTCGTTCAGCATCGACATGGGGCTCTGCGGCACGGATGCCCTGGAGCCGGTGTTCGATCTGAACTACATAAACGGAACGAAGACAAGGGTTTTCGAGAGGGCCTCGTCCTTCTCCGTGAACGCGGTCTACCCCTGGACCACCATAGTTCTGGATACCCCCTATTTCTATGACCCAGTGGCGGGGAATCTTCTGGTGGAAGTTAACTGGCCCAACGGAGACTCGCAGATCTATACCTACGATTTTCCCACTGAAGCCGCATCCATGGTTTCCGGTGCCTACGGAGACGGGGCAGGCTACCTTTTCACCCAGGCTCCCCATATGCTTCTGGAGGGAGGCTTCGCCCTGGGGCAGTCAACCTTCGCGGGCATTAAGGCAACCTTCAGGTAAAGGAAGGCGTCAGGGATGTTCAAGCTGCTGTTCAGTGTTCTTCTGCTGGCCTCTGTCGGGCTTGCACAGTGCCCGCTGGGCTTCACCCCGGAGCAAGCGTGCACCGCCGAGAACCCCTCCTGTGCCCTTTTCACTGACGGGAACGGAGACAGCCTCTGCGACAATCCCGGTCCCCAGCCTGCACAGCAGCAGGAACCCGAACCTGAACCTGAACCTGAACCTGAACCGGAGACGGAACCCGAACCGGAACCCGAGCCCGAACCCGAACCTGAGCCGGAACCCGAGACGGAGGGATCAGCAGACCCGGAACCTTTCTGTCCTCTGGGATACTCCCCGGCAGAAGCCTGCGAATCATCGAGTCCGGGCTGCGCTCTGTTCACCGACGGGAACGGCGACGGTCTCTGTGACAATCCAGGGCCTCAGCCGGTCCTGATCACTGATCCTGTATCCATTCCCGAGGAACTGACTTCTCCTGCCCTGGACACTGACACTCAACTGGAACCCCAGTCGGTGGACCCAACCTTGGAAGACAGCCTGGACTATGTTGTAATAGAGATCGATCCAGTTGAGATCGACGAGGATTCAACACAGGCCGTTCAGGATGAGTCGGCGGCTTATTCCTGCCCCCTGAACTTCACTCCTGAGGAAGCCTGCCCCACAGAGAACCCCATATGCGCCCTGTTCACCGACGGGAACGGCGACGGGCGGTGCGACAATCCCGGAACCGAATGCCCCCTGGAAGAGGATTCCCTCTGCGGGCTGGAAACGCCTTCCATCATAGGCTGCCCCCTGGGTCTTCCCCCCGAGGGAGCCTGTCCCGATTCAATGGCCCTCTGCCCCCACTGGTACGGGGTTACGGCCCACATTCGATGCGCAAACCCCTCCGGAGGCGAGAGGCGTATCAACATAGTCCTCATCTCCCTGGCTGTGCTCCTTCCCGTATCCACCTTCCTTTCCAGGAAGTTCTACGGTAGAAGGCTCAAGGACCGCCTGAAGAGGAACACCGCTCACCATGTGATCAGGGGTGTTTCCCTGATGATACTGGGCTTCGGGGTTCAGGGCTGCTTCTGCCCGCTGGGGGCTTTCCAGTACCTGTTCACCGCCGAGGGCGTGGCCTTCCTGGGGCTCAGCGGCCTGGCAATCCTTCTTCTTCCAATGCTCTTCAGCATTTTCTACGGAAGGGTTTTCTGCGGATGGGTCTGCCCCATGGGAGCGGTTCAGGAGTTCCTTTACAGGATCCACGTGCCCGGGCGCATCTCACCCAGGGGGAAGGTGCACAGCGTACTGCGCTATCTGAACCATGTGATCCTGTTCGGACTGGTCGCGGTGATACTGCTCAACCGATACGGGGTCATCTCACTGGTGTGGAACGCCCCCTTCTGTCAGATCGATCCCTTCCACACGATCTTCACCCTTTTCCTTACTGGAAGCCTGATCATAGCAGGGGCCACCATCCTTCTGTCCATCTTCGTGAAGCGGTTCTTCTGCAGATACCTCTGCTTCTACGGAGCGGCTCTCACCATTCTGGGGAAGCTCAGGCTTTACAGCAGGATCAGGGGAATGCGCGAACCGGTGCCGGAAATGGATTCCGACGAGGAGTTCGACAAGTAGTCTAGAACTTCACCAGCTTTACCGGCTCCATGCCGCTTTCCCGAAGCACGGCGAAGTATACCCCTGACGGAAGCGCCGCAGTTTCCCACACCGCCGAGTACAGACCCTGGGAGAGCGAGGCCGGAATGGTTGAAACTACCCTCCCGGAGATGTCCCTCACATCCACCATCGGTTCCACAGTCCCGGGCATGAAGCAGCTGAACACTACCGACTCCCCCACGGGGTTCGACGAAACGGAAAGGAACGGCTGCTGAAGCGGAACTACGGACTCCTCCGCCACTGAAACCGGCCCTGACACCATTATGTCGTCGATGTACCAGCCCTCTCGGTTCCCGGAGTCATCCGAGCCGAAGAGGAACCGGATGCAGCCCGGACCCGCAATGGATTCCGGGATGACAGCGGAGTATTCGGTCCAGTCCAGAGTTCCGCTGTAGACCGGTGTGCCGGGGGAGAAGGGGCCGGATGTTCCAGATGCTATCTGATGCGAGTAAGCGGGAACCGGGAAGAGGTCTATCCACTCGCCGGTCCTTCGGAACTGAACCATCCCGCCGTCCAGAGCGATGGAGGAGGAGGCAACCTGGGCGTCGAGCCAGCTCCAGAACTGGATGTCACCATTGAGCGGGAAGTTCACGTAGGGGGATTCCAGGTAGCCGTAGTGATGGTCAGAGTAGTCCCCTGAACCAACGGCTCCGCATTTGAAGGCGTTCTCTCCCCCTGGGGTGTGGTTCCTGGCGGAGGAGACATGCCAGTCGTTCTCCCAGCCCTCGTCAGCCGCGGCCCAGGACCAGCCGAAGGAATCGCTCTCAAGATCGGTGGCGAGCCCTTCTCCCACTGGAAGAAGGAAATCGATCTGATGCTGATAACCCTGGTCGGCCATAACGGTAAGACGCATTTCATAGGCTTCGTCCGAAGGGGTCACCAGGGGGGCGAATACTGAGAAATCCTGGTTGCCCGTGGCGTATCCCTGGGCCCCAAGGGTTCCGAACTCGGTGTAGTTCTGGGTGATCTGCAGCTCGCTGTTCAGGGCCTGGAGTATTCCGAATGCATTCTGAAGTGGGTAGTCGGAGAAGTTGTGAACTTCCACCGACATGGCGATTGTCTCCCCCGGTTCCAGGCAGAAGTCGCCGTCTCCCACCGACTGATCATCGGTGGTGAACCAGTGCAGTTCGGTAAGGTTCGAGAGGTAGCCCTCAGCCTCTATCCAGTCCCAGTGGGCGGAGGGTTCGCTTCCCATAAGGAGTCCGAAAGAGCCTGCTTGAGGGCTCGGATCCACCGCAGAGAATGACCAGGAGTCACCTGTGGATGGTACTTCGATCAGGAAGTAAAGATCCTCCTCCTGACAGGAGAAGGTCAGGTCGTAGAAAACACCGGAAGGGAAATCAAGGGAAACACTATTCAGTGTCACGGAAAGCTCGCCCTGATCCACCAGTCTGAGCCTGGCAACATCATGAGCAGGGGAGACATATGCTATGACACCGGAGTTATCTGCGGTAAGCCTGGCCATGACTCCGAAGGCATGTACTCCCGTGCATGATGTAGTAATCACGCAATCAGCCAACTCAATGCTGGAAAGAGGAGCGAGAACTCCGGGAGAACCGGTTATGCTTCCGTTGGCCATACCGTTGGAAGCTGACCAGGAAGCGTTTCCAATTCGCGACTCCCAATCTGATATGTCATCATCTTCAAAATCATCGGAAAAAGTAATCGCATTGGCACCCAGAGGAGCGAACAGAGCAATGAGAATAATACTATATAGACTATTCATGACAGTACCTCCCTTTATAGAACAACTAGACAGGATGCCGAGAGGAATGTCAAGGGCTACAAGTAATTATGAGAGCAGAAAGGTCGGAAATCGGTACAGGGGATCAGTAGCTCTGGAACGCCGGGCAGGTGTTGCAGTCCAGGGTGCTGCATCCCACATCGCTGGTTATCAGGAAGGTGAACCCGCCGTCCTCAGGGCACCTGAAGCTGTAGTTCCCCAGGTACTGAAATACTATCCCCGCCCTTTCGGAGTCGTAGGGCTCATATTCTATCGCGAAGAGCCGGAATCCCATTTCGGAGATCATCATGTTGGCCCCCTCCTGCCAGGGAAGGAGCTGTGCGCCTGAACGGTGGTCCATCCACCAGGGGCCGATGACGCCTGAAAGGGCTGGGATTGTCTCCATTCTCTCCCGCCAGTTCTCGCTTGTGGCCTCCACAAGGATGAATACCGGGCCTTCGGCTCCGGACACGTGGTCATGGAAGTCTCCACCTCTGTCACCCTCCACCTCCGGGAAGAAAAGCACGTAGAGGGTATCGCTTTCCATTGCGTTGTAGATGCCGGCGTCGGTCTGATCACCACCTGGAGCATCAACGATTACCTTATCGTCCTTCAAATAGTAGGATGCGAGACCCCTGACCCCAAGAACGGCGAAATAGACAGCAACGAAAATCGCTGCGTACCTCGCAACGGCGGTAAGCCACTGCTTCTTGCTGAACAGGCCGAAGAAGGCGAACGGCAGCATGTATACCGTGGTGCCGAAGAAGAAACCTGCGAATAACAGGGCTCCCTGGAGGGCTCCGCTGGAGTCGAAGGCGCTGGTCATGGCTATGAGGAAGGCAGGGCATATTGAGAAACCGGTGAGTACGCCCAGGAGGATCGGGCTGCGGGTGAACTTCATCCATTTCGGAATGGCGCAGCCCCCGCAGGCCTTCTTCACTCGAAGGGTGGAAACAACGAGATAAACGGAGAAAAGCACATAACCCGCGTATGTGAGGGGAATCCTTATCGATGAAGGAATGGACCCTCCAAGGAGACCCATGATGGCGCCGAAAGCGGCGTAGGATACGAACCTTCCCAGATTGAGCAGCACTATTGTCAACAGGGACTGCTTGCCGGTGCGTTCTTCGCTGAGCAGGTAGGACAGATATACCGGACCGCATGAAGCGAGACAGGAGATTCCGGTTGCAAGACCGAGTCCCGCTCCTTCAACAAGGCCTGTTAACATTTGATGCTCCCTGGATGAGGTTAAGGAATGCTGCGGCTGTGTCCTCTATGATAACAGCCGCGGCAACATTGGTTCCCGTTGTCAGTGCTGAGCCGGATAGAAGCCTATTCCTCCCCTTATCCTGCTCCAGACCTGGTCGGGGTCGAGGTTGGAGCCCTCTCTTTCGTAAAGGAAGAAGGTATTCAGGCCGTTATCCATTCTGTACTCCAGGCCTCCGCCGATGATCTCACGGGTCCGGTATCCCCCGGTGTTCTCAACGGAGCTGGGGCCGTACCAAAGCTTGCCGGTCACCAGGGCGGACAGCCCCGACACCAGGCTGATCCGTCCTTCGATCTCGCCAAGCTGGGTGGTAACGTAGGACTCTGTGAACTGACCGCTGAGGGTAACAGATGAGGGAACGTCCCCCCACCCGGCGAACTTGAAGCGGGTACGGCAGGCTGCCTGGAATGGTCCCAGGGCCGTCTGGTCTTCGTAGATATCCGCCGCCTGGGAGAAGCTGACGTTGAAGGCCACGTTGCGGGCGATGCTCTGAACGCCCCTGAGCCGTGCGGTGAAGCGGTCGGGCAGGGCCATGCCGGTGTAGTCCTCGCCGGTGTAGGCTGAATACTCCGCTTCAGCTGTCATGAAGGTCATCACCGGGAAGTCGGTGGGAGTGTAGCCTGCGGCCACATCCAGCCTGGACCAGCTCTCATCGTAACCGTATGCGTCAAGGACGGTCTGGTGGGAAACACCTCCCACGGAGAGGTAGGCTCCAACGGGGGTGTGCCAGAGGGCCTGCCCGCCGTAACGCATCTCGGACCACTGGGCATCCAGATCGGAATCCAGCGCTGCAACATCCCTCACCCAGTACCTGCCGGTGCCTGAAACCTCGAGAACTCCGGGGATCTCATAGGCCAGGGTCATGGCAGGCTGCAGAGCTGAGTTCCTGTAGCCCTCGCCAAGGGAGAGGGGGTAGACTATGCCCGCGCTGTCCAGGTCCATGTCATACTGGAACTCCGGGTTCAGGGTGAATCCGCCGAAACGGACCCTTCCTTCGAGCCTGGACTCCAGACGGCTGGCGTAGAAACGCTCAAGCACAGGGTTCTCACCGGCTGTCACCCAATCCTCGTTAAGTGTGATATCCCAGTTGCTTCCCTGAACGCGGAAACCAGCCGTTACATCCTTCCTCAGGCCGTCGCCGTAGGTAAGGCTGTCGGAGACCACATTGACCTGGGCATACTCCTGGAAGGAAACGGCAAAGGCGCACGAAGCCGCAAGGAGAATAACTGCTGCTGTTCTCATCAGTATATCGCTCCTTCCGGGCAGGTCTCTATGCACCTGTTGCACTGGTGACAGAGCCCGGGATTCACCACGGCGTCGCCGTCGATGACCTCTATGGCCCCGTATGGGCAGACCTCTTCGCACTCGCCGCAGCCGATGCACCTGCTGGTGTCCACGGTTATCATGGCGTTGGCCAATGGGCTTGCGCATGCCGCAAGGGCGGCAAGGATCGAAAATGCAAGAAGGAGTGTTCTAGTGAATCGCGTCATAGGTGCACACCCCCTGGCAGAGTCCGCAGCTGATGCACTTGTCCGGGTCTATCCTGGAAACGCCGTCTTCAATGACGATGGCGTTCACGGGACAGACTTTCTCACAGTCTCCGCATCCGCTGCACTTGTCCGGTTCCACCCAGTATCTCGTGCTTGCGGCTGCCGCCGCCACTACAACGAGAACCAGGATCAACATCCCTCGCTTCAACATCACTCCTCCTCGAAACCTTCCTGAAGAAGGACTTCCTCGTCATCGAGGGTAATCCCGTACAGGGAGCAGTCACCCATGCTCAGGGGCTTAATGGCGCTTACAGGGCAGTTGCTTGCACAGATGCCGCAGTTGATGCACAGCTCCGGGTCGATCACGGCCTTCCCGCAGTCATTCATGGAAATGGCGTCAACGGGGCAGGTCCCCACGCAGAGCTGACAGCCGATGCAGTCCCCGGGAATAACGAAGAAAGCTTCCTTCAGTTCATATCCCTCTGGAAAACCATCCTCTCCGGGCTCGATCACCGCGAGAACGGCCCCGTCGGCCCTGATCTGAAGCTCGGTGTACTCCCCTTCCACGGGGCCCCAGCTGAGGGCTATTCCCGCATAAGCAGCGAAGGCAAGGACCGCCACGGTCAAAGCGCTTCTCATGAACGCTCCTTTCGAAATGGTGAATTGCTAAGGTCGTACCGGATAATCGGATTCCCAGCCGGCGGGAACGACCCTGTGCATCAGTGATTTCAGGCCTATATAGCTTTCGGTGGGATCGATCACGCTGTTGTAGTTCCAGCACTCCACGAAGCACTTGCCGCAGTTCTGGCAGAGGTCGTAGTCGATATACACCATGTAGGGAACATTTGCTATGTAGACGGAATCCGGAAGTATCAGAGTGTCCTGCCACATAGCGTCGTATGGACATCCGGTGCCTGTGGATATGGTCCTCTCCTCATCAAGAAAATCTTCCATTATGTGGCATCCACCGAAGCATCCGAGAGAATCCGATCCCGGCTGACAAAGGCCGCAGCCCTTCGAAACGAAATCAGGTCCATAGTAAGGATATTTATTATTGTAGTAGATTATCCGGTAGGCCTGATCGGTAACAGCTATCTCTTCCACTGGCTGACCATCAGCGTAAAAAGCCCGAATGCCGAAGTAATACTCCTTGCCGTTCCTGGTCCCTGTGATGGCGTCAACAGGGCAGACATCCTGGCAGAGGCCGCAGGAGGTGCACCTGTCGTAGTCTATCACAGCAACCCCGCCCTGTACGGTTATGGCATCGTTGGGGCACTCCGCCTGGCAGAGACCGCACCCGATGCAGGGTTCCGGAAGGACTTCGATCACATTGAAGGCAAGGCCGCTGTCCGCAGGAGCCGGTATCATCTCCATGGGGATCGCATTTCCCCAGTTCTCAACGGTAATTGGGACCTCTGATGCCCTTATTTCGTAATACGCTGCATCGGCTACCTCGGTCCAGTGTAAAGTGAAAGCTGAGTACTCACCTATCCTGTCTGGAGCCCAGGCTGCTTCACCACCCGCTGTATATCCCAGCTGAACAGTAAGGGCGTTGGAGCTTATGCCCGTTGGGGGGATAAGAGGGTTGTCCGCTTCGCTTATGCAGGCCCCGGCGGCCGCCAGAAGAATGATAGCCGTAAGGACCAGCCTGTTCCCTTTTTTCATTTCTGCCTCCGAAGAAGATACATTGCCACCATCTTGTGTATTCCTGACCTGCAATTATGGTTCCTTCCCGGGAAGAAAACAACCGTTTCTGGAAACTCAAGGATATGGATCGCTATATTCCGGGAAGGAGGTGCTCTGTGCTCAAGTTGTTAATCCTTCTGTTTCCTGCTTCCTGCACGTTTGCCGGAACCATTCTCAGTACCGCTGACGGAGGAGTAACCTGGCACAGGGAGTTCTCCGGGACCGTGGGTGATCTCAATGGGGTTGCCGTGGACATCTTTACCGGAGCAGCTCTGGCGGTTGGTGACGGCGGCAGGATCATCCGCAGGGGAGATGAAGGCATCTGGTCGGATGTTTCCCCGGAGGGATTCCATAAAGACCTTTTCTCAGTTGCAGCCGGCAGCGGCGGTATCTGCATGGCCTGCGGCGCCGATGGAGCGCTGCTTTCATCCTTCGACGGCGGGTATTCCTGGAGGGTGTGGGAAGGGTTCGACAGCGGAGGAGCAGACCTTCTCAGCGTGAACTTCGACCCCACCAGCCCGGACAACTTCGTGATAACCGGCGAGAACGGGTTCGTTCACACCGCTTCCGCCGGAAGGGTGCAGATCAATGGTGTTACAGGTACCTGCGCCAGGCTATGCTCCGGTGAAGCTGAGGCACTGGCAGCTCCCGGGCGAGCGGTTACACCCCTTGTCTCCGCAGGAAGCCCCTGCATCGCCGTTGGGGAGAATGGTTCGGTCTTTCTCTACGAGCAGGGCGGATGGACCTCTGTTGAGAGCGGTTTCGAGGAGGACCTGAACGGTGTGGCCAACCTGGTGTTCGGAGAGACCTTCTGTGCGGTTGGAGAAGGCGGTACAATAATTCTCTCCGATGACAACGGCCGCACCTGGCGGTCGGTGGATTCAGGTACCACCGCAGGACTGAACGGAACTGCCGGCAACGGCGGCGGCATTGGCTTCATTGTGGGCGATGGGCCCTTCGGGAGGTACCTGCCCTGAACATACCGGAGATGTACCGCCTTCTCATGGAGCACTTCGGCCCCCAGGGCTGGTGGCCCGGGGAAACATCCGAAGAACACCTTGCTGGATGCGTCCTCGCCCAGAACACCAGGTGGGACAGAGTCGAGCCGGTGATCCGGCGTCTGAAGGACATGGGATTGCTTTACGAATACAGGCTTCTTGGTGTTCCCTCTGAAGAGCTTGCTGCTCTGCTGAGGGGTTCCGGCACATACAGAAGGAAGGCTGAGTATCTCAGGGCGGTCTGGGCATACATGGCGGAACTGAACTGGGACGGAACTCCCGGGTCGGTGTCCCTGAATACTGACTCACTGAGGAGTGGGCTCCTGTCCATCAAGGGAGTAGGACCTGAGACCGCCGACTGCATCCTTCTATATGTGCTGGAAAGACCAGTTTTCGTGGTGGACGCCTATACCAGACGCATCCTTTCCAGGCACGGGCTCTGTTCGGAGAAGGCTTCCTACCATCAGATACAGAAGCTGTTTCATGATGCTCTGGACCCTGATGCGGAGGTGTTCAACGAGTTCCATGCCCTGCTTGTGGCCTGCGGGAAGGACTTCTGCCGGCCTGTGCCCAGATGCGGATGCTGCCCCCTTCGCGAGCCGTGGTTATTTCCTTATATTTCCTCTCCCTGCGCGGAGGGGTGCCGGAGCGGTTGAACGGGGCGGTCTCGAAAACCGTTGTCCTCTTTTTGGGGACCGTGGGTTCGAATCCCACCTCCTCCGCCATACCTTCCGGCCGCCCGCAAGTATGTCAATCAAAATCTGTAATAGTTCATAAGAAGAGAAGATAGGCCTGATACTCCCTTGGGCTAATCCCATTATTATCTGAATTGAATGACATCTGTTGACGACCATCTTTTCAATCAAGCATTTTATGCAGATGAAAACGACTATTTGTTTATTCATTGTTGTTCTTGTTCTGCCAGGATGCGGTACCCGTGAGACGGTTCTCGACCGGGTGGTGGATATTCCCGACGGGGTAGTGCTGGAGATCCCGGATGTGCCGTCTCTCTGCGATCAGATGGGGTTCGAAGGCCAGTTCATCGAAGTTAACGGAACCCATCTTTATGTTGAAAGGGAGGGCAGCGGGGTGCCCGTTGTTCTCCTGCACGGGGGCCCCGGGGCAACCCACCACTATTTCCACCCCCACTTTTCCAGGGCGGCTAGGTTCGCTGAAGTCATCTACTACGACCAGAGGGGATGCGGTCAATCAGGATATGACAGGGGTGACAAGGGCTATTCAGTGGCCCAGGCGGCGGATGATCTGGAAGCCCTGAGAGTGGCCCTCGGCCATGAAAGCTGGGTGGTTGCCGGCCATTCCTATGGTGGATTGGTCGCCCAGGTATATGCTCATCGCTATCCAGGCAGTGTTTCAGGGCTGGTCCTGATATGCTCGGCGATCAGTATCAGCGTGTATGATGAACTGGAGGGCTCGAGGCAGTGCGATTACCTCACTCTGGAAGAGAGGCTGCTCATAAACCGGATTGCCGAGGCCGACACTCTGAGCCCCGCCCAGAGACTTTTCAACAGGCATCTCGCAGGCGACTGGAAGCGGCAGTCCTTCTACAGACCAACCGAAGAGGATCTGGCGAGGCTTGCCTTGTACGAGTGGGTGAATGATCCGGTTTTCCGCTCGGAAGTTCTCAGGGATTTCTGGAGGTTCGAGCCCGATGGAACGATGGAAGAGTTCTCTATACCCGTCCTTGTCGTTGAGGCTGAATGGGACCTTACCTGGAGCGCAGAGAAACCCTTCGTGCTCAGGGACCAGTATCCGTCATGCAGTTTCGTGATGATACCCGATGCCGGGCACAGCCCCTTCGCCGACAGGCCCGATGAGTTCATGCAGACCCTCAGGGAGTTCTGCGAATCCCTTTGATTCCTTACCTGATTGGAGTGGATGTGAAGATTACGCTCTTTCCCCTGGCGTTGTGCCTTCTTCTCACAGGCTGCTCGGAAAACACGGAGGATGCAGCACTGAATTCCCTTTCCTCAGTAGTTGAGCTGACGCCGGCAATGGTCATTGGATCCGTGGAATACTCCGGTGAAGACTGCTTTGCTGCGATAAGCGACGCCGAGTTCACCCCTGCAGGGGACATTGCGGTGCTTGACAGGGTCCGCGGATGCGCAGCCGTGTTTTCCCGGTCCGGAGAGTATCTCTGCTCCCTGGGAAGGTCAGGTTCGGGGCCTGGGGAGTTCGCAAGCCCGGACTTCATTACTACCGCTGGAAGCAGTACCGTTGTATTCGAGAGGAACTCGGGCAAGGCATCCATGTTCAGCGCCGACGGGACCTATGAAGGTGAGCTTTGTGACGCCGCAGGGATAATACCGGTTTACTGCACGGCGGCTGGGGAATCCCGTTTTGCAGGTGGAGTTTCCGCAACGGATCCCCGGGGCAGTGATATGGACGGCGTCTACATGGTGATTGTCTTCGATTCAGGGCTTGATCCTGTGGATACCCTGTACACTCACCACTACACCCTTGAGTACGGGAACTTCAGCAACATGCTGAGGAATACCAATTTCTCCTGTTCCTTCGACTGCGATGATGACGGGAACATCTTCATAGCCCCTTGTTCCTGTGAGGAGTTCCGTCTGATGGGCTTCGACTCCACTGGAACACAGTTCCTGAACCTGGCTATGGATGTTGCCCCGGTAGAGAGAAGCGCTGAGGAGATAGCTCTGGAGGAAGAGAGGTTCAACTCTTTGATAAGGGCCAGGATCAACGGTTTCAACGGGAGCTTCGAGGCCCTTGAGTACCGCTATGTGATCCCTCCCAACGGGGTTCATGCCGATGATCTGGGAAGGCTCTGGGTGAGGAACGGGCTTGTCACCGGGCACGAGTTCCTAGTGTACGATTATCAAGGGAGCCTGCTTTTCACCGTGGAAGCCAATGGGATCGACACCTCAGAGACCAACGAAGTGCTCTGGTGGTCGGTGGATGAGTACGGCCTGCTCTGCTTCTCCATGGATCCCCGGGAGTATCCGGCGGTCTACTTCTACGCAATGCCCGATGTTTAATATTGTACCCGTTGGAACTGAGATAGACTCAACCTGAATCATATGAATGGAGATGACATGGAAAAAACGAAGAAGTGTCTGGAAGAGGCTTTTGCCGGGGAATCCCAGGCCAACAGGAAGTACCTGGCGTTCGCAGACAGGGCGGACAAGGAAGGTTTTCATCAGGCGGCCAGGCTGTTCCGCGCAGCGGCTGCGGCGGAAACGGTTCACGCCCACGCCCATCTTCGGGCGATGAACGGAGTGGGCACCACCGGGGATAACCTCAAAGAGGCCATCGAGGGGGAGACCCATGAGTTCAAGAGCATGTATCCCGAGATGATCCGTACCGCCGAGGAGGAGGGTGAGAAGACCGCCCTCCGTTCCTTCCGCTACGCCAACGAAGTGGAGCAGATCCACGCCGAACTCTACGCGGGAATGCTCAAGGACCTTGCGGAGGGTCAGGAGGAGTATCCCTACTTCGTTTGCCCGGTGTGCGGCCACACTGTCGGCAGGGAAGCTCCTGAGAGGTGCCCTGTATGCGGAGCCATGGGCAAGATGTACAGCAGGATCGACTGAAGGTTGCGTTCCCTCCACGGGCGGCTTCGGCCGCCCCCTTTTTTTCTCATCTCAAGTTTACTATTATCTATTTTAGGAAAGCAAAGGAAAGAAGAAATACAATTAGCAGTTTAATTAGCGCTTTAATAATCGCAGGTTTGTTCTCCGCTCCAGATGCCAGCTACTTTCCCAATGAGCCTGGCAGCAGGTGGGTCTACTCCATGGAGGGTTCCATGACCTCAATGGGCATCGAGACCTCACGCATGGTCTGGGAGAAGATCGAAACGGTTACAGGGAGAGACACTCTTCCAGGCGGTCACGTGACCAGCCGGGTGGAAACATCAATAAGGGACACTGTCGTTACTGTTGGTGAAACGATGCTGCTGGACTCAAGCTACACCACCTGGCGAAGACTTGCAGAAGATGGATGTTTCATCTACCTGGATCCCGAGGAGGCGGATTCGGTTGAGTTCATCCCCTTCCCGCTCGAAACAGGAACTCTATGGGAGTATTCCCGAACTCCGCCCACAATGGCTGAGATAGTGCTCATAGGGGAGACGGTCACCGTACCAGCGGGAACATTCACCGACTGCATAGCGATTCGCATGAACTGGAGCAGGGCAGATGCGGAGTTCGACAGGCTTGTCTATCTGGCTCCGCACGCAGGCATGGTCAAGAGCGTCTACAACCAGTTAACCGGCAACATCGAGATCCATATCGTCTCCGAGCTGAGCTTTTTCGACCTGCCGTAATGCTCTATACTATGTCAGGGTTTCAAGAGCCTTGAGGAGGAGATCATGAACAAGGTGTTTTGCTCTATCGCAGCGCTGTCTCTTGTGCTTGCCTGCGGCGACAGCTCCCCGTCCGGCCCCGGCCAAGGCGGAGGAGATGCTGCCTACTATCCCCTTTCCGTGGGGAACCAGTGGGTCTACGACCGTTCGGGGCAGATGACCATCGCAGGGGTGCAGGTGGCAACGATCAACGGCATGAACGTTACTGAAATCACCGGCAAGGTGAGTCACACCCTGGGGTTCGAGGTGTATCAGCAGGAGACCTCAATGGACGACACCACCGAGTTCGTGGGGGAGACCCTTATCGTTGACTCCACCTTCACCACCTATGTTCGCATCACCGATGAGGGCTTCTACAGCTATGTGAACCTTACAGATGCCGATTCCCTGGTTTTCGTTCCCTTCCCGCTCACCGTTGGAGCCACATGGCAGTTCTCACAGGATCCTCCGATGACGGCGGAGATACTCTCACTGACCGCTGAGGTCACCGTGCCTGCGGGTTCATTCGACGACTGCCTTGAGATCAGGACAACATGGTCGGAAAGCGGCAACATCGTTCAGAACGACACCTACTTCGCCCCGAACGTGGGCCGGATCAAGAACGTGTACATGCAGACATATGAAACGGTGGTGACAACGGTTACTTCCGAGCTGCTTTCCTATTCGGTGGACTAGGCGGTTTCAGGAGTACCAGTATTCGGCAAGTTCGTTCAGGGGAGCGTGGCGCAGTTCTTCGGGAAGTGTTGAGATGAACCATTTCATGTTGGAATACCTGTGGAGAAGGAGCATCCGCATTACCGCTTCCGGCGGGGAGTCGTAACCGCCGGCATCCAGGAACCTTTTGTAGAGCCCGGGTTCCCCCGCGGTGAGGAAAAGGCCAACTGCGCAGAGGTCATACTCCTTTACACCGATCATCGACGGCTCGAAATCCAGAAGTCCTGTGAGCCTCAGCTCTCCTCCTCTGATCTCCCCGAAAAGGTGCTCCCTCATTATCTCGGTGTGGCAGACCACCGGTTCGCCGGTTTTCTCCACGGGTGCGGTTTCTTCCAGATAGAGCCCTATCTCCTCGATCCTCTCGGCATCCAGCCCGAAGCCGGCATGGTTCTTCCTGAAATCCTTTTTTTGAGAGGCGATGAAGCTGTTCCACCCCGGTATTGAGAAGGCCGCTTCATCCGCAGGTATCGAGTGCAGGCTTCGAAGGACCTCCGCCGCCTGCTCAACCGCTCTTTCCCTGTTCCTCTGCGACAGATCCCTCCAAAGGGATTTCAGCGGGACCCCCGGAAGCTCTTCCATGATGATGTAGGGGTAATCCAAGTATCTGCCGGTGCCGATAAGCTCCGGGGTCTGAACCGGGAGCCTTCCCTGGAGAAGCCTCAGGAACCCGGCCTCGTTCCGGCAGAAATCCGGTTCGTCCCTGGAGAATATCTTGATGACCATGCCCCCGGTACGGTAGAGGATGGTGGAGCCCTCGAGTATCCTCGTTCCGTTGAAGGGAATGCGGTTCTCCCTGCATATACCCCCGGCTATTGCCT
>CAYLXG010000021.1:0-21341 GCA_964387445.1 uncultured bacterium
CTGTATTTTTTCAAAAGTAATTGTAAATGTATTTTTCATTCCGATGCGGTCGCCCCCCCGGGATGGAGGCTGAAACTGGCTGAAAGGATGACCGGCGCCAACGCTGTCCAGGGCGTGTATCACAGCGAAGCTCCAGGGAACGGCGCCGCCACCTTCTACAAGAACTACTACTACTTCCATACCTTTACACGAAGGATAAAAAGCCCGTTCATTAAAGGTTGCGGAACATTCTTCTTCGCCGTCCGCAGCGAGGATTTCCGCCGCCTTGGGGGGTTCGATGAGAACATATCCGGAGCCACCATCGAGGATGCCGACTTCTCCGAAAGGCTGTGGGCCTCCGGAGGCAGGACCGTCCTCGCCCCCGAGATCCTGGTCTATCACCTGCGGGAGTACACCACCGGGGACTTCTTCCGCTACGAATGGAACATGATGAGGGCAAAGGCCCTCTACCTGTTTAGAAGGGACAGGGACAGGGGCGCTCCTTCCGTAAGCGTAGCCGGAGCGGGTGAGATGCTGCCGGTCCTTGCCGGAGCTCTTTTCGCCTGGGTGCTCATCTCAGGCGCGGCCCTTTCCATTGCCGGCATCTCTCCAGGGATTCTTCTGCTCCTGGGAGGTCTTGCAGGTCTCATCATCTGTCAGACCCCATTCATCTATCACTGCATCAGGGACGGCGGTTTCCGTGGGGTCAGGGCATGCCTTTACCTCCTTCCCGACCTGGCCCTTGTGGTGCCTGCGGTCCTGTTCTCCATGGGAAGCTTTGCCGCGGGAAGGAAGTACATGTGAAACGGGGTCTTCTCACAGCGGGGGCGGTAATACTGGTAATTGGCTTCATAGCCTACGCCCATTCTCCCCTGCGGTTCGACGGTCCCCTGGACAAGCTGGTACAGCTGTTCACCCTGGTTCCCGCCGTCTTTCTTTTTGCCCTGGCAGGATGGAGACCCTTCAGAGGCATCCTGTCCTTCCTGGGCAGTCTGGCCACAGGACCTTTCCTGGCGGTGCTCCTTGTCCCGGTGCTGGGATTCACCATTTACACCGCCCTGTACCCCCTTGAGGGAATCCCGAAGGGGGGTGACGAGGCCGCCTACTTCGTACAGAGCAGGATCTACGCCGGGGGAAGGGCAGCGGCGCCGCTTCCGCCTGTTGAGGATCCCGGGGACATCTTCCCCTTCAGGCACTTCATCTTCACCGATGCCGAATGGTTCGTGATGTACACCCCTCTCCACGGAATGCTCATGGTCCCGTTCACCTCCGCAGGGATTTCATGGCTCATGGGCCCCCTTGAATCAGCTCTCTCTCTTCTCGGGGCCTTCCTCCTGATGCGAAGGCTTGCCGGAGAGAAAGCCGCAAGGTTGGGTACCGGCGTAATGGCGGTGTCCCCCTTCTTCCTCTTCATGGGGGCCAGCCACATGGCCCACAACACCAATCTGATGTTCGTCACATGGGCCCTGTACCTGCTGGTGTCAGGGGTGAAGGACGGCAGGGGGATTCTTCAGGCCGGTTCCGGCTTCCTTCTGGGGCTGGCCCTGGCCACCAAACCCTATCCCATCATTCCGTGGACCCTGACCATAACAGTTTCACTGTTCTGCTTCCTCAGATGGAGGGCTGTTCCCGTTCTTCTCAGGATCGCCGCTGGAGCGGTTCTTCCCACTGGTTTTCTCATGCTCTCGAACTGGCGTTATACCGGCGACCCGTTTTCCCCGGCGTACAACCTTGCCAGGGGAGGGGCGCTGATGGGTTTCGGAGAGAACGCGGCCTGGTTCCCGGAGTACGGCGACAATGCCCATACACCGCTGAGGGGTCTCATCAACCTTCTGAAGCAGGCGGGCACTGGGAGCACCATCCTGCTGGGCTGGCCCTTCCTTTCCCTCCTGCCGGCGGCCGGGGTGCTCCTGGACCGGGGTCTCCTCAGGAGAACATGGCCTCTGTACCTTTCCATACTGATGGTGGCACCTTTCATGTTCATACATTATGCCGCCGCGGTGGACTACGGCCCCAGGCACTACTTCACCACCCTGCCGGCCTTCGCGCTTCTCTCCGCCGCCGGGCTTGATGCCGCCCGAAAGCGCTTCGGAGAGGCAGTTGTGACCTTTGCCGGATCGATGGTGGTCGTCTGCACCTTCATGGTGTACCTGCCCGACGGCGCATCCCTGAGAAGCGGACCCTGGCAGGGAATAGACAACGCTCCCGCCAGGGCAGCGGCTTCAGCGGAGATACCTGCGGTGGTTTTCATGGAAGCCAGCGAACACGGCTACCCGAACATCATGAGCGGTCTTATGGCGAACGATCCGTTCCTGGAGGGGGATGTGATCTTCCTGGCCCACCAGACCGCCGAGGAGGACGCGGCTCTGATCCAGGGACCATTCAGCGGCAGGAATGCTTACCTTTTCTTTGTCAGGGGGAGGGATGCGTTCATCGAGCCATGGACCGTGGACCTGGCGAAAGAACTGGTTCCGGAAAGGTCGCTCAGACCGGAATGGGCCCCGGAAAACCTGGCTGACTAAGGTTTTCTGGCACAGGCTGCCAGGGCCCTGGCACCTGAGAAGCCATGGTTTTCGAAGTGCCGGTGAACTTCCCTGCCCTGTTCAAGCAGTTCCTCGCTGCCAGCAGCCCTTTCCATGTAGGTCTTCCAGGCTGCTTCTATCCTTGAGGCCGTATCAGGATGGAACGGGTCTCCGATGAACTCGAACTCCCTGAAGACCCAGCCTTCGAAGATAGTGGACCTCAGAAGCTCCCTCAGTTCCTCCAGCGGGTAAACGGGGTCGTGCACCACTCCCATGGACCTGTCCACCGCCCCCCACCAGTCGTGCATCAGGTTATGGGTATCCTGGGAAGGGAGCTGATCTCCGCCCCTGAACATCTCCCTGACGACTATCATTCCCCCTGGACGCAGCACCCTGGCCATTTCGTGGACCACCTCCAGCGGTTCAGGCATGTGGTGAAGCGAGTTGGATATTCCGGCAACGGCGAAGGCGCCGTCCCGGAAGGCAAGCCTCCTGGCATCCATTGCCGCAGGGACGGTTCCCGGATGTTTGACGGGCTTCAAGTCCGCCGCTACCACCATGTCGGCATCCTCGGAACGCCCGGCGATGGCCGCGGCGAATCCTCCCTGGCCGGAGGCCACGTCAATGGCCCTGCCCGGGGGCAGACCCCGGAGAACCTCCTGGAGCACTTCCATTCCGCCTGTCAACGCTTGCCTCCCTTCCAGGTGCTGCACCAGATTATAACCGCCGGGTCAAACTTGTTTTTTTCATCGGGAATGATTATCTGTTCACTCCCGTACCCTGCAACTCAATAATGGAATCCGGAGTATAGACTTGCGCCATATCTGCTTTATGCCCGCCTACAACGCCTGCCGCTTCATGGAAAGCGTCGTAAGGAACATACCCGGGGAAGCCTGGGATAAGCTGGAGACACTTCTTGTTGTCAACGACGGCTCATCCGACGGCACCGGCGACCTTGCCCGGAAGCTGGCCGGGGAGTTCCCCAAGATGAAACTTATCGAGCACGAAGTGAACAGGGGGTACGGAGAGGCCCAGAAAACTGCCTTCGACTGGGCGGTGGAGAACGGGGCGGACACCGTTGTGATGCTCCACTCCGACGGGCAGTATCCCCCTGATTTCCTGCTGAAGATGCTGGAGCCCCTTGAGAAAGGCGCCGATGTTGTCGGGGGAAGCAGAACGAAGCACGGCGACATGCGCGAAGGGGGAATGAGCCAGGCCAGGTACTGGGGCACGGTGATCCTCAACCGGGTCGAGAACACGATTTTCAGAGCGGACCTTACCAGTTACCACAGCGGCTACAAGGCCTATGGAAGAAGGGCCCTGGAAAGCATTCCCTACAGGAGGTACTCCAGCACCTTCAACTTCGATTCGGAGATGCTGGTGGGGGCCATCAGGGCAAAGCTCGTTATAGAGGAGATCCCCATCCCCACCATACACGGCGAGGGGTATTCAAGCCTGAAACCCATACCATACGGTCTCAGTGTGCTCCACACCCTCTGGAGATTCATCACGAAGCAAATCTGATTTACATATTGACAAATTTCTATTCAAAAATATAATACCAGCGAACCTTTTTGGAAAGGAGCTGGTATGAAACACGTTGTTTTTACGGCGATGACCGTTCTCGCCGTGACCGCCTGCAGCAGCGGCGAACCCTCAGAAGCTTCCCGGGGGAGCGTTTCCCCTGATACCGTAGTGGTATCCGTTTCGGACACGGTTGGTGTGCTCATGGGGGATTCCCTGCGGGAGTTCGGAAACATAACCGATGCCTCCCTGGTCCCCGACGGGCGGCTTCTGGTCCTCGACGGGCTGAAGGCGCGGATCGGCGTCTTCTCGCCGGAAGGGGATTTCCTGGAGTTCGTGGGAAGGCCCGGTTCCGGCCCCGGGGAGTTCCAGTACCCCAAGAGTTTTGCGCTGATGGACGACGGAAGCCTGGTGGTCTCCGACTGGGGGGCGATAGCGGTGACCTTCCTCCACGGGGACATGTCATTCGATACCCTTCTTACCTCCTATTCTGCCATCCCCCCGGACAGGATCACCCCATGCCCCGACGGATCCTATGTTGGAATGAGCCTTGAGCACCGGGTCGAGAACGGGGAACCGGTGGGCGACACCTTCCTCGCCAGGTTCGGAAGGTCCGCTGATCCCGAAGTCGTTTACTGCTCATACCCGATGAGGTTCTCCGTGGACGAGGACGGGGACCTGAACGTGCACACAGTGGGCATTACCTGGGATACCGCCGGGGACGGCTCCGTGGCAGTGGCGCAGACTTGCGACAGTGTCTGGGCTTTCACCGCCTTCGGCCCATCCGGGGAAGAGCTTTTCTCGGTGGAGAAGGAGTGGGTCCCCGTACCCAAGTCGGAGGAGGAGCTGATGGAAGGCGCCTACCACGAATCCCTTTCCACAAGCACCGAGAGCGGCAGCTCCATGAACCGGGACAGGCTTTACGACGGCCAGCCTCAGTACAGGAACGCCATAGCATCCATAGAGATAGACGAAGAGGACAGGATCTGGGTCGCACAGGGGTGGACCGACAGTCCAACCTTCGAGGTCTACGACTTCCAGGGAGAGCTGCTGTTCGTGGCCGTGATACCTGAGATCAGCGGAGTCGATGGTCTGGGCTACTGCTTCGACAACGGCTTCATCGCCTTCGATACGGCCCCGGAGGATTATCCCAAGGTATACATGCTGGAAGTGGGGAACTAGTACTTCCTGCCCATGGCGAACTGCATGGTCCCCTGTACTATGCCCCATCCCAGCACCGCCATGCCGTAAAGGCACATGAGGGCGAAGGGCAGCAGTACTCCCTTCCCGGCATTCCCGGCTGCGCTTGCAAGGAAGCCCCAGTGGCAGACCAGGGCCAGCAGCACCGCTGCCAGGGCGGCGATGAGGAAGGCGGGATCCCATGCTGCCAGCCCGGCGGCGGCTGACAGCTGGGCGGTCAGCACCAGTATGATGGAAAGCACCACCCACCTGCTGTGGTGGGTGCCGGATTCCTTCACATTGATGTACCTGGCAAGCAGCCTGTCCTTGACCTGCCTCCAGCCGCTCTTAGCCTGGGCCCTGGCCATCCTGAGCCTGCGGCTGGTGAACTGGGAGATGTCGTAGGAAGCCAGGTGGGTAACTTTCAGAGACTTGTCCAGGACTATGCTTCCGCCCAGGTCGGCGATGGTGTACCCCAGCTCCTCGTCCTCCACGGTTGGCTCAGGGATACGCACGTTGAAGCCGCCGATCTCCAGGAACCTGTTCCTCCTCACCGCGGCGCACCATGTGGCGAAGGTGGCCGAGTTCTCCCCGGGCATCCTGTTCAGGCTGTACCAGTAGTAGTAGTTCTGATACCTGGATCCAATGGCGCAAGCCGGGCAGAGGGGTGTGTAGAGGGTCTGCACCGCCCACACCGCATCATCCCTGAAGTGACCTGCGACCTTTTCCAGCAGATCGCCGGGAACGGTGACATCTGAATCAAGGAACAGGAGGACATCCCCTCCCGCTTCCTCCGCCCCCAGGTTCCTGGCGGAGGCGGGACCCTTCCTGCCCCCTGTGGAGAGCACCTTCACCTGGTAGCCCTCAGCAAGCCGGCGGGTGTCGTCGGTGGAGCCGTCATCCACCAGTATGACCTCGAAGGGTTCCCTGGTCTGCTCCTTCAGGGAATCCAGGCACCTGGTCAGGGTTGTCCCTGCGTTCCAGGCGGGTATTACAACTGATATCGTAACGGGAAGTGCCAACTGAACCAACCTCCGGTGCTTACCCGGGCGACAACGGGTGAAAGGCTGAATATATTCCACAGACCATGAAAGTCGTACTGCTTACCATGCCGGCGTGCTGGGAACAGGACCAGCACGATTTTATGAATGCCAGGATCCCGCTGTTCAAGTGGCTCAGGATCAAGCCCCTTGTGAACGTGGTTCCGTCCCCTTCTCTTCTCTACCTTGCTCCGTACCTCATACAGGACGGCCACGAGGTGACATATCTTGAAGGGCTCTTTCACACATTCGAGAAGACCATGGCCCGTCTCGAGGAACTCAACCCTGATGTCATCGGAGTAACCCTCACCAGTGTGGACTGGGAGAACTCAAGGTGGATGATCAGCGAGATGAAGAAGCGTTTCCCCGGATCCACCGTTGTGGCCGGGGGCATTCACCCGACCCTCTGGCAGGAGAAGTGCTTCCAGCAGTGCGACGGAATAGACTACATCGTGAAGGGCGAAGGCGAGCACACCATGCGGGAGCTCGTGAACTCCCTGGGGGAGGGCCGTGTCCCCGTGGATGTTCCCGGGCTTGTCTTCCACCACGGCGGCGAACTGGTCAAAACCCCCGACAGGGAGCAGGTCGAGGACATCGACACCCTTCCCTTCCCTGCCCATCAGCTTGCGCCGCCCAGGGCATACCTTCCCAGCCCCACCTTCTACAACAGGCTTCCCCACGCCAACATCATCGGGGCAAGGGGCTGCCCCTATCAGTGCACTTTCTGCCACACCGACAGGCACACCCGGATGAGGTCCGCCTCCAACATCGCCGATGAGATAGAGTGGCTTGTAAAGGAGCAGGGGGTCAAGGACATCGCATTCTGGGACGACACTTTCACTCTTTCCGAGGACAGGGCCCTGCAGTTCTGCGACGAGATCATCAGCAGGAAGCTCGACGTGGACTGGGCGGTGAACGCCAGGGTGGACAGGGTCTCCGAGAAGCTGCTCCGCAGGATGAAGGAGGCAGGCTGCTGGAGAATACTCTACGGGATCGAAAGCGGGGTGCAGAAGAACCTCGACGCCCTTAAGAAAGGCACGAAGCTGGACCAGATACGGTATGCGGTGAACCTGACCAGCAAGCTGGGCATGGAAGCCTATGGCACCTTCATGTTCGGCATTCCGGGGGAGACCTTCGAGGAGGGCCTGGAGACCATCGATTTCGCCTGTTCCATCGATCTGGACTATGCGGTGTTCGTGAACCTGACCCCCCTTCCGGGAAGCGAGGTCTACGAGAAGCTCCTCCAGGGCAAGATACAGCCTGCGATGTTCACAAAGGACCGCTTCAATTTCAAGAACGTGTCCTTCGTGCCCGAGGGGATGACGGAAGATCAGATACGCTTCCTTATTCAGGAGGGTCACAGGAGGTTCTATCTGAGACCGAAACTGGTCTGGAAGAAGATCAGACGGATGAAGAGCTTCCTGGACCTGAAGAATTACATCAACGGCCTCCGTCTTCTGGCAACCGCCAGGTACATGAAGCGCCCCCTGGAACCGCAGCTTCACTGAGATGCGCACCGTTCTGATAAGGCCTCCGGTGGTTCACCTGAAAGCGGATTTCTACGGAAGCATTCCGGGTATCCCTTCCGGGCTGGCCTACCTCGCGGGTTCAGTGAGGGCCTCCGGCCATACCGTGGAGATAGTGGACGGTTATGGCGAAGCGCCCCACAGGTTCTACACCTTCAGGAAAAGGTACCGGGCAAGGGGTCTGACCCCGGCTGAGATCGCCGGGAGGACAAGGCCCGACTGCGCCGCGGGCATCTCCGTCCACTGCGCCGCCGAACACCACATGGCCATGGCAATAGTGAGGGAGCTGAAAAGAGCGGTTCCCGAAAGGAAGGTCATTGTCGGGGGATACCACACCACATTCGTCCCCGGGGACTTCATCGAGGCGGGGGCTGATTTCGTGGTGCTGGGAGAGGGCGAGAAGAGGTTCCCGGCTGTGCTCCACCACATAGAGGGCAAGACCGCCGACCCCGGGGTGGATGGTATCGTAACCCCTTCCTTCCACAGGGAGAGGGAGGAAAAGTACACAACCGACCTCGACGCCCAGCCCTTCGCGGCGGTTGACCTGATTCCCCTTGAGACCTACTGGAACCTGGGCTACAGCCATGGTCCGGTGATCCGTGGGGTCAGGTACATGAACATCCTCACCTCCCGGGGATGCCCCTACAACTGCTCATTCTGCCAGGCCCCGGGGATGTGCGGCGGCAGATGGCTGGCGAAGAGCGCAGAGAAGGTCCTGGAAGAGCTTCAGTACCACATGGACGAATACGGCGTATCGGATTTTCACATACAGGACGAGAACTTCGCCATCGACAGGGGCAGGGTGGAGGCGATCTGCAGGGGAATTATCTCAAGGGGGTGGAAGATAACCTTCTGTTTCCCCTCCGGGCTCAAGATGGAGACCCTGGACGGGGAACTCCTGGAGCTCATGGCCGAGGCCGGGTGCAGGTACTTCTCACTTTCTCCGGAGTCGGGATCCAGACGGGTGCTTGAACTGATGAACAAGACAGCCGACATCCACAGGGTTCCCAGTCTCATCGAAAAAGCCTCCGAACTGGGGATCGCCACATGCTGTTTCTTCGTTGCGGGCACACCCGGGGAGACGGAGGGCGACAGGAGGGAGACAAGGGCCTATATCCGCCGACTGGCCAGGGCGGGGGTGAAGGAGGTGGTGATGCCCATCATGACACCCTTCCCGGGCACCCCTTCCATGGACGAGCCCTCCCTTAAGGGCTTCAGTGAGATAGACGAGCTGTGTTTTTCCCCCGTATGGCGAAGCGATTATCCCCATCTGAACAGGTACCGTCTCGTGACCTACTTTCATTACTACGCAGCAAGGCTTGCAAGCCACCCCCTGGGCTTCATGAAGATGGGCCTCAACGTCCTCACCGGAAGATGCGCCACCAAGAGCGAGATGACCGCCAGAAGGCTCGTCAGGGACTTTTTCGACAGGATCAAAGCCACAGGGGCCGGTGAAGCTGAGTGATCGCAGCCATCTGGCCTGAACTGCTGGTAGCGGTCCTTTTCCTTGCCGGGGACCTCATCTGGGACGGCACCGCAGCTGGTGTCGCAGGTCTAGCCGCCGGAGTGCTTTCCTTCCTCGCCCTGCTTCCCTTCCACAGAAGGAAGCCCGGGCTCATGGTGGAGGGGGCCTTGTTCGGGATCATGGCTTTCCTGGGCGCCGGGCTGATTCACATCGAGGCTGTGCTGGGAGCGCTTCTCCTTCTCTCAGCGGCTTTCAGGTGGAACCTTCCGGGGAGGATGGCCGGGGGAATGCTGAAGGGCATCCTGGGGGAGGAGGGAACCCGGCTGATGTCCCTCTCCATGGGCACGGTATTCATCCTTCACGCCGGGGCCTTTGCAGTTCTGGAAAGGGAGGGTCTCGGGGGAACGCTCAATGGAGCGGTCCTCTTCGCGGCGCTCTATATTCCGGCGCTGGTGGTGACATCACGAAGGCTCAGGAGGATCCCACGGGGAAGCCGCCCGGTGATATCCGCTCTGGAGGACGGCACCGCTGTGCTTCTCTCGGATGGATCTGAGGTTCTCTCCTTCAGACTGTGCATACCGGGGGAGAGGATAGCCTCAGTTGAGTTCCTGCGCCCGAAGGTTCCCGGTCACCGGATCGTCGGGGAGCTTTCAAGGGCATTGAGCCTTGACGGATATGGAACGATGAAGATCACCGGGTGGGAGGGGGATGCCCTGGACCTGGAAATGGACGGCTTCAGGGAGACCAGGGATGGCTGGGCGAAGCGGCTCGTTCCGTTTCATGAAATAAGCTCCAGATAGCTGGTCCCATGGGCATCGCCGAGGTTGACGCCAATGGCATCCCATGCCATTGTAGAAACCCGAGGCTCAACAGGCACAAATCAACTTTGTTGTTGTGTATCAATCATAAACATAGCAAGGAGGTCCCTCAATTGACCGACGCGAAGTATCCTCGCTCAGAGGTGAACCCGGACAAGTGCAAGGGCTGCGGTCTCTGTATCGCCCACTGCCCTAAACAGGTCCTGGTCTTCTCGCCGAAGCTGAATTCCAAGGGCTATCACTACGCCGAGTACAAGGGCGAGGGGTGCGTGGGCTGCGGAAGCTGCTTCTACACCTGCCCTGAACCCGACGCAATAGTGGTTTACCTGCGGGATTACGACCCCGCCACCAACGGGGAGGCATAACATGGCAAGAATGCTTATGAAAGGGAACTACGCCGCCGTATACGGGGCGGCCATGGCGGGGTGCACTGCCTACTACGGATACCCTATTACACCGGCAAGCGAGATAGCCGAGTCCGCCGCTGCCCTCTTCCCCAAGCTCGGCAGGACATTCCTCCAGGCTGAAAGCGAAGTGGCGGCCATAAACATGGTTTACGGAGCGGCGGGAAGCGGCCAGAGGGTCATGACCGGCAGCTCCGGGCCAGGCATAAGCCTGAAGATGGAGGGCATATCCTACTGCGCAGGGGCGGCGCTGCCCTGCGTGATCGTGGACATAATGCGCGGCGGCCCCGGCCTGGGCAACATCGGACCCGAGCAGGGAGACTACAATCAGGTGGTGAAGGGCGGAGGCCACGGGAACTACAGAAGCATCGTCCTCGCCCCGGCGAGCTGTCAGGAGATGTGCGATTTCACAATGCTGGCCTTCGACCTTGCCGATAAGTACAGAACCCCGGTATTCGTCCTCACCGACGGCGTGATCGGCCAGATGATGGAATCCGTTACCATTCCCGAACCGGTGAAGCAGCTTCCCGACAAGAGCGAATACGCCGTTTTCGGAAGCCCCCTGAACAAGAACCTGGTCAACTCCATCTACCTGGACCACGACGATCTGGAGTGGTGGAACAACGAGCTTCTGAAGAAGTACCGGAAGATCGAGGAGAACGAGGTCCGCTTCGAGGAATACATGATGGAAGACGCCGAGATCGCGGTGATCGGCTACGGTTCCGTGAGCAGGGTCCTCAGGACCGCGGTGGACATGGCCAGGGAGAACGGCGTGAAGCTGGGTCTTTTCCGCCCCGTCACACTCTTCCCGTTCCCCAAGGAAGCCATCAATGCCATGCCCGACAGGGGCATAAAGCATGTTCTCACTGTGGAGCTTTCCACAGGCCAGATGGTGGACGACGTGAACCTTGCCCTCTGCGGCAAAATGAAGAGCGACCTTCATTTCCGCGCCGGAGGGAACGTGCCCTCCGCGGTGGAGATCGTTGAGAAGGTCTCCAAGCTCTACGGGGAGGTCAAGTAATGAAGAAGACCATGCTCAGAAAACCCAAAGGGTTCGCCGAGGTTTACAAGTACAAGCCCGGCGCGGAAAAGGACCGTACCCACTACTGCCCCGGCTGCGGCCACGGCATACTGCACAAGCTCATAGCAGAAGCGCTGGAGGACCTTGACCTGGTGGACGACACCATCCTCATAAGTCCCGTCGGGTGCAGTGTGTTCGCCTATTATTACTTCGACACAGGCAATTTCCAGGTGGCCCACGGAAGGGCGCCGGCGGTGGGCACCGCCGTGAGCCGGGCCAACCCCGACAAGGTGATAATAAGCTACCAGGGAGACGGCGACCTTGCGGCCATCGGAGGCAACAATATCCTCCAGGCGGCCAACCGCGGCGAGAACATGGCGGTCTTCTTCGTGAACAATGCCATATACGGCATGACCGGCGGCCAGATGGCCCCCACCACCCTGGAGGGTCAGATAACCACCACTTCCCCCTATGGAAGGAACCTGGACACCGACGGATACCCCATAAAGATGTGCGAGGTTCTCAGCCAGCTCACCGCTCCCAACTACATCGAGAGGGTCTCCCTGCACAACCCCGCCCATATAAGGAAGACCAGGAACGCCGTGCGGAAGGCGATCCAGAACGCAAAGGAGAGGAAAGGCTTCCAGTTCGTGGAGGTCCTTTCCACATGCCCCAGCGGCTGGAAGATGGATGCTCCCAAGGCCATGGAGTGGGTCGAGGCGAAGATGATGCCCCTCTACCCCCTGGGGGTGTACAGGGACCTTGCCGAAGAGGCCAGGATCACCGAAAGGCCGGTACCGGTCATGGATCCCGCCCAGGTGTGGGACAAGCTGGGGATCTCCAGCGAGAAGGACGTGGACTTCAAGAGGCCCGAGGCCTCCGGGAAGTACAGCAAGATGTCGATCAGGGTAGCAGGCTTCGGAGGGCAGGGCATAATGGTCACCGGACAGGCCCTGGCCAGCGTAGCGCTGGAATACGGCTACAATGTGAGCTGGCTTCCCAGCTACGGCCCTGAAATGAGGGGCGGAACCGCCAACTGCTCCGTAAACATTCAGGACGGCACAATAGGAGCCGCTGAAGCTGTTCACCCTTCGATGGTCATGGCAATGAACAGACCCAGCATGGAGAAGTTCGAGGAGTTCATTCTCCCGGGCGGAACACTGATGTACAACAGTACACTCATAGACGTGAAGCCGAAGAGGGACGACATCACAGTCTTCCCGGTCCCGGTTACCGGTATCGCCGACGAACTGGGGAACACAAGGGTTCAGAGCCTGGTGAGCGTTGGAGCATATGCCGGAATAACGGGCATGTTCGACCCCCAGGACATAATCGCCCTCCTTCCCAAGCTTTTCAAGGGAAAGAGTCAGGCGATCATCGACCTGAACGCCAAGGCTGTGAAGGCCGGATACGACTACGTGAAGAACAACTTCTAGCACGGCTGTTCAGTATGAGAAGCCCCCCGGTGAGAGCCGGGGGCTTCTGCGTAAAGCTGTCAGAAAGAGCTCTTGATACCCGTCCACGTCATCTGAGTGAACGATTCCGGAAAGGTAATGGAAAGGAAGGGTCGGACCTCGGGATCCACAGCGTTGTTCGAGTAGAATCTGTGCTCCGCCTGATTGCTGTCCACCGCCTGGAAAACAAGGCCATGGTTGGGAACAGAGCCCGACAGCCACGCATTTACCAGATCCGTGATGTCCAGCTGGTACCATGCCGTTCCGCTGAAGGTGAACATCCCCCAGTTGTCGGAGCCGTGCAGAAGGTGACTTCCGGACCATGTCTCGTCCCACTCCTCCGCTGCGGCCCAGGTATTGAAAGCGGTGGGCAGTCCGCATCCGCTCTGGTAGAACACATCCAGGTTCAGGATTGCGGATTCGGCGGTCCACCCGGTATGACCTGAAAGGTCGAAGATCATTGAGCCCCTGGTGTCAGGGTGCCCGTGGGCGGGTCTGTGGCATATCTCCACATAAGCCGTGGCGGTTGCCGCGCCTGTGGGTGTGGTGGTCATGTCCGCCACCGGATGAACATCCACCGTGCCGGCCATGGCTCCGGGAATCATCACCCAGAGACAGAAAAGGACAGTTCGCATACATACCCCCTCTTAATGTACCATTCCAGTATGAAATGGGTAAGCACCAAACATGCATGCTCATTCTCCCGGCATCAAGGGACGCGGGGAATCCGCTGGTTTCCTCCTGTGGTCAAGATGTGTATTATTCATCTGGCAACACTCATTCGAACCTGGAGGAACCATGAGAGGCAATCTTCTGCTGTCTGCGCTTGTCGCGGCACTTATTACAAGTACGGCATACGGTTACGGATATCCCGACGCCATTGGCCTTGGAAGCCCACGGATTCGCTGGCGCTTCAGCGGTCAACGTCGGCGGAATGAACCTCTTCGGGAACCCCTCGGGGATATCCGGCTCCTCGCTCATCATGAACGCCGGAGCACTGATACTGAAGCAGACCGTGGACGACGGCCTGGGGAAGCACAGCCTTACCTACGCCGGACTTGGCATCACAGGGCTTGAGGCTTCGCTTCAGTCCGGTCCTGTGAGCATTGCCGCAGGCATTTCCAAGATACGGGACTACACCTACAAGGGTGAGTATTTTTTCATCGAGGGGGAGCTTGAGCCGGTGATAGCGGGTTTCGAGGACTTCACCGTGGAAGGAAGCATCTGGGAGGCAGCCTTCGGCGCCGCAGGCAGCATTGCTCCTGGCGTCAGGCTTGGAGCCGCAGCGGGTTATCGGACCGGCAAAGTGGATTACGAGTACTACAGGCATCACTTCAGCGAGTCCATAGAAGACTCCTTAAGCACCTGGTCAAGGGATGAAGGCGAGTTCGCATGGCGGGCGGGAACCACCGTTCTGCTGGGCAACGGTGCTGAAGCCGGTCTTTTCTATGCCTCGGGATCCGACAACTGCCCCGCCCACTATGGAGCCGGCATCGTGTTCGGAGAGATCTCCCGGGGTTATCCCGGGGTGGGTCTGGAAGCCAAGGTCTATGACACCGAAGGGGAGTCCGCCTGGACCGCAGCGGTCTTCGGAGGAATCCACGCCGACCGGAACCTTTTCTTCAGAGGCGGTGTTAACCTCACCTCCAAGGGAGAGGAGGAGTCCAACATCTCGCTTGGGCTGTCCCTGGGAACCACGGTCAACTTCAGCTGGATGGACCTGAACGCCGCGTTCAACTTCAACAGCGAGAACAGGAACGGTCTGGTCTTCGGTTTCCCTGAGGCCGACACGATTACGGACGTCATAACAGGCTTTACCGTCGGGGCTACCATCCCGCTGTAAACACGGAGGTTTTTTTCATGAGAAGCTCGATACTTCTGGCAGTATTGCTGTTCACTTTGAATTTGCCCGGTCTCTGTTTCGGATACTACGACTCGATCAACGACGGCACACCGATCCCCGGCCTTTCGCCCACATCACTTGCCCTGGGTTCCGCCAAGGCCCTGAGTCTCTCCGAACCGGCATGCATCTTTACCAATCCGGCACTGACCCCATGGGCGGGCGGAGCCGTTCAGTCGGCCTATTCCGCCATTACCTGGACCGAACGGGTGATAGAATCAGACATAGACAAAACGGTGAGAACCCTCACCACCCTTGACAACTTTTCCGGAGCCGCGGTGTGGCCCGTGGGGCCGGTTACGCTGGGCGCGGGGTACGCGAAGGTGGCGGAGTTCGGCTACGAGGGCACCCACACCGTCTACGACGATCCTGAGGATCCTGAGATCGGCGTGGAGGTGCTGTATGCGGACGGCGGGCAGCATGAAGCCATGGGAAGCGCTTCCATGGTCCTCACGGGAGTTCTCTCCGCCGGCTTTTCCGGCGGGATGCGCACCGCCTCCGCCGACTATGAGTACTTCTTCAACAGCAACAGGTATTCCATCCCGGACTCTTCGGCGTTCTGGTCATTCGATGAGAACGAGTTCGCCTGGCATGCGGGTCTCGCGCTGAACGGCGACCTCTTCAAGTCCGGCCTCTGCTATTCCTCGGGAACCCGGTACATGGAAGAATCAGTGAGTCTTGGATTCAGCGCCTACGCTGAACACCTGAAGAAGATCACGGTGGGTTTCGAGGGCGAGCTCATCTCTCCCTTTGACGGGAACCGTTTCCTGGGGAAGCTTTCCATAATCATGCCCCTGACAAAGAACCTCAACGCCCTCACATCGGCAAGCTTCGACGATCAGAGGGTGGCCAACAGGGCTGGTTTCGGATTCGGTCTGGGCTTCAGCGGAAGGATAGGCAGGTTCACCATGGGCGGCGGTATCCTTAACAGGTTCCGGGCCAGGACGAACACCGCGTTTCCCGATGAGGAAGCCGACAGAGTGGACGATTCAGCAACCCAGTTCACCATCGGACTGAGCTATTCCTTCTCGGGGTGACCCCATGAATCAGGGCGCCGGTGCCTGGACCCGTCTCTCGTTCACCCCTTCCACCGGCAGGCTGTCGGTGGAAGGGGATCCGTACTCTGTTCTCGGAAAGACCCGTGAGGAACTCACAGGGGCGACGGATCCGCTGGCCGCGCTTCCGGGATCCGTGGCAGGGGCTCTAGTGGACGGGAACGGAGTTGCCAGGGATACGGAGCTGAACCTTGTGATAGTCCCCGGAGACACCCGTTACTCGAACTCTGTCACGGTTATCCTGGAGAAGGGTCATGAGTACGATCTGGTGTCTGACATGGCCACGGGGGTGGCGGCTTTCGGTACCGACGGCACCATCCTCAGGTGGAACAGGCGGATGTCATATCTTTTCGGGCCAAGGGAAGAGGATGTAAAGGGCAAGAATGTCGAGGATGTTCTTCCGCCCCCTGTCCTTTACAACTGGAACAGCATCCTTTCCTCGGTCCATCTGGGACACGAGGTCAGGCTTGAGTTCCGTCCATCTGGGGAGAAGAAGCTCGAAGGGGTCCTGTGCAGGGGCGGACCGGGCATTATCGGCATATTCAGCGACTCAAGCGAGAACTACAACACAACGAAACGGCTGAGGGCGCTAAACAGGCTCAACCAGGCCTACATACAGTCAACGGAAACAGGCCTTATCCTTCTGGACACCGGGCTCAGGGTTCTGCTCTGCAACCCTGGTTTCGAGAGGATAAGCGGAAGAAAGGGTTCCCTGATAGGGCTTCAGCTCCACGATGTTCTTCCAGACGATTCCTACCGCTGGGTTCACGAAGCCTCGGAAAGGCTTCTCGGCGAGGAAAGGGCGGAACAGTCAGCCCTGGTCCCTTTCAATGTGGAGGGGGAGCGCCACCTTCTGGTGAGGCACACGCTGAGGGCTGTCAGGAACGAGATGAACCAGGCTGTGAACTTCGTATGCCTCTTCGAGGACAGGACCGAACTCACCTCCCTTCGGGAGGAGGTGAACAGCCTGAAGAACTGCCTCACCGGAATGGCGGGCATTGCCGAAGAGATAATGCAGGGAGACTACGCAGGTGTATGCCGCAGGGTACTGGAACTCACCGGCTCCCGGGCCGTTCTCAGGTACTCCTACGATTCATCGGAGACCCTTTCCCTCACCGAGGTTCACGGGGACTGGCCCAGGGAGATAAAGGGAATGGAACCCGCCGAACTGGGTTTCCCCACGATCGTATGGAGGGGCGATGACCACAGGGTACTTGCCGGGGGTGAGCTGGGCATTCTCAGAAGCTCCTTCGAGAGGTGCAGCCTGGTTCCCCTGGGAAAGGGTACGGCCAACCGGGGGTTCCTGCTCCTGTGTGACCCCGCCGAACCGGGGTACGACGGCGCCGTTCTCAAGCTGATGACCTCTCTGGTTCGTTCCGGGGCGTCGGGATCCCAATCCGGTGACGGTTCCAGGACCGCCGGAACGCAGGCCGGAGGGAAGGACATGGCGGGTGTCATCCTGGGAAGCATGGCCTTTCCCGCGGCCCTGTTCAGGAGGAACGGAGAGATGGTGCATCTGAACCCCCCCATGGAGAAACTGACCGGGGTAAGGGCTGATGGTTTCACCTCCGGGCACCTTCAGGCCCTGATCGATCCTGAAGGGCACGGGCTCACGCTGGACTCACTGATAACAGGCGAATCCCCCGCCGGGGATCCACGCAGGATGATATGGAAACCCGCCAGGCTCGACGGCGCCGCCACCGAGCCCCATGTCTGGAGGGTCAGTTTCCTGGAGGACCACAGGATATTCACCGGGGATTTCGGTTATCTTGTTACCGGTGTCCCCATTTCCGGTGAGACGGCATGTGACCTTTCCCGGGGTGAGGGTGCGGTATCCACCGATGTGATCCGGGGTCTGCTGGGAGTGGTCTCCATGGATGGGGAAAGGGAGATCCTGCGAAAGCTCGCTGATATCTGTCTCGAACACAGCTGCTCAGGAGAGATCGAGGTCCTCAGGAACGGCGACCCGGTCTTCTCCACTTTTTCCGAAGCGGCCAGCGGCCGGACGATGCGGTGGCAGACCGGACCCTCCCTCCTTCTGGACGGCAGGGAGTACGGAACGAGATTCACACCCGGGGTGAACGTGGCACTGCTGGAATCCCTCTGCGAGGCCGTTTCGAGCCTCAGGGGAACTGCGGTGATCAAATCCTCTTCCGTGAGTGCTTCCCGCTCGCTCAGGAACAGCATGAACGACCTTGCTGCCTATCTTGAGGGCTTCTGCACCGATACGGCCCACCGCACCGAAGCCCTGCTGAGTTTCCTCGATGCATCGGATCACTTCGCCGGGTTCGCCAGAACGATACTCTACGCCAGTGAAACCTCATCGGCAGCCGCCGAACTTCTCAAGGCTGCCCTTGCTGTTTCCCGGGAGAACTACAGGGTCGTATCCCTGGAGAGGTTCTTTGCCGGTTTTCATACAGCATTCGCGGAAAGGGGGCTCAGACCCCCGACCCTCTCCATGAAGGAGGGTCTGCCGGAGGTCACCATAATGCCCGAGGCCGTGCTTGGAGGGATATCGATGCTCTGCCAGAACCACGCAGTTGAGTCTCCCGTGGCTTTTTCACTGTATCCCGAAGCCGCCAGCGGAGAGGTACAGGCCGTACTCACCATAACCGGTTTCCCCGAGAACCTCGAGCAGACCCTGGAAGGTTTCCATCCTGAAGAACCGCAGACCTTCGGTCCTGCCATGGAGCTGGCGGTGCTCTTCGAGATACTGGAAGTGTCAGGATGCCCGTTTGCGGGTTTCTCGCCCAGGGGGCTTCGGTTCGTTCTCGGCGCGGTGAGCAGGCAATAAGCCCGCCGGGGCTTCCGGGTTTTGTATATTTCCCCCCAACGACATTCTGAAAGGGCCTGATGGTGGATAGCTACAATTTCAAGGATCTGGAGAGCAGATGGTCCCCTTTCTGGGATAAGATCGACCTTTACAGGACAGGCAGCGATCCCGACAGGGAAAACTTCTACTGCCTTGACTACTTCCCCTATCCCTCGGGAGCCGGTCTGTCAGTGGGGCACTGCAGGAACTACGTTCCCACAGATGTGATAAGCCGCAAGAAGAAGATGGAGGGGCTGAATGTCCTCCACCCTATGGGATGGGACGCCTTCGGGCAGCCGGCGGAGGAGTACGCCATCAAGACGGGAACCCATCCCGCCGAGGTCACCAGGATCAACACCTTGAACTACAAGAGGCAGATGAAGCTCTTCGAGGCTGGATACGACTGGTCAAGGGAGATCAACTCCTCGTCTCCGGACTACTACAGATGGACCCAGTACTTCTTCCTGCTCCTCTTCGACCGGGGGCTGGCGTACCAGTCGGACAATTTCCAGATGTACTGCCCCGAGTGCAGGATAGTCCTCTCCAACGAGGAGGCCGCCGGAGGGGTCTGCTGGCGGTGCGGAGGCGAGGTTACAAGGAAGAGGCTTCCCCAGTGGTACTTCAGGATCACGGATTACGCGGACAGACTCCTTGATGACCTGGAGGACCTCGACTGGCCCGAGTCCATCAAGGCGATGCAGAGGAACTGGATAGGCCGCTCGGAAGGCGCCGAGGTCATCTTCTCGGTGGAGACCCCCGGGGGAGTCATCGAACTGCCGGTGTACACCACGCGAATAGACACAATTTACGGAGCCACCTTCTGCGTCATCGCCCCGGAGCATCCGGACCTGATGAGGATTACCGCCCCTGAGCACAGGGAAGCGGTGGAGAGCTACATTGCCATGGCGGCCTCCAAGAGCGACCTGGAAAGGCAGGTTGCCGGGGAAAAGGAGAAGACAGGAGTGTTCACCGGCGCCTGCGCGGTGAATCCCTTCAACGGAGAGAGAATACCGGTCTGGACCGCCGACTATGTTCTTGGGAGCTATGGCACAGCGGCGATAATGGCCGTTCCCGCCCACGACGAGAGGGATCATGCCTTCGCCCTGAAGTACGGCATTCCAATAATTGAGGTAATAGCCCCGGACGGCGTTCCCCAGGGGGTGGAGGAAGCCGCCACCGTGGCCGACGGCCAGCTGATCAACAGCGGCCGGTTCACCGGCCTTTCCTCGGAGGAATCCAGGAGAACGATGGCGGAGTTCGCCGAGAAAAAGGGCTTCGGCAAAGCCGAGGTCCGGTACAGGATAAGGGACTGGCTGGTGAGCAGGCAGCGCTACTGGGGCGCTCCCATTCCCATCATCCACTGCGAAAAGTGCGGAGCGGTTCCCGACAGGGACCTTCCGGTCCTGCTCCCCGACGTGGAGAGCTACGCGCCGGACGACACCGGCCGTTCACCTCTTGCATCATGCGATGACTGGGTAAGGACAGAGTGTCCGAACTGCGGTGGTGAGGCCACCAGGGAGACAAGCACCATGGCCGGGTTCGCCTGCTCCAGCTGGTATTTCCTCAGGTTCGCCTCCCCCGGCTGCGACACCGCCCCCTTCGAAAGGGAAGAGGTTGACAGGTGGCTTCCCGTGGACCTTTATGTGGGCGGAGCCGAACATGCGGTGATGCACCTCATCTACGCCAGGTTCTTCACTAAAGTAATGTACGACGCGGGGATGGTGGGGTTCGCCGAACCGTTCAGCTCCCTGAAGAACCAGGGAATGCTCCTTAGCTACGATCACCAGAAGATGTCCAAGAGCAAGGGGAACGTAATAACCCCGGACGAAATGGTGACCAAGTACGGAGCCGACGCTCTCAGGCTCTACATCCTCTTCATGGGCCCCTTCGAGGCGGAGCTGGAGTGGAGCGAGGAGGGAATTGCAGGAACGTACAGGTTCCTGAAGAGGGTATGGACCCTCTTCCTGGAAACCGCCTCCCTGGAGGAAGCGGAGGAGGACGGCGACTTCAGGAAGGAACTGGATTACCAGCTGGCCAGGATGCTGAAGAAGGTGACCACCGACATCGACGGCTTCCAGTTCAACACCGCCGTAGCCGCAATGATGGAGTTCCTCAACTTCATATCGGCCAACAGGGACAAGGCCACGGCGGCGCGCTCATCCTGGCGTAAGGCCCAGAGGGAGTTCCTCACCGTGCTTGCCCCGGCTGCCCCGTTCATCGCCGAGGACCTCTGCCACAGGCTGGGATTCGGCGGGGACGGAGAGACGGTTCACCTGGAGAACTGGCCCGGCTGGAACGAGGAAGACCTGGTGAAGGACTCCGTTGAAATGGCGGTTCAGGTCCGCGGAAAGGTCCGGGACAGGATAATGGTGGCAGCTGACGCAACGAATGAAGAGATAGAGAGTGCGGCCCTTGCCTCCGAGAGGATCCAGGAGCACCTCCGGGGCGGTAGGCCGAAGAGGATCATAATCGTGCCGGGCAGACTCGTTAACATCATCAACTAGGAGGATAAGAATTGGCCAGGAACTACAGCGCCCCACCGGAGATGAAGATAGACACCGACAGGACCTACTCGGTCGAAATGGAGACCGAGCGGGGCTCAATCCACCTGGAGCTCTATCCCGAGTATGCCCCTGTAACGG
>CAYLXG010000022.1:0-21094 GCA_964387445.1 uncultured bacterium
AGGCGGAGGCGGAGGGGTGCAGGCACCGGACACCACCGTTACGAGGCATCCGCTCGCAGGCGGCGGAACGGTGATCACAGAGGAGTCCGGGAACTGGACCAGGCACACACTGGCGGGCTGCCGCACCGAGACCGACGGAACCCTTCTGGAGATAAGGCCTGCCATCACCCGGACCTCCACGGGAAGCGATGAAGCGGTTGTAACCTTCCAGGTCACCTTCGCCTGCAGGGCCCAGGGCGGCTCCGGGGGGAGCATAGGCACGGAAACGGGGCCCGGGCCGGGAAGCGCTCTTCCGGTGGTCACCGGAACGGAGCTGATCAGGATACTGGCCGACAGGACCACCTTCGGCTTCCTGATAGAGGACGCTGAGGAATTCCAGAGCGACTGGCTGGCGGATGGAACCATTTCCTATACCGCTGTGTTCCAGGTGGAGGACTGGATGCTGAGGGCCCTCTGCACAGCCGAGAACGTCATAGCGGTTTCCGGAGAACCGGAGTTCAGGCTTATCTTCGGCGACGACGCCAGGAGGCTCATGCAGCAGTTCTATGATATATTCGTGATCCATGGCGGCTCTGCGCCGGTCCTTCCGGTTCAGGAGGAAGCGGCGGCGGCTGACTGATACTGAAAAAGATGGCGGGAGACTGATGCGCAGGCTGACATTCGCCCTGGCGGCGTTCCTTCTGATCCTTTCATGCGGCGAGACGCCCACCGACTCCGGCGGCGGTCTTCCCACGCCCAGCTCTCTCTCCATTCAGCTCCATGCAGACACCTCGGTGTACGCAAGCTGGACCCAGTGCCCCGACGGCGACTTCGACGCATACATCCTCTGGAGAAGCGGTTCGGCCGGAATAGCCGCCGACCCCTCCCAGGCCCAGGCCGTTGCCATACTCCAGGACAGCCCCCTTCAGAACACCTGGACGGACACAACAGTGGTCCCCGGGGAGACCTACTGGTATGCGGTGGAGACAAGGAACACATCCCTGCTCTCCTCCTGGAGCAACGAGGAATCCCTCACGGTTCCCCTGAACGAGCCTGAGAACCTAACGGTATTCTTCATCGATCCCTCATACGGGAGCCTCTCCGGGGACGCGATCCTGGTCAGGACACCCAACGGAGGCAGCTATCTCATAGACGGCGGAGACTACAGAAGCTACTGGAGCTGCGGGGAGGACAGGATACTCCCCCTGCTTGACAGCCTGGGGATAACCGAGCTTGACGGCATTGTCGCCACCCACCCCCATTCGGACCACATCGGCGGGCTCAGCGACGTCATCGACGCCATGCCGGTGGAAAAGGTCTGGGACTGCGGGTGGACCGGGGAGGCATCATCCTCATACGAGTACTTCCTGGAAACGGTGGCGGACTCCGACGCGGAGTACATCGTGGGCCACAGGGGAATGACCCTGGACTGGGACCCTGACCTTACCGTGGTGATCCTGAACCCCGACGCCTATCCCGGAACAGGTGAGATGAACAACGCCTCCATCGTTATCAAGATTACCTTCGAAAGCGTTTCAATGCTTTTCACCGGTGACCTGGAGACGGACGACGGGGAAGAGGTGCTTCTTTCGCTCTACTCCCCGGAACAGCTCCAGGCCGATGTTCTCAAGGTTGGCCATCACGGTTCGTACACCTCCACCTCCAGCCTCTGGCTGGACGCGGTGGACCCGTCGATAGCCGCGATAGAAGTGGGTTCGGGGAACCCCTACGGCCACCCCCATGCGGAGGTTCTGAACAGGCTGGACAGCAGGGGCATTCCCGTTTACAGGACCGACGAGGACGGCACCTTCGTGGTGACCACCGACGGTTTCGATATCACCGTTTTCTAGCTTTTCTCTTCTTGTTCTCCAGCATGAGCATGTCCGCCACCTTGAGGACCTCGTCGATGGTCTCGCTGCAGTCCGGGGTCCAGAAGGCGTGTCCCATGGAAACGGTTATCCTCTCCCCGTCGAGGCCTTCCAGCTCCCCCGATCCCTGGAGGGATTCCCGTATCCTGGTCTCCACCACATGGGTGTAGTCCTTCGTCATCCTGGTGAGGATTATCAGGAACTCGTCCCCCCCGTAACGCAGAACGGTGTCGGTCTTTCTGAGGGCGTCCTCCAGCACCCCGGCCACAGCCTGAAGGACCCTGTCCCCGATCTGATGGCCGTAATGGTCGTTGATGTGCTTGAAGTTGTCAACGTCCACCATGATGAAGCTGATGGCGGAGTCGAGCCGCCTGGCCCTGTGCTCCTCCAGCTGTATTAGCCAGTTGAAGTAGTTCCGGTTGTATATGCCGGTGAGGGGATCATGGAGGGCCTGGCTGATCAGCTGGTGCTGAAGGGCGATCCTCTTCAGCCCCTGGCCGGTGTAGCCCAGTAGGAGTTCCAGGATCCTTGTGTCAACGTTCCCGAACATGCTTCTGCTCCTGGACATCACCTGGAACACGGCGTTCTTCCCAAGCCTGAAGCAGACACCGGCGGTGCCCGCAGGGCAGAAGCCCTCCCCACGGTCGCGGGACCTGAAGTAGCAGGGGCCCAATGTGTTCAGTGCCACCTGGGCCATACCCAGGCTGCAGCCCCTTTCGCAGGGGTACTCTTCCTTTCCGGCCGAGGCTACTATCTTCATGTCGTTACCGTCCTGAAGGAAGATGCAGCTGCAGACACCGTCGAGAATGGACAGCCCCGCCTCGGCGCAGATCCTGTAGATCTCCCCGGCGGAACGGCTTTTCTGGAGTTCCCCCGCCACAGTGTGGAGCTTTTCGATCCTGTCCCTGGCGGAATCGTCCCTGCCGGGCTTTTCCATGGTGCCGGTTATGTCCACTATGCAGCCCTCGCAGAAATCCACGGAATCCAGCCCTGACCTGAAGGCACGGGCCTGTTCCATTACCCAGAGGGTCCTTCCGGAGCTGTTCCGGATCCTGTAGGTAATGCTGTACTCCCTGCCGGAGAGAAGGGAGTCCTGGACGGCCTTCATCACCATCTCCCTGTCAAGGTCGTCTATCACCGAACCATAGGCGACCCTTCCGGAAAGCAGTTCTTCGTCGGAATACCCGGTGAATCCCCCGGAGTCCGGAGCCACGAACTCCATAGTCCTCTGCCTGTCTGTCCGGCACTGGAAGAGCATCCCGCCGCGGAGGGCGGATTCCGGGCAGGCCCTGAACCTGTTGCCCGCCAGCAGGTCGTTCTCGGTGATCGCCCTGGATTCCGTGGTTCTGTACACCCTGTATACGGTGCCGTCCGCGAGAGGGACGCACAGAAGGGAGACCCTTCTTTCTTCTCCCGTGGAGTCAAGTCTGCCGGTCTCCAGCCTGAGGAGCCTGCCTGCGGAGGTCATGGCCCTTATGTAGTCCTCTTCAGGGGCCATCCCCGGCGGGATCAGCCCCGCGGATGGTTCTGCTCCGCGAAGGTTTGCCTGTGTCCACCCGAACTCCGCGCTGAAGGCAGGGTTGCACCTGAGTATCTCCCCGCCGGAGCCTGTTATCAGCGAGGGTTCACAGGAGGCCTCGAAGGCCGCTGAGAACTCATCAGGAAGAATAAGGCTGTCGGTGGACCGTTTTCCCGATTCAGGGGGAATGTGCCTCAGAATGTGAAGCAGATGCTTCCGGCCTTCATTGTCGCTGACCGAGGTGATGGCGGCGAACACCCTGAGCAGTTCCTTCCCCCCTGAGGTCTGCTTGACCATGGTTGTGGCCATGGGTCTTCCGCCGGCGGCCATTGACGAGGCGGAATCGGCGGTGGCCATCCAGGGGGCCGGGGTAATCAGTGAATCCAGGTCACGGCCCAGGCAATGGTCCGGGGAGGGAAAACGGAAAAGCGCAAGGAAAGCTTCGTTGACACGGAGTACTATGCCCCTCTGGTCGCAGAGCGCAAGGGCACCGGTGGAGGACCTCCAGACGCCGCTGATGTATTCCGATTCGGGAAGGCCGCTTACAGGAACACCCGGGTTCATGGCAGGCCACCTCCGGAAGAAAGACCTTTTACAGTTTCCCAGGCCGGCGGAACCGGCTCTCCCAGTATAAGCAACCTGGCGCTGAACCCCAACAGTGCGCTGGTGCAGCATGACGGCCGACGGAGGGTTCGGAGGAACTCTTCCGGTGTTCCGCTGAGTTCAACCGGCAGGATGCCGGGGGTCCTCTCCATTTCCCATATGGGGATGAAGCCCGCTGCCTCTCCCCCGGCCAGGTCGTCGGCAAGGCTTATTCCCAGTGCGGCGAAACATTTTGCCGCGGCCATTCCGTCGAAGGAGATCGACGCCCTTTCAGCTGCGCACACCAGGAAACGGGATCCGTCGTGGAGCATCAGCGAATACCTGCCCCCCGACCAGGGAAAGGGCCCCCGGGGGGACAGCGGGTTTCGCCATGAGGGTATCCCGCTGTTCCTGAGCCACTTCCGGGCCACGGACTCCCTGCTGAGCCGCTCCAGCAGAGCCCTGTCACCGCCAGCCTCCCTGGACAGCCTTCTCATCTGACCGGGAGAAAGGGCTGTGATGGCCATTTGAATACCTTTCCATTGTGTTCAAACCAGATAATATCCCCTGCCCGTGGTCCGGTCAATGAGATTTGCATTTCCCGGGAATGTTGGCTAAATTATCTGTTCCCCATTATCAATTATGGACCTTATATGTGCTAGACAGTTAATCCCGAAAAGGGGCAGTAATGGACAAAAAGACTCCGCTTTATGACCGTCATGTTCAGCTTGGCGCAACCATCCAGCCGTTTGCCGGCTATCTCATGCCCATAAAATACGATGCCATCAAGAAGGAACACATGGCCGTGAGGAACTCCGTGGGCGCTTTCGACCTGACCCACATGGGTGAGTTCAGGGTAACGGGAAAGGACTCAGCCGCATTCCTTGACAACCTTCTCACCAACGATGCGGATGTGGCTCCTGGAAAAGCGTACTACTCCACAATGTGCTACCCAGACGGCGGAATAGTCGACGACCTCATCGTCTACAGGATAGGTGAGCAGGAGTATCTCATGGTGGTCAACGCCGCCAACCTGGAAAAGGACTGGGCCTGGGTCCAGAGCCATCTTCAGGGATACGAGGTCTCGGTGGTGAACGAGAGCGACACCACTGCTCTGGTGGCGGTTCAGGGTCCCAGGGCCCAGGACGTCTGCGGTAAACTCACCGGCGAAAACCTGGACTCCATAGGCTACTACGAGCACACCACCGGCACATTCGCCGGCGCGAAAGCTCTCATTGCCCGTACCGGCTACACCGGCGAGGACGGCTTCGAGATCTATGTGGCTTACCCCGACGCGGAAAAGGTCTGGGATGCCGTTATGGAAGCCGGGAAAGAGTTCGGCATCGTTCCCGTGGGTCTGGGCGCCAGGGATACACTGAGGCTCGAGGTGGGATACCCGCTCTACGGCAACGACATCGACCACAGCACCACCCCTGTGGAGGCAAAGCTCACGTGGGTGCTGAAGCTGAAGACCGACAAGGACTTCATCGGCAGGGAGTTCATCGAGCAGCAGAAGAACGACAAGCCGGGAAGGTACCTGGTTGGAATGAAGGTTACCGGCAAGGGATTTCCCAGGCAGGGCACTCCCCTCTTCTCCGGCGACAGGAAGGTGGGCATCGTTACCAGCGGTTCCATCGCCCCGGCACTGGAGGAGGCGGTCTGCATGGGCTACGTCGAGAGGGGCTTCCAGAAGAACGGCAGCGAGCTGGAAGCGGAAGTCAGGGGAAAAAGGATACCTGTAAGGATAGTCAAGGTTCCCTTCTATACCAGGGGAAGCAGAAAATAGGCTGAAAACAGTCGAATAAAAGGAGTGAATGGAATGAGCAGCATACCTGAGAACCTGCGCTACACCGAGACCCACGAATGGGTGAAGAAGGACGGCGACACATACATCGTGGGCCTCACCGACCACGCACAGCATGAAATGGGCGAGATAGTCATGGCGGAGCTTCCGGAAGCCGGTGGCGAACTCACCATGGGGGACGCCGCGGGAGGCCTGGAAGCGGTGAAGACCGCCGAGGACTTCTATGCCCCGATGGACGGGGAAGTAGTGGAGGTTAACGGAGAACTCGAGGGGAACCCGGCCCTTGTGAACGAAGCCCCCTACGGGGAGGGCTGGCTCTTCAGGATGAAGGCCACCGACGAATCCCAGTTCGACGGCCTTCTCTCCGCCGACGACTACAAAGCCCACATTGGAGAATAGCCCATGAGCATTTTCGTTCCCAGCCGCAAGGAACAGAGGGAGCGGATGCTGGAGGTCATAGGTGTGGAGAGGTTCCAGGACCTTCTCACCCCGATACCCGAAGATGTGAGGCTTCGGAAAGACCTCGACCTTCCGCCGCCGGTGAGCGAGCTTGAACTCAGGAATGAGTTCAGGGAACTGGCGAAGAGGAACACAGCCGCTGACCTTGTCTGCTTCCGGGGAGCCGGTGCATACGACCACTTCATTCCAGCGGCCATCGACAACATCCTCACAAGAAGCGAGTTCTTCACCGCCTACACCCCCTACCAGGCCGAGGTGAGCCAGGGCACCCTTCAGGCCATCTACGAATACCAGACCATGATCGCCAGGCTTACTGGCTGCCAGGCGGCCAACGCCTGCATGTACGACGGGTCCTCCGCCGCCGCGGAAGCGGCTCTGATGGCCATAAGGGTAACCGGAAAGAAGAGGATACTCTCCGCCGGTTCCCTGAACCCCAGGACCATCGACGTGATGCATACCTACCTGGACAACGCCGATTTCACCATCAACGAAGTGCCGTTCCTCGAGAACGGCCTGCTGGATCTTAGCGCCGCCGGGAAACTGGCCGAGGGAGGAGCCGCCGCCCTGGTGATACAGTACCCCAACTACTTCGGCCTCATAGAGGACCTCGAGGCGGCGGCGGAACTGATCCACGGGCAGGGTGGTCTCCTGGTGGTGGTGGCCGATCCGGTTGCCCTTGGCTCCCTTGAAGCTCCCGGTTGCGCCGGTGCCGACATAGTGGTGGGCGAAGGGCAGCCCATGGGGGTTCCCATGAGCTACGGCGGTCCCTATGTGGGTTTCATGGCCACATCCATGGAGCACATAAGGCAGATGCCCGGAAGGATAGTTGGAAGGACCGAGGACCGCGCCGGGAACACCGGTTACGTCCTTACCCTGCAGACCCGTGAGCAGCACATAAAGAGGGCCAAGGCCACCAGCAACATATGCTCCAACCAGGCCCTGATGGCCCTTGCCAACGCTGTCTACCTCAGCCTTGCCGGCGAGGTTGGGTTCACCGAGGTGTCCAGGCAGTGCTGGCACAAGTCGCACTATCTTTACCAGAAACTCATAGAGATAAATGGAGTGGAGCCCGTTTTCGACGCTCCGTTCTTCAGGGAGTTCGTTGTGAAACTGCCCGTTCCCGCGGAGGACGCTGAGAAAGCGCTCCTGAAGGAGGGCTTCCTGTCAGGGCTGCCCATTCCCGGTCTGGGCTCAGGCGCCATGCTGATCACAGCAACCGAGAAGAGGACCCGCGGGGCGATGGACCGCTTCGCCGATGCCCTGAGCAGCTTCATAGAGGGGGTGAAGTGATGGAGAAGACCATCTTCCGCCACAGCTGTTCCGGCAACACGGGCGTTGCCCTGCCAGGGCTGGACGTTCCGGAGACCCCCGTTCCCGAAAGGTACTCCAGGAAGGCCCCCATAGGCCTGCCCCAGGTTACCGAGAACCAGGTGCTGAGGCATTTCGTAAGGCTTTCCACCAACAACTTCAACATCGAGAAGGGTGTTTATCCCCTGGGTTCCTGCACCATGAAGTACAACCCCAGGATGAACGAGTACCTTGCCAGAACCGAGAACCTGGCATCGGTGCATCCCCTCTCCCCGGATGAAACGGTACAGGGATCCCTTGAGATCATGCATCGTCTGGGCGGGTTCCTCTGCGAGATAACCGGCTTTGACTCCGCCACCCTCCAGCCCGCCGCAGGGGCCCAGGGCGAGTTCACCGGGCTCATGCTGATCAAGAAATGGCAGCAGGAACGGGGGCATGGCCACAGGAACGAAGTCCTCATGCCCGACTCCTCCCACGGGACCAACCCCGCCACCAGCACCCTTGCGGGGCTGAAGGTGGTAAGCGTGAAGTCCGACGACCACGGCAGGGTGGATGTGGAGGACCTGAGGAAGAAGGCGGGGGAGAATACCTGCGCCTTCATGCTCACCAACCCCAATACCCTGGGCATCTTCGAGGGAAGCATCCGGGAGATCACTTCAATAGTGCACGACGCCGGGGGCCTGAACTACATGGACGGCGCCAACATGAACGCCATGATGGGGATAGCCAGGCCTGGCGACATGGGGTTCGACGTGTGCCACCTGAACCTCCACAAGACCTTCAGCACCCCCCACGGCGGCGGCGGTCCCGGAGCCGGGCCGGTCTGCTGCAGGAGCTTCCTGGCTCCCTTCCTGCCCGCTTCCGGTGTGAGGAAGACTCCCGAGGGTTACGAACTGCTTGACAAATCAGGGAAGTCCATGGGAAGGCTTCTGGCCTTCCACGGAAATGTGGGTGTTCTCTACAGGGCCTATGCCTACATCAGGCTCCTGGGGAGGGAGGGGATCGAGGAGGTCTCCCAGGTTGCGCTGATCAACGCCAACTACCTCAAGGCAAGGCTGAAGCCGTACTACGAGGTTCCCAACGACGACGGCCCCTGCATGCATGAGTTCGTGGCAAGCGGCGCGGCGATGGCGAAGATGGGCGTGAAGACCCTGGACATCGCCAAGAGGCTTCTGGACTACGGGTTCCACGCACCCACCATCTACTTCCCCCTGATCGTGAAGGAAGCCCTGATGATCGAGCCCACGGAAACCGAGAGCCTTGAGAGCCTCGACGAGTTCGTGGACGCCATGATAGCCATAGCCGAAGAAGCCCGGGAGAAGCCCCACCTGGTCACCGACGCGCCGGTGAACACCCCGGTGCTTCGCCTGGACGAGGTGAAGGCGGTCAAGGACCTTGCCCTTGTGGAGGAACTTGAAGGCTGAGAACCCTGCGGCTGAGAGCGTATCGGGAGGGGAGACCCTTGAGTGGGTCTCCTTTCCCATGAAGGAGAGACCGCTGGCAACGGTGGCCCTTGTGGCCATCATGCTTGCCGCGTCAGCGGCGGCGGCGTACGTAATGGGCAACACATGGTGGGGACTTCTGGGCCTGGCCCTGCTTTTTCTCTCCATGTGGAGCTACTTCCTTCCTGTCAGGTTCACCATGAACGGAACCGGTGTAAGGAAGAAATCGCTTTTCGGGGAGGAAACGAAAAAGTGGAAGGATGTGAGAAGCATAGTGCCGGACAGTCATGGAGTGCTTCTCAGCCCTTTCAGGGAGCCCACCAGGCTTGCGAAGTTCAGGGGGCTAAGCGTTCAGTTCTCCGGAAACGGAAAGGAAGTTCTTGAGTTTATTCGGTCCCGGACTGGATCCTGAAGACTACACGAAGGACACCCCGGAAGACTATGACAGGCTCTGCAAAAAGATAGCCAAAAAAGTTGTGGAGAGGGACCTGGCGGTTCCAGCGATCATGTTCCTGGAGTCGGTGAAGCCGGTTACCTTCCTGGGGAGCCAGATGCTGGTCTTCGCCAATCCGGTGGTATCCCTCATAGTACAGACCGGCGAGTACTACAGATTCGTGAGGATGATAGAGGACAGGGAAAACATAGAGAAGCTTACAGTGGCAATAGAGGAAGAAAACGCTGAGGCCTCGAAGCGGAGGCGTGAGGAGAGGAAAAGAAGGAAGCTCAGAAGACGGGCCTTCTTCAGGAAGCTCTTCCGCCGGGACGACGGGGAACCGAAGCATGAAATCGAAGGGAGAAGCAGTGGCCGCGAATAGGGTGAACACGATACTAGCGACCGACTGCGGCAGCACCACCACCAAGTCGATACTCATCGAGTACTCCGACAAGGATGGTCGCTACCGTCTCGCAAGAAGGGGAGAAGCGCCTACAACTGTGGAAGCCCCCGCCGAGGACGTCACCAAGGGCGTGCTCAATGCAGTTGGAGAGATAGAGGACCTCGAGGGTCGCCGTTTCCTCAAGAAGGAAACCGACGGAGTCGACGTGAGGGAAGGCGAAGGCGACGGAGTCGACCTTTACGTTTCCACATCCTCCGCGGGGGGCGGTCTTCAGATGACCGTCGCCGGCGTGGTGAAAACGATGACCGGGGAGAGCGCACAGAGGGCCGCCCTGGGCGCTGGAGCCATAGTGATGGACGTGGTTGCCTCCAACGACGGCCGGCTTCCCCATGAGAAGGTCGCCGACATCAGGAGGCTCCGCCCGGACATGATCCTCCTCTCCGGCGGCATCGACGGCGGGACCATTGACCATGTGGTGGAACTGGCCGAGGTGGTCAGGGCCGCCGACCCCAAGCCCAGGTTCGGGGTTGGGTTCAAGCTCCCTGTGATCTTCGCAGGAAACAAGAATGCCAGGGAGGCGGTCTCCGAGGAACTGGGCTCCACCGTTGAGCTCAAGGTGGTGGACAACCTCAGGCCCGTTCTCGAAAAGGAGAACCTGGGCCCCGCCAGGGACATCATCCATGAACTCTTCATGGAACATGTGATGGCACAGGCCCCGGGCTACGCCAAGCTCATGGAGTGGACAGGCCACTATGTGGACGGCAAGTGGAAGAACGTGCCCATCATGCCCACCCCCGGAGCGGTGGGGAAGCTCATAGAGAGGGTAGCGAACCAGGAGAGCATCCATGTGATGGGCGTTGACATCGGCGGAGCCACCACCGATGTGTTCAGCGTTTTCGACGACAAGGAGATGCCGGTGTTCAACCGCACGGTGAGCGCCAACCTGGGAATGAGCTACTCGGTGAGCAACGTGCTCGCAAGCGCCGGCATGGAGAACGTAATGCGGTGGGTGCCATTCCACATGGACGAGGCCGACCTGCGCAACCGCATCAGGAACAAGATGATACGCCCCACCACCATACCCCAGGAGCTGGAGGAGCTGATAATAGAGCAGGCCATCGCCAGGGAGGCCCTGAGGCTTGCACTGGTTCAGCACAAGGACCTTGCCACGGGACTCAAGGGCGTGGCCCAGGAAAGGACCATCGGCGACGCCTTCGAGCAGACCCAGACCGGTGCCACCCTCGTGGACATGATGGAGCTGGACCTTCTGATAGGCTCCGGCGGAGTCCTCAGCCACGCCCCCAGAAGGAGCCAGACGGCACACATGCTGGTGGACAGCTTCCTTCCCGAGGGAGTTACAATGCTGGCCGTTGACTCCATCTTCATGATGCCCCATCTGGGAGTCCTCAGCGAGGTTCACCCTGAGGCGGCGGTTGAGGTCTTCAACAACGACTGCCTGATCAGGCTGGGCCACTGCGTGGCCCCCGCCGGGCCCTTCAAGAAGGTCTCCCACCTCGCTGAGTTAACCATGAAGATGCCCGACGGAAGCACCAGGGAAGAGAAGATACTTCCTGGGGAGATGAAGCTCATCCCCCTTGGTGAGGGCCAGAAGGCCGAGACGGTCATAGTTCCCTCCAAGGGCCTCGACGTGGGCGCCGGCCCCGGCGAGAAGTGGGAAGGCGAACTGGAAGGCGGCGTGGTGGGTATTCTCCTGGACGGACGGGGCAGACGCCCGTTCATTCTCCCGGAAGATCACGGAGAGAGGGTAAGGAAGCTCCAGGCATGGTCAAGGACCCTGGACACCTACCCCGAGCGTTTCCTCAGCATGGGAGGTGGAAAGTAATGGCATTCGCATACACACCGGGCCTGAGGGTCGCCGACGTTACCGACATTTCCAAGACCAGAAGACTCCCCCTGAAGGGTGAGGTGCTGGTGAAGGAGGGGGACGAGGTAACCGCGGAAACCGTGGTGGCCAGAACGGAACTCCCCGGAAACGTCAAGATGTTCAACATAGCCAACCTCCTGGGCGTTCCCGCCTCCGACATCCCGGAACTCCTTCTCAAGAAGGAGGGTGAGCTCATCGGCGAGAACGAGCCCATCGCCCAGAGCAAGGGCCTTTTCGGCAAGTGGTTCAAGAACACCATCAAGAGCCCCATCAAGGGCGTGTTCGAGAGCTTCAACGAGATAACCGGGCAGGCGGTGCTCAGAGAGCCCCCCATCCCCGTGGAGATCGACGCCTACGTGAACGGCGAGGTAATCGAAGTGCTCCCGGGGGAGGGTGTGGTGGTGAACACCCACTGCACCTTCGTCCAGGGAATCTTCGGCATAGGCGGAGAGGTCAGGGGAGAGATAAAGGTGGTCTGCTCCTCGCCTGACCAGGAGATAACCGCCGAGATGATAACCCCGGAATGCAGGGGCAAGGTTGTCGTGGGCGGAAGCTACATCAGCCACTCGGTCCTCAAGAAGGCCGTGGCCGAAGGGGTAAAGGCAATTGTGGTAGGCGGGTTCGACGACAAGGACCTGAAGGACCTGCTGGGCTACGACCTGGGCGTGGCCATCACCGGTCACGAGAAGAAGGGCCTTACCCTTATCCTCACCGAGGGCTTCGGCAGGATGACCATGGCCCAGGGCACCTTCGACCTTCTGAAGAAGCGCCAGGGGATGGCAGCAAGCGTCAACGGCGCCACCCAGATCAGGGCCGGCGTGATGAGGCCCGAGATAGTCGTGCCTCTCTCCTCTGAGACGAAGAGCGCCATTCCCGGTGGCAAGCAGGCAGGGGCCATGGATATCGGAAGCCCCATCCGCTGCATCAGGGCTCCCTACTTCGGAAAAATAGGCAAGGTCGCCGCGCTTCCCCCTGAGCTTCAGGTGGTTGACTCTGAAGCGAAGGTAAGGGTACTCGAAGTAGACTTCGGCGACGGAGAGAAATACACGGTCCCCAGGGCGAACGTGGAGCTCATAGAGGACTGACGGAAGAAACAGGGGGACCGGGCCCTGCGTGCAGCACGGGTCCGGTCCCTTCCAAAAAGGGAGGACGGGATCTCATGCAGCATTACCTTTCACGGAAGGACAGGCTTTTCGTCATGGCAGCGGCGGTCTGCCTTCTCTCCGTCTCGGCCGCCGGCTGGTTCCTCTTCCCGGTTCTGCTCCCCGCTGCTCTCACCGTGGCCTCCACAGTTTTCCTGGTGTTCTATCTACTTCAGCTGTACCGCCGGCTTCTCATCCAGCTGGAGCAGCAGAGGGATACAGTGATCATCTCCCAGATGAACCATTACGCTCAGGTCGAAGCCGCCCTGTCCCTTTCCCTTCCCCTGCAGCCGGAAGTTCCACTCCCCACCTTCCGGGGCTGGGCCGCCTCACCGGACTTCCTTCTGGAAGCGGTGAGGGAGGTTAACCGGCTTCGTCCGGATACGGTCCTGGAAACAGGCAGCGGAGCGTCCACCATCATCATAGGGCTCTATCTGAAGAAAGCCGGCAGGGGAAAGCTTATATCCCTGGAACACAGTGCCGAGTATTTCGAGAAAACCAGGGCCATGCTGGAGCTTCACGGTCTGGAAGGCACCGTGGAACTGGTGCACGCTCCCCTCTGCGAGGTGACCATCGAAGGGGAGAAGTGGAAATGGTACGACGTGAAAAAGGCAGAGCTCCCTGAACGCATCGACCTGATCGTCGTTGACGGCCCGCCGGAGAACATCCAGAAAGAGGCCAGGTTCCCTGCGGTCCCTCTATTGAAAAACCATATCGGAGGGAATGCCGTGATACTGGTGGACGACGGCAGACGTGAGGGGGAGAAGAAGGCCGTGGAACGGTGGCTGGGCTGCCTTCCCGGTTTCACCATGGATTACCTGCCCCTGGAAAAGGGTGCCTTCAGGGTGCATCGACCTGCAGGGAACGAGACCGGGGATACCGGGTCAGTCTGAGTTCATGCCGAAGTACCGGTAAACCGGCACATTTGCCCTTCTGGGCTCCTCCCAGTACTCATAACCGAACTCCACTGCCCTTCGGAGCACGGACGAGTGTGAGTCGTGTATCATCATCTCCGAGTAGTCCATTCCCCTGGAAAGCACCAGGGAGACCGCTCCCAGGATGAACTCCCGGGGATCATCCAGCGCCGAGGCCAGGGGAGATATCTCGAAACCCCTCCTGGATGCAAGGAACCTGGCTCCTCCCTGTGTCTCCCAGAAGGTGGCGTTCCGCTGAAGCCACTGGATGGTGTCGCTCTCTGTACTCCTGGGATATTTCCATCCGCAGGGCGCGTGAAGCGGATATATCCGAAGGTCGTCGCCCTCGAGCCGTGTCTCGAAGACCTCAGGGAGGACCGACTCGCTGGGATCCGGCTCCTCCAGGCCCACCACATGGAACTCCTCGGTTATACGGAAACCCTGCTTTTCAGCCATGGCCCGGCTTTCCAGGTTGTTGATGTAGGTTGAGAACTCGATTCCCCTGAACCTGCCCATCTCGACCTGTTTCAGCGCTTCTTCCAGTATCCTTGAGGAGATTACCGCCCCCAGGCCCCTTCCCCTGAAGTCCCTGTGGACCCTGAGCCCCTCCAGCCACGCCACTTCACCGGGGAAAGGGGTGATCTTTCCGCATCCTATCACCCTGCCGTCCAGCTCGGCGACCATGAAACCCGAATCCTCGAGCCATTCGCCGGTTACCTGCTCCAGATAGTCGTGACCCTCCCAGGTGGTCCTGGATATCTCCGCCAGATCTTCCCGGTCCCCGGGAACTGCGGGTCTTACCATCAGCTCTCCGTTCATCGTCCTCCTTCAGGGTGGTTGAGGAATATACCCGGGGCATCATCGCTCATACCAGGATACTCAGCTCTCCGGAGCCGATGCTCCAGTTCGTGTCCGTAAGGGCATCAAGGAAAGCCCTGTCATGGCTTACAAGGACCACTGAGCCGGGGTAGTCGTTCAAGGCCCTTTCCAGGCATTCCACAGAGGGAAGGTCCATGTGATTCGTGGGCTCGTCCATGACGATCAGCCACGGATCGCAGAGCAGACCCCTTGCGAGAAGCAGTTTCCTTGTTTCTCCCGGGCTGGGCACTGAGGAATCAAGCAGCTTCTCCGGGTCGCTTCCCAGCCTCCGGACCACCGTCATGATTAAACCAAGCTTATTCCCTGAAAGGCCTTTCAGATCCCCCAGCAGATCCTCCGCTTCACCTGCGGTGATCTCCTGGGGTATCCATACCAGCCTCTCCTCAGGGCACCTGAGACGGCCCTTCATCCATCTGAGAATGGTTGATTTTCCCGAACCGTTAGGTCCGGTGAGGGCTATCCTGTCCCCCGGCCGAAGCTCCAGGGCCGGGAACACCAGGTTTCCCCGTCCCACCGGAATGCTTCCAGGGTCTTCATCAAGGAGCAGGTTCATGTCCGCCGGTTCACCTGCGAGATCAATGCCGGTACGGTGGGTCTTCCTGTAGGTTATCGACTCCATCCGTTCCCTTGCCCTTTCAGCCTTCGCAGCCGCCTCCCTGCTCCTCTGGCCGGCCTTCTGCACTATACCGTCCACCCGGGACGGGCCATCCAGGCCAAGGCGGCAGATGTCCCTAAAGGAAGCGGCAGTGCCGCCGGCGTGGGCCTGTATTGTCCTGGCCTTGAGCATCTTCCTTCTGGCATCCCTTTTTTTCGTTAAATAGTCTCTCTTCGCCGATTCCCTTTCAGCTGCCAGCCTGGCCCGTTCCCTCTCCTCTTCCTCCACCGCACGGGAGTAACCGGCATTGTACAGTGAGATCCTTGGGGGATGGAATAGAAGGGTTCTGGGGCAGAGGACTTCCATGGCGGACCTGTCGTGGCTTACCAGCAGGCCGCAGCCCTGGAATGCCGAGAGCGCTTCCACCACGGCATCCCTGCCGCTGGAATCCAGGTGGTTGAAGGGCTCGTCCACCGCAAGGAGCGATGGTTTGCCCCACAGGGCCACCGCCAGCTGCAGCCTCTTCCGCTCGCCGTGTGAGAGCGTGTGCCACCTTTCCGCCCACCGGTCCCCTATCCCCAGGGAATCCCTCAGCAGGATCGCATCGCCGCACCAGTCGTTCTGGAAATCATCCAGGAGAGCGGGGGGATGATCGGTTCTCTGGGAGCAGAGCACTGCGGTGCCCGATGCGTTAACGGAACCACTGTCCGGCTGGAGCATCCCGCATGCGAGCATCAGTACTGTGGTCTTTCCGCAGCCGTTGGCGCCTGCCAGGCAGGTCCAGCCCGGGCCGAGACTGTAAGAAAGTTCATGGACCACGGGTTCCGTGGAGCCGGGATATGTGAATCGAACTCGATGGAATCTTAAATAACAGCTGTGCATGAAAATCCTTTCCGAAAAAGTTAAGCCGCCTTTTTCAGAAAGTAATGATCATTGTTCACCCCGCTGTTAAGGTTGACAAGCATGTCTAACATACCCGCAGCAGCCCCACCTGGACAATCCTGGACACTCGGTGCGGTTGTTGTCAAACGCATCGGGAGCCTTATATTCAAATATCAAACCAAAAGGGGGTCTGTTCATATGATGAAAACGCTTGTTTTACTCTCCCTCCTTCTCACCGCCGGCGGAGCCCTGGCCCAGGGGGGTGACCACCTTATCGAATGCTTCACCGCCCAGGACGCGCCCAACGACGCAGGCGGAGGGGTCGATCTAGTGTGGACCGTATCCCTGGAGGCCGATCTTCCGGACTCCATGGTCCTGGAAAGACAGGACGGCGGGCAGGAGTGGCACCCGATTACCACCCTTGCTCCCATCAGCGGAAGGAAGACCGACAACGAACTGGAGAACGGAGTCGAGTATTCCTACAGGCTGGTGCCCTACGCAGGGGGCATTGCCCAGGAACCCAGCGCAGAAGTTTCAGCGGTTCCGGCAAAGCAGTGGATACATTCCGGCAGGATCGGCATGCTGGTGATACTCACCCTTATCTGCATCATCATCATGTACTTCATCGAGCAGGGAAAAAGGGGCAAGGAGCTTTTCATCAGGAGGATCGCCGGTCTCACAGCGGTGGAGGACGCCGTGGGCAGGGCCACCGAGATGGGCCGCCCCGTGCTCTACATCCCGGGCATCATGGACATGGACGACATCCAGACCATCGCCAGCATGGTGATACTGGGCCGTGTTGCCGCACGAACCGCTGAGTACGGCTCTCCACTGGTGGTGCCCACCTGCCGTTCGGTGGTGATGAGCGTTGCCCAGGAGGTGGTGAAGGCCTCCTACATCCAGGCGGGAAGGCCGGACGCCTTCATAAAGGATAACATCAGCTACCTCACCGACGACCAGTTCGGCTACGCCGCGGGTGTCGACGGAATAATGGTGAGGGAACGGCCCGCGGCCATATTCATGCTGGGCACCTTCTACGCCGAGAGCCTCATCCTTGCCGAGACCGGCAGGGGGGTGGGGGCGATACAGATAGCCGGCACCGCAATGCCCAGCCAGATACCCTTCTTCGTTGCGGCTTGCGACTACACCCTTATCGGCGAGGAGCTCTTCGCCGCCAGCGCCTACCTCTCCAAGGAGCCCAAGCTCCTGGGCAGCCTCAGGGGGCAGGACGTGGCAAAGCTTTTCTTCATGATAGTAATAACACTTGGCGTGATCGCCGCAACAGTTGGTGAGGGCTGGGAACCCGCCGCCAGGGTGGCGGAGTTCCTCAGGACCATCACGAACGTGGAATAGGAGGCTGTGAAGTGAGACTGGCGATTCCTTTGACCATAACCTTCGTGGCCGGCATGATAATGATCCTTCAGTTCTTCGTTCCAGCCACCCAGTCCCTGGGCGAGAGCCTTCAGGAATGGTACATGATCGTGGCGAGCTTCGCCATCTTCCTGGGAGCGATGAACCTTATCACCGTCCACGTTCACAAGATACGTTTCAAGGCCAAGAACTGGAAGTACAGTCCGGTTACCATAGCCGGCTTCGCCGGGATGGTGCTTACCGGGCTCTTCATGGGCATCGAGGCCGGCAGGCCCTTCGACTTCATGTTCACCACCATGATGGTCCCCATGGGAGCCACCATGTTCAGCCTGCTTGCATTCTTTGTGGCCAGCGCCGCATTCAGGGCCTTCAGGGCCAGCAACTGGCGGGCCACCCTCCTTCTGGCAAGCGCTTTCATAGTGATGCTGGGGAGGGTTCCCATCGGTTCCATGATATGGAACAAGATACCCCTGGTAAGCGAGTGGATAATGCAGGTTCCGAACCTCGCCGGGCAGAGGGCGGTGATGATCGGCGCCGCAATGGGAATGGTGGCCACCTCCCTGAGGATGATCTTCGGAATTGAGCGCAGCTATCTGGGAGGTACCGACTGATGGCGACATTCATAGAAAAACTGGGCACGGTGGACCGCAGGGTGATATTCCTGCTCATGGCCCTGGCGGTGATCCTGCCCCTGGCCTTCAGGATGAACCTTCCGATCCCCATCGAACAGGGTCCCAGCAAGGACCTCTACGATGCCATAGAAGCCCTTCCTCCCGGTTCAAGGGTACTTCTCAGCTTCGACTACGACCCCAGCACCATGCCCGAGCTGCAGCCCATGGCTGTGGCCCTGTCACAGCACCTGATGACCAAAGACATCAAGATAGTGTCCATGGCCCTGTGGCCCATGGGGGTAAGCCTGGGCAACGAGGCCCTCACCATGGTGGGCGACAGCCTTGGCAGGGAAGAGTACGTTGACTGGGTCAACCTGGGATACAAGACCGGCGGCGGCGTTCTCATCGTAAGGATGGGAAGCAACATCCAGACGGTCTTCCCCAACGACTACGACGGCAACCCCATAGCGGACATGCCGGTGATGGACGGCGTGAACAAGCTCGGGGACTTCGACATGATAATCTCCCTCTCCGCCGGTGATCCCGGCATTCCCGCCTGGGTGATGATGGCGGGGGACAGGTTCAACATCCCCATCGGCGGAGGCTGCACCGCTGTGAGCGCTCCCCAGTTCTACCCCTACCTGGGAACGGGGCAGATGGTGGGTCTCCTGGGCGGTCTGAAAGGCGCCGCCGACTACGAGACCATGGTGAGGCTCGAGGAGGACAACGCCGCACCGGGTACGGCCACTCCGGGAATGGCGGCCCAGTCGGTTGCACACCTGGTGATAATGCTATTCATCATAATTGGGAACATCGCCTATCTATCAACCAGACAGAAGAAGGGAGGGCTGAGATGAACTGGGAAGTGATTGGAATATGGCTCGGAGCCCTGCTGTCCCTCAGCCTCTACAGTTTCCTCTACAAGGACAACCCCTTCTACAAGTTCGCCGAACACCTCTTCGTCGGCATGAGCGCGGGATACTGGGTCATCTACACCATAATGAACGTTCTGGTGCCGAACTGGTGGCAGAACATGGTTCCAGCCACTGGGGGCTTCCAGCCCATCTGGGTGATCCCCGGCGTTCTGGGCCTGTTCATGCTCTTCAGGCTCATTCCCAAGCTGTCCAGCTACAGCCGCCTCTCCCTTGCCCTGATAGTGGGAACGGGAGCGGGCCTCAGCATGACCGCCATGCTTCAGACCAACGCCCTGGCCCAGGTCCACGGCACAATAATCTCCCTGGGAACCGGCGGAGGCTGGTTCGACTGGGTCAGCAACATCATCATGGTCACTGGAGTGGTCTGCGGCCTGGTCTACTTCTTCTTCAGCAAGCCCCACGAAGGTGTCATTGGAGGGGCCGCCAACATCGGCATCACCCTGCTCATGGTGGCCTTCGGCGCAAGCTTCGGGTACACGGTGATGGCCCGTATCAGCCTTCTCATCGGGCAGACACAGTTCCTGCTGTTCGACTGGCTGCCCACCATGGGCATCAACCTGTAGCGAAGGCAAAGAACGAAAAAGGGGCGATCCACCGGGTCGCCCCTTTTCAGCAGTTGCCAGCCTGAGAGCAAAGCCTGTAGAATAGTGCTTCCCGGGGAAACGCGAACGCGCCTCCCCTGTTGTTCCCTTTTGAAAGGAAAGAAATGAAAACAGCCCTTATGATCCTCGCACTCCTCACCTGCGCCTCCTTCGCCCAGTACTTCGAGATAACCAATGACACAGGCTACGATATCTACTACGTATACATCAGCTACTCATCCGACGAGGACTGGGGCGGCGACTGGCTGGGCAACGACATACTCGCCGACGGCGAGACCTGGTTCTTCGACCTGGATGACTACGCCTGGGAGACCGAGCTGTTCGACATAATGCTTGAGGACGAGGACGGCGACACCTATACCTTCATCAGTGTTGACGCAGAGGACTACGGCGACCCCGCTCTCAACGAGAACGTGTTCACCGTTACCCTTTCCGACCTGGACTAGAGTAAAGGTACATGGACCGTCGGGGCGGGGCGAAGGCTTCGCCCCGATCTTATTTCTGCTGGTACTGGAAGCCTACCTCTGCAACTCGCCGACAGTTATACCCCGGGGGGAGAAGGGTGTTCCAGGAGCCCCACGGGGCACTGCTTGACACGGGTTGAACCGATAGGTATCCTAAAAGCAGGAAAGGACTGTTAGACAATGGTTTAGTGCGCCGTAAAATGGTGCGCTGTAGTGTGTTAGGCTGCCACGAGGGGGTCGTGGCAGAGCGTTCGTTCGTGCTGAACCGGTGCCCTCCGGAACACTGAAAAGGGGCGTCGGATTCATGCACTGCTTGTAGCACAAGAGAAAGGAGCTGCAAAGTGTTTAAGAGAGCAACGATGATCTCGCTTGCACTCTTGCTGTTTGTATCCCTTGCTGCAACCGCAGGAACCACCGGAAAGATCGCCGGTCGCGTCACTGATGCCGACGGAAATCCGTTGGTAGGCGCGACTGTTATGGTCGTCGGTACATCCTATGGTGCAATGACGGATCCCAACGGCGAGTACTTCATCATCAACCTGCAGCCTGGAACTTACGATCTCCAGGCAAGGATGGTTGGTATGGGTGAGCAGACGAAGCAGGGCGCCAGCGTCCTGGTCGACATGACCACCCGTATGGACTTCGTGCTTAACCCCGAAGCGGTGGGAAGCACTGTTATTACCGTTACCGACCAGAGGGGAATGATCCTCCGCGACGTTACTTCCAGCGTATCTGTTGTAAGCCGCGAAGAGATCAGGACCATGCCCGTGGCCGGCATCGCCGATGTGGTGAACCAGCAGGCCGGAGCCATCGACGACGGCCAGCTTCACCTCCGCGGAGGCCGCGGCGGCGAGGTTGCCTACGTGGTTGACGGCGTTACCCAGGTCGACCCCAACGGCAACGCCGCCGATCAGTCTCTCCCCCTCTCCGCGGTTGCTGAAACCTCGGTGATCACCGGCGGTTTCGGAGCCGAGTACGGAAACGCCCAGTCGGGCATCATCAACGTCGTTACCCGTG
>CAYLXG010000023.1:0-3603 GCA_964387445.1 uncultured bacterium
GTATCTTCTGTGATCTTCCCGAAAAACTTCTCATGACGCTTGAGGTATGTCTCAACCTACGCCCTGGCCCGTTCCATAGAGATGTTCGCCGGGCTCCTGGGGGGGGGCTTCGTACTCCAGGCCCTGCTGAAGCTGGGCAGCGAAAAACCCTCCAGGGAAACCTCCACCGCCGCCAATGCAGCCTCCATCCTTACCCTGGGGTTCAGCCTGCTGGCTGGCTGTCTCCTCCTTGTGTTCTCCGGTGACCTGAATTCCTTCTACGGCGAGATAGACCTGGCGGGCATCATACCAGCCATAGTGCTGGCCTCGGTGACCGGGGCGATAGCATTCATCCCCAGGAACCTTCTGCTCACAAGGCTCGGAACCGCAAAGGTGATGCAGGCCGACATGCTGAGCTTTCTGATACGGGGCGGAATAGTCGGCTATCTGATACTGTCCGGGAAGCTTACCGGGGCCGTCCAGGTACTCCACGCAACCGCCCTGGCCAACACAGGGGCCTTCCTCCTCAGCGGCTGGAATGCCAGGCACTGCCTGGACCTCTCCGCCGGGGTGAGCAGGAAAGCCTTCAAAAAGGTATCCGGTTTCGCCGTTTACTCCCTGGGAACCAGCCTTGCTGGATTCGTGTACACCAGGACCGACATACTGATGCTGGGCAAACTGGCTCCCCCGGAGGACGTTGCGGCGTATGGAGCCTCCAGGGCGCTTACCTCCATGGTGGTGATGGTATCGGCTGCGGCGAACATGGTCCTTCTGCCGGTTCTCTCCAGGGACTGGAGCGAGGGGAGAAGGGACCGTCTTCCACGAAGGACCCTCCGGGCCATCCTCTATGTCCAGCTTATCCAGCTTCCGGTGGTAGCAGTTCTTGTGCTCTTTCCCCGATGGGTCATAGACACTGTCTACCAGGGCAGGTACGCTGAGAACTGGCCTATACTCGCCATCCTGGGGGGTCTCTCCCTGATCAAGCCATTCGGGAGCCTGTTCTCCACGGCGGGTTCCGCCATGGGCAAACCCCAGTACTCATTCTGGAGTGTGCTCACTTCCGCTGGAGTGAACGTTTTCCTTAACATTCTCCTGATACCTTCCATGGGAGGGGAGGGCGCGGCCTGGGCAACCGCGGCAGCGGTATTTGCAGGGGCTGTAACAGTGGTTATTCTTACCATGAGCCGGTGGAACCGGGGAACGGAGGGAAGATGACCCATGCTGGAACCATTGCGGTGGTTGACGACGAGGGCGACATAAGGGAGCTCGTTCAGCTGCATCTAGAGAGGGCCGGCTTCAAAACGGCGTCCTTCGAGAACGGAGACGACTTCATCAAGTGGATGGACGGCGGAGGGTCCCCGCTCCTCTGCGTCCTTGACGTTATGCTGCCCGACGTCCAGGGTACCGACATATGCAGGAGGCTGAGGAACTCCAGGGAACACTCAGATGTACCGATAATCATGCTCACCGCCCTGGACCATGAGACCGACAGGGTAACAGGGCTCGAGCTGGGGGCCGACGACTATGTCACCAAGCCATTCAGCCCCAGGGAGCTCGTTGCACGGGTCAGGGCAGTCCTTAGAAGGGTTTCCGCCGACGGCAGGGAAGAGGGGAGGGCGGTCCTCACCCACGGTCCCCTGGAGATGAACGGTGAAACCTATGTGGCCAGGGTCAGCGGCCGTCAGATCGACCTCACCTCCACCGAGTTCCGTATACTCAGCATACTCCTTGAGAACCGGGGGAAGGTCTTCTCCCGTTCAAGGCTCCTTGACCTGCTCTGGGGAGGGGAGAAGTTCGTTTTCGAAAGGACCATAGACGTTCACATACGCCATATCAGGGAGAAGCTCGGCGAAGCCGCCTCCCTGGTGGAGAATGTCCGGGGAGTTGGCTACAGGATAGGGGACCTGAACAGGTGAGGAACCGTGTTCCCACCCTGTTCTCGTCAATTCTCAGGGGATATCTGTGGGTAATGCTGATCCTCGCGGTGATAGCCCCGGTGATACTCCTTTCCACCTTCAGGAAGGCCTACCGGGAGAGGGCGGTGGAAGACCTCTCCCGATCCGCTGAAGCTCTGGTGCCGGTGGTCTCGTACCACCTCCTCTGGGGTGACATGCCGGCGATGGAGGCGGTTCTCACGGAAACCGCCGCCAGGATGGATGCCAGGGTAACGGTGATAGCCTCCGACGGGACCGTCTGCGCTGATTCCGAGAAGGACCCCGGGGAGATGGAGAACCACAGGACCAGGCCGGAGATCATCGCGGCATTCAATGGGGTTACCGGAACATCCTCAAGGTACAGCGCCACACTGGACAGGGAGATGATTTACGTGGCGGTGCCGGTGGAGATGAACGACTCCATCCCCGCGGTGGTGAGGACAAGCGTTTTCTTTGAAAGCCACACCGCTGCGGTGAACCGGGTGATGAAGAGGATGGTCCCGGTGGTGCTCGCCGCCCTTGCGGCGGCCCTTGTGAGCGCATGGCTCATCTCCAGAAGGATAGCGGTTCCCCTGGGCGACCTGGCGGGAGTCGCCGACAGGGTGGCCTCGGGAGAACTGGCCGCAAGGGCTGCGCCGGGACACACCCAGGAGCACAACCGGCTGGCGGCTGCCACCAACAAGACCCTGGAGAGGACCGAGCGGCTCATTCGTGACCTGTCCATGTCCGACAGCAGGAACCTGGCCATACTCCAGTCCATGTCAGAGGGGGTCGTGGTGGTTTCCCACAGGGGAGCCATACTCCTCATGAACCAGTCCTTCAGGGAGATATTCAAGATGCGCGGCAGGACCGAAGAGATGCCGCCGGAGGTGAAATCCCTCCTGGGAACCGATCACGGGGGAGATCCCAGGGGCAGGTTCGACTACCAGGGCAAGGTGATAGCATGGACATGCGCTCCGGTGGAGGGCTCCAGGGACAGGGTGTTCTCCTTCAGGGACGTGACGAAGGAGTTCAATCTCTCGGAGATCAAGCGGAACTTCGCCATCAACGTGAGCCACGAGCTAAGGACCCCTCTTACCGCCATCAAGGGGTACGCGGAGACCCTGAGGGAGGATGTTTCAGGCGAGAACTCCAGGTACATCGATGTGATAATGAGGAATACCGAGAGGCTCATTGCACTTGTGAGGGACATACAGATACTCAGCGAGGTGGAGAGCGGCGAGAACGCCCTTTCCCTTGAGCCTGTTCCGGTGGAGGACATAATGGGTACGGTTCTCCCGCTCTTCGAATCCCGTGCCCGGGACAGGAGTCTTACCCTTTCCTTTGTGAACGAAAAGCCGGGACTGGCGGTAATGGCCGACCGCTACAGGGTGGAGCAGATACTGGTGAACCTCATAGACAATGCCCTGAAGTACACCGATCAGGGCGGAGTGGAGGTCCGGGTCTCCTCCCGTGGGGACAGCGTGGTCTTCGCCGTTTCCGACACCGGCAGGGGAATACCATCCGAGCTTCAGGAAAGGGTGTTCGAGCGGTTCTTCGTGGTTGACAGGTCCCGGTCCCGGAAGCTGGGGGGAACCGGCCTGGGCCTGGCGATCTGCAAGCACATCGCAGAGGCCCACGGGGGGACAATAAGCGTAACAAGCACCCCGGGCAGCGGCTCTATCTTCCTGTTTACCATTCCGATAGCGCC
>CAYLXG010000023.1:3613-20661 GCA_964387445.1 uncultured bacterium
AACATTTCCGAAATACAGCCTTAACAACACCCCTTGATGTTACCCCCGTGGCCGGAGTGTCAACCGGCAGCTCAACAGGAACAGAAAGGGGTATTGAATTGCGTAACGTTATCACAGTGGCTCTGATAGTCGCCATGGCCGCCATGGCCAGCGGTGAGTTCTCCACCGGAGGAGCTGAGCTCCTCAAGTTCAAGGGCTATGTCATCAGCACCTTCAACATGTACGGAGAGGAGCTTGAGGACGGCGAGACCAACAGCGACTTCGACGTGATCGCCGCCATCGAATGGCTTCCCGTTCTCAACGACTGGGTGGACGCGAAGATAGCCTTCAAGGCCCAGCCCACCAAGTACACCGGCACCTACGAGGACCTCAGCCTCACCACCGAGGACATCGCCATCAACATGCACTTCACCGAGAACATGACATTCTCCATGGGTCACTTCAAGAAGCCCTTCGGCTACAACTACTTCATCTCCGGCAGCAGCCTCTTCTTCCGTGACAGGGCAATGGTTGCCGACATGATCGGCGACTTCGGCAAGAGGGACATCGGCGCCAACCTTAACGCCGACTTCGGTATCGTGGACATCGACCTTACCTACAGCAACGGCGAGGGCGACAACGAGCCCGAGGACGACGACCTCAAGAACTTCAACGTTCGCGCCATGATCTATCCCACCGAGGGCATCATGGTAGGGGCCGCCATGGGAACCAACAGCGAGTATGCCGACAGCACAAACCAGGACACCTACAGCGCCACCGGCATGGACTTCTTCGCCACCGCCGACTTCCCCCTCAGCTCCACCTCCGACCTCCACATCGCAGGCGAGTACCTGATGATCGGCGACACCATGGACGACGACATCGACTACACCGACGCCAGCGGCTACGCCTTCACGGTGGTTGCCAACTTCGACCTCGACGGCGAGATGATCCAGGCAGTAAGGCCCGCCATCCGCTACGAGAACATCAGCCCGGGCTACGCAGGCGACGAGGATCCCGAGAACGACATGGGCGCCATCGACTTCTGCCTTAACCTGGACCTCTACTCCAGCAAGAACACAGCCCAGATCGGCATGAGGAACTACTCCTTCCAGGACGAAGAGACAGACGGCTACACCGACATGTACTTCGGCTGGAGAATGAAGTTCTAGCCCGGAAGAACATCGGAACACAGAAAAGATTGGACGAACAATGATACTCAGAAAGAAACTGGCAGCTATCCTCGCCCTCTCCGCCATGGCACTGTTCAGCGCCTGCGGCGAGACCGGGGAGACCCCTGCCGCCGACGGCGCCCAGGGAGATGCCCCCCAGGCCGAGACCGTGGAGATCAGCGTTGTTGGATCCACCACGGTTCAGCCCCTGGCGGAGCTTCTCAGCGAAGCATACGAAGCGGTTGACCCCAATGTCATCATCACCGTCAGCGGCGGCGGCAGCAGCGTCGGCGTGAAGAGCGCCAGCGAGCAGAGCGCCGACATCGGCATGGCATCCAGGGAGATAAAGGACAGCGAGATCGAGGAATGCCCCGAGATCGTTATCCACACCATCGCCTACGACGGCATCGCCATAGTGACGGGCCTCGACATGGAGCTCGATGGTCTCACCATGGAGCAGGCCAGGGCCATCTTCGCAGGTGAGATCACCGACTGGGCAGAGGTTGGAGCCGCCGCCGGCCCCATAACCGTAGTCTCCCGTGAAGAGGGTTCAGGCACAAGGGCCGCCTTCGAGGAACTCGTTCTCGGTGAATCCCTCATGAGCGCCGACGCGATCCTTCAGCCCTCCAACGGCGCGGTGCGCACCACCGTAACATCCACCCCCGGAGCCATAGCCTACATCAGCTTCGGCTACATGGACGATTCCACCAGGCCCGTGAACATCAACGGAGCAGCCCCCTCGGCGGAGACCGTTGAGTCCGGCGAGTATCCCGTTTACAGGCCCCTGAACATGGTAACCTACGGCGACCCCGAAGGCGCCGTGGCCCAGTGGCTCGATTTCATCAAGGGAGCCGACGGTCAGGCCATAGTGGTCGCCGAGGGCTACCTGCCCATCAACTAGCGGCACGAAACGAAAGGCGAGCAAAATGAGATTCGTTTCCATGGCAGCGGCGCTCCTTCTGACCATAGGCGCTTCCAGCGCCGCAGCGGAAGAGATCATCGTAAGCGGTTCGACCACGGTGCAGCCTCTGGCTGAGCTTCTGGCCGAAAGGTACGAAGCCACCCACGGCGACGTGCAGATAGTGGTTCAGGGCGGAGGAAGCAGCGTGGGCGTAAAGTCCATCTCCAACGGCACTGCCCACATAGGTATGGCTTCCAGGGAGATAAAGGCCTCCGAGATCGAGGAGAATCCCGAAATGGTGGTACATGTTATCGCCAGGGACGGCATAGCCATCGTCACATGCCCCGGCTCCGGGGTAGATGAGCTTACCATGGACGAGGTCAGGGACATATTCGCCGGCAACATCACCAACTGGAGCCAGGTCGGCGGATCCGATGGTATGATAACCGTCGTGGCCCGTGAAGAGGGCTCAGGCACAAGGGCGGCCTTCGAGGAAATGGTGATGGGTGACGAACTCATTGGTCTCGATGCCATTCTTCAGCCGTCAAACGGCGCCGTGCGCACCACCGTGGCCACCACTCCGGGAAGCATCGCCTTCCTCTCCTTCGGCTACCTGGACGACTCCACGAGCCCCATAAGGGTCAACGGCGCGGCTCCCACCCCGGAGAATGCCGCCAATGGTTCCTACCCTGTGGTCAGACCTCTCAACATGGTCACCCAGGGCGCTCCCACCGGCAGCATCGCCGGATGGCTGGAATACATCCTCGGCGACGAAGCACAGGAACTGGTGGCCTCCGAGGGCTACCTTCCGGTGAACTAGGGGCGGGGGAAAAGATATGACTTCCGGAAGCCGGCATTACGCAGCCAGGACGGGAATCGAAAACACAATGAAGACGGTTCTGCTTGTTTCCGCCCTGGCTTCGGTGCTGATCGTACTTCTCATCTTTGTCTTCACTCTGAAGGAGGCGATGCCGGCCTTCCGGGAGATCGGTTTCAAGGATATGCTTCTGGGCAAGGTCTGGAGACCCGGGAATGACCAGTACGGCATCCTGGCGATGATCGCAGGAAGCGGCCTGGTCACCCTGGGCGCCGTGGCCATCGGGGTCCCTCTGGCCCTGGGCACAGCGGTGTTCCTCTCCGAGATAGCCCCCAGGTGGATATCGGGAATAGTCAGACCATCGGTGGAACTCCTTGCTGGAATTCCATCGGTGGTCTACGGCCTGTTCGGAATGGTGGTGCTGGTTCCCCTCGTGAGGACCATACCGGCCCCCGGTAATGTGGGATTCGGTCTTCTCTCAGCCTCCATCGTCCTTGCGGTAATGGTGCTGCCAACCATAGCCAATGTCTCCGAGTTCGCAATAAGGAGCGTTCCCAGGGGCTACAGGGAGGGCAGTCTTGCTCTTGGCGCCACGAAGTGGGAGACCATCGCACGGGTAATAGTACCCTCGGCGAGACCGGGAATAATAAGCGCGGTGGTCCTGGGCCTTGGAAGGGCCCTGGGGGAGACCATAGCCATGATAATGGTCATAGGCAACTCGGTGGTGATACCCTCCGCAAGCACAGGCAACCCGCTGAGCATCTTCCTGAGCAGGGCAAGGACGCTCACCGGGAACATCGCAGTGGAGATATCCTACGCCACCGGGGTTCACGAGAGCGCTCTCTTCGCAACCGGCGTGGTCCTCTTCGTGCTGATCATGCTGGTCAACTCCTCCGCCAGGTTCCTTCTCAAGTCTTCCATCAGCAGGGGAGGGAAGAACTGATGCTCACCACAAGGCTTACGAGAAAGATATCCCAGGGAGGCGCCTTCACCCTTTTCTGGCTCACAGGCGCTATTGCTGTGATGATAATGCTCTTCGTTGTTGGTTACATAATGGTTCAGGGGATCCCCCAGCTTAACATTGAGTTCTTCACCACCTCTCCCAGGGGAGGGCTCTCCGGGGACGGCGGTATCTATTCCACGGTCGTGACCACCTTTTACATGGTGGTGGTCACCCTTCTGATCGCCACTCCCCTGGGTGCAGGCGCCGCCATTTATCTTACGGAATACTCGGAGAAGGCTGAGAGCCCTATTGTAAGACGGCTAGTGAAGATCGCCCGGTTCGGGGTGGAGACCCTGGCCGGCGTTCCCTCGATCATTTTCGGTCTCTTCGGATACGCTCTGTTCGTCTCGGCGCTGAACATGGGTTTTTCCATAATGTCCGCCTCGCTGGCGGGTGCCTGCCTTATTATTCCCGTGGTCATAAGGACTACGGAGGAAGCGCTGAAATCGGTTCCGGACAGCTTCAGGGAGGGCTCCCTGGCCCTGGGCGCCACCAAGTGGGAGACCATCAGGAAGGTCATACTTCCCTCAGCCCTTCCGGGGATCTCCACAGGCATACTTCTCAGCGCCGGAAGGATCGTGAGCGAGACGGCGATATTCTTCGTGACCCTGGGCGGCAGCTACAGGGTTCCCCATTCCCTGATGTCCGGCGGCAGGACAATGGCGCTCCATGTCTACTACCTGGCAATGGAGACCAGGGCCTTCGACAAGGCCATGTCCACCGCGGCCGTGCTGGTGGCTCTGATAGTGCTGATGAACCTTGCCATAAACCTGATCACCAGCCGCATATCATCGAAAACGAGGTAAGTGATGACTGAAGATATTAGGATGAAAGCCGAGGGATACAGCCTCTTCTACGGTGATTTCAAAGCCCTCAACGACATAAGCATCGACATTCCCGTGAACAGGATCACCGCGTTCATAGGACCCTCCGGCTGCGGAAAGAGCACCTTCCTGAGGAGCTTCAACAGGATGAACGACCTTATCCCCGGGGTTACCACCGAGGGGAAGGTCTACCTGGACGGGAACGACATCTCGAAGGAGGACGTGGTCGATCTTCGGAGGAAGGTGGGTATGGTCTTCCAGAGGCCCAACCCCTTCCCCAAGTCCATTTTCGACAATGTGGCCTATGGCCCCAGGCTCCACGGCACCAGGAACAGATCGGACCTTGCGGTGATAGTGGAGAAGAGCCTGAAGGCCGCCGCTCTCTGGGATGAGGTGAAGGACGATCTGAACAAGTCGGGCCTGGCCATTTCAGGCGGGCAGCAGCAGAGGCTCTGCATAGCAAGGGCAATAGCGGTTGAGCCCGAAGTGATACTCATGGACGAACCCGCCTCGGCACTGGACCCTGTGGCAACGCTGAAGATAGAAGAGCTGATGAACGAGTTGAAAAAGAACTACACCATCGCCATAGTTACCCACAACATGCAGCAGGCCGCGAGGGTAAGCGACTACACGGCATTCCTGCTCACCGACGAGAACAGGGCGGGCAACCTGATCGAATTCGGCCCCACCCGGCAGATTTTCACCACGCCCTCGGACGAGAGAACCGAGGATTACATCAGCGGACGATTCGGCTGATCGGGAGGACGGGATGACAAGAGAGAATTTCGACAGGGAGCTTGAGGAACTCAAGCAGAAGCTCTTCCAGGTTACCGAAAGCGTCCGGAAGAACCTGAATCTGTCCATCAAGTACCTTGCGGAAAGGGACATGAAGGGCGCCAGGATGATCGTGGAGGCCGACGAGATAGTCAACCTGAAGTGCCTTGAGATAGAGGAGCAGTGCCTTAACGTGATAGCCACCCAGCAGCCTGTTGCAACCGACCTGAGGCTTCTTTTCTCCATCCTGACCATCTCAACGGAGATAGAGCGCATCGGCGACTACGCCAAGGGCATCGCGAGGATAAGCGAGAAGATAGGTACCGAGAAACTGGTGAAGCCCCTCATCGACATTCCCAGAATGGAAGAGATTGCCGGCAGGATGCTCTACGACGCCATCAGGGCCTTCACCGAGGACGACGAGAAGGCGGCAAGGGAGATCCCCACAAGGGATCTGAAGATGGATGTGCTCTACAATCAGATCCACAGGGAGCTGATCACCTTCGTGATGCAGAACCCCAGCAACTTCGAGCAGACCATGATGCTGGACTGGATCGCCCACAACCTCGAGAGGGTGGGCGACAGGGTGGTTAATATCTGCGAGAGAACGATCTTCACGGTCACCGGGATCCCGGTTGACCTTAACTGACGGTCAGCATAAATCCCTCCGGATTGTGCGACCTGGAGCCGGCATGCGGTCCACCCCCTGTGTGCCGGCTCCGCCCATTACGGGGAACCATTTCCCGGTGACCGGGTAGTACAGGTGAAGGCAGCAACATAGGAACCTGCGCTTCACCCGGTTATTCCGGGCATACATCCCTCCTCGCCGGCGCGCCTCAACCAACGGGTCGCGCCGGTTCGTTTTTCTGCTGCCATGTTAAGAACGCAGCATCCCGAATGGGTATATTCCCGGAAGGAGGTTTTCATGACGAAGGGTCTTTACATAGCCGGGGCGGGGAAGGACGCAGGGAAGACCACCCTCTGCCTGGGGCTCATTCACAGTTTCCGCGGCAGGCTCTCCGAAGGGGTGGCATTCACGAAGCCCCTGGGGCAGAAGACCACGCTGGTGGAGGGCGAGCAGGTTGGTCAGGACTCCTGGTTCGTGGACAGGGCACTGGACATGGGTCTGCCGCTGGAGAAGGCCGCCCCCTTCGCGGCTTCCTCCGGAGCCGCTGCCCGTTACATAGAGACCGGTGAGCCGTCGGACCTGGCCGGTCGCGTCCGAAGGGCATACAAGGCCCTGGGGCGCCGTGGCCGGATGGTCCTGGTGGAGGGCACAGGTCACCCGGGGGTGGGGTCGGTCTTTGATATGTCCAACGCCAGGGTCGCCAAGCTTCTGGGAACTCCGGTCCTTCTGGTCCTCGACGGAGGAGTGGGTTCCACTGTGGACAGGTTCAACCTCTGCGCCTCCATGTTCCACCACTATGAAGTGCCCCTCCTGGGTGTTGTGATAAACAGGATAATACCCGGCAAGATGGAGCAGGTAAGGAAGCTTCTGGGAAAGTGGTTCCAGGAGAGGAATATCCCGGTGTTCGGGTACATTCCCTACGAAGACAGCATCTCAAGGCCCTCCCTGGGCGTCATCAGAAGGACCCTGGGCGCTAAACCCGTGGTGGATCTTTCCAGTTCCATCGAAGGCGTTTCCGGCTACACCACCGCCTTCGGATCCTCCGACGAAGTGCTCAAGCAGGTTGGCCGTGAACCGGGCAGGTCCGTTCTGGTGGACCTGTCGAGGCCGGAAGTGCTGGATGCCCTTCTGGCAGCCTCCCTCTCCGGGGCGAAGGGGCCCGGGGCGGTGATAGTCTGCGGCGGGGAGCCCGATCCCAGGCACAGGGAGGCATTCCGGGCCACGGGGATCCCCCTCTTCGCCACGGAAAGCGGTCTGGAAGCATCCTCAGACAGGCTTTCCAGAAGGATATTCAAGGTGGAGCCCCACGAAGGGGAGAAGATAAGGACCATAGTGAAGCTCATAGAGGACCACGTGGACACCGACGGAATAATCTCCGCCCTCTCCGGGGAAAGCCAGTGTGAACAGGAGAAGGGGCCGGGAAGGTTCCGCCGGTTCATCAGGAAGGTCTTTCACCGCTGACGGGTTATCTCACCCTTTAAGTCTGGAATAGTCCCGGGGCGGCTCCGGAAGTATATTGCCCCCATGTTTGACGTATTCAAGAACTCCAGATTCAAGATATATCTCGTGGGCGGTTCGGTGCGGGACTCCCTCCTGGGCCTGGAACCCGGGGATACCGACTATGCAACCGACGGCGAGCCCGGCGACATCATAGACTTCCTCACGGAAAAGGGCGTGAAGGTCATTCCCACCGGCGTACCCTTCGGCACGGTTACGGCCATTCACCCGGTTACCCACGAGAAGGCTGAGATCACCACCTTCCGGTGCTCCGAGGTTTACAGGAGGGGTTCCAGGAACCCCATGGTAAGGTTCGGGACCACCATAGAGGAAGACCTCAGCCGGCGGGATTTCACCATTAACGCCATGGCAAGGGATCCCGAAGGCTTGCTGATAGACCCCTTCGGAGGCAGGAAAGCCCTTGAAGAAAGGCTCATCGATACGCCGGTGGATCCGTTCTCCTCGTTCTCCGACGACCCGTTGAGAATACTCAGGGCCTACAGGTTCGCGGCCAAGCTGGGCTTCAGGATATCCGACAGGGTCCGCAGGGCCGCAAGGGACCTCTCAGGCGAACTGACCACGGTCTCAGCGGAAAGGCAGTACAAGGAACTCACCGGTCTTCTGGCGGCATTCGACGGCACCGGGGTCTCAGCTTCACTTCACATGATGAAGGAGGACGGCGTTCTCATGAAGGTGGTTCCCGAGCTGGAGAACCTGTTCGTGATAGACGGCCTTCGCCAGGGCAGGCATCACCACATGGACGCCTGGCATCACACACTGAAGGTGGTCTCCGAGGTTCCCCCGGTGGCGGACTTGCGGTGGGCCGCGCTGCTTCATGATGCCGGCAAGGGTCTTGTAAGGACCACCGATGCGGATGGCCAGCCCCACTTCTACGGCCATGAGATCAGGGGTGAAGCCCTTGCCAATTCGGTCGCCGGCCGTCTCAGGTTCTCAAGGGCTCAGAAAAGAGCGGTTGCCCTTCTGGTGAGGGATCACATGAGGCCGGTGCTTTACTCCTCAAAGTGGAGCAACAGTGCCGTAAGGAGGCTGATGCGGGACGCCGGGGATCAGCTGGAGAACCTTCTGCTCCTGGGTGAGGCCGACATAAAGGCCCACACACCGGAATACGCTGAAGAGGGAATGGCCAGGCTGGCGGAGCTCCGGGAGAGGATGTCTTCCCAGGACACGGGACGGATCATACCGGAGGAGATGGGCCACCGGCTTTCCGCCCTGGGGTTCGAAGGGCCTGTTATCGGGAGGATCCTCGGCATGCTGGAGGACATGGCCGCCGACGGGATGCTTCCGGAGGATCCCTCGGTGGACCAGTGCTTCTCAGCGCTCTGGGACCATCAGCTCACCGAGGACGACTCGCTTTCGGATCAGGACTGACCGACCCTTGAGCATACCCTTTCCATGATCCTGTCCGGAAGCCGTCTTGACACCAGGAGAAGCAGGAACATCACCGCCCAGGAATAGATGATCCTTCCCGGAAGAGCCGCCACCGCCCATACCCCCAGGGAGCCCACCAGCATCGTGTCCTCGATGACCGCGTGGCAGATGCTCATGAAGGACACCGACGCGAGTATCTGCCTGGGCGGGATCCTGCCTTTCCTGGCCTCGCTTATGATCATGCCCCCGCCGTAGGATATTCCCAGTATAAGACCTATCACCGTTATGGTTGAGGCCTCGTCGCCTATCCCCATTGGTGAGAAAACAGGCCTCAGGACCCTTTTGAGAAGGGCCATGAAACCGATTCGCTCCAGCATGTCCATCATCGCAAGTACCGCAAGGATCACAATGAAAATGGTGCCCATGCTCCTTAGGGTGCCCCAGATCCATTCCGTAAGCCCGGCTCCCTGTTCCGCGGCGCTCCAGAGCACCACAGGCCGCCCCTGGAGGATGCCCGTTGCCTGGAAGAGCCTGGACAGGAGCATCCCGAACCCCAGACCGGTGAGGAATCTGAAGGGAACGAGGAACCAGGGCTTCACCCCGGATCTTGCGGCGACGGTTATCTCCACCGGCAGGGAATGGGATATGAGCAGCATGCAGCCCAGTGTGGTGACCTGGGCGGTGCTGAGACCCAGCGGGCTCACCATGCCCGCAGTGACCGCAAGGCCGCCGTACATGTTGGAGAGCATTCCAGTAGCCCAGGCGAGACCGGCTTCCCCGGGAAGACCCGCCAGGCGCATCACCGGGGCCAGGAAGCGGGCGATGGGCTGAAAGATGCCCAGGACCTCCAGGGCCTTCACCGCGATCAGGGCGGGAACCATTACCTTGAACAGTTCCAGGCAGACCCTGGCGGTTCTTCTCACCATGGCCGCCAGCCATTGGAATATCGTGTTCAGCATAGCCGCTATTATAATGCAGGGTCACCGGAACACCCTTCGGGAGAAGCATGGAAAAGGAGATAAGGCACAGGTTCAGCGAAGGCATCGCCAGGGAAGCGCTCAACCGTTTCCATGGGGACTGCCTCCATGAGATCGGCGGTTTCGAGAGTTTCATGTTCAGGTTCTCCAGGGATGGAACGGATCTGGTGCTGAGGCTGTCCCATACCCTCAGACGAACCCGGGACATGATACTCGGAGAAGTCCTCTGGATAAGGTACCTGGCGAAGAACGGCGTTTCTGTGGCTGATGCGGTGCCATCAGCCTCCGGGGAACTTGTGGAGGAGATACCCGATGGCGCCGGGGGTTCATTCCTGGCCACGGCCTTCAGGTTCGTCCAGGGACAGACCCCATGGCAGTACGGGTGGAACGGTGAGTTCTTCGCCGGCTGGGGTGAACTCGTGGGCAGGATGCACAGGCTTGCCGGAAGCTACAGGCCGGCGAGAAGGCTGAGACCCTCATGGAACAGCCCTTCACTGGGCGGGGACATCAGAAGGATGATACCCCCGGACCAGGAGAGGGTCCTCGCCAGGTACGACGGGCTGATGGAACTGTCCCGGGCCCTTCCCGTTTCGGAGGACTGCTACGGACTGGTTCATTACGATGCCCACGGCGGGAACATGCTGGTGGGCGACAACGGCGCCATCACCCTCTTCGACTTCGACGACTGCTGCCACGGCTGGTTCTCCGCGGACATTGCAATAGTGCTTTTTTACGCCGTGGTGAACCGCCCGGATCCATGCTCCGCGGCCACCGGGTTCCTGGAACCGTTCCTTTCCGGCTACTCCAGGGAGAACTCTCTCCCTGCGTGGTGGCTCGGCACCATTCCCCTGTTCCTCTCCATCCGGGAGATGGACCTCTACGCGGTTATACACAGAAGCATGGACCTGAATGACCTTGATCCGTGGTGCGCGGCCTTCATGGAGGGCCGAAGGGAAAGGCTGGAGGCCGGGAAACCGTTCCTTGACATGGACTTCAGCGGGTTCGCCGGGTTCCTGACCCCGTGAAGCCTGTATTCGTGGATGTTCAGGCAGTGGGTTCCCCGGCGGGGGGATTTCCGCTGGAGATAGCCTGGAAGGCCCCGGGAGGGTGCGTTCACAGCTTCTTCTTCAGGACCCCCGGCGCCGTGATCCCTCCCAGGGTGGCGGAGATCACCGGCATCGCCCCCTGTGATCTCGCAGGGCACCGCTCCCTTCCAGCGGATGAGATAGTGAAGCTCTTCACCGCCGCCATATGGGGAAGGACCCCGGTGGCCCACCACGCCTCCTACGAAAAACGCTGGCTGGAAAGCATAACCGGGATGGAACTTGACTTCATCTGCACCAGGGTGCTTGCATCAGAGAGCGCAAGCCTTCCATCAGGCAGCCTCAGGGCGGTGGCGGGGCTTGCCGGTTTCACCATGGGACCCATGCGAAGGGCCGGAGAACACGTGCTGGCCACCGAAGCGATATACCAGGCAATCTCCTGCGGTTTTCGGAGCGATCCCGTCTCAAGGGAGGAGAGGCTCTCCATTCCGGAAGTGCCGGGCGTCTACATGTTCCTTGACCGGGACGGCGGCGTTCTCTATGTGGGAAAGGCGAAGAACCTCAGGCGGAGGGTGAACGGTCACTTTACTGGACGGAGGGGCGGAAGGAAGGCGGAGATGCTCTGCAGGGTCTCCAGGGTTGAATGCCGTGAGACCCGCAGCGCCCTCCACGCTGCTGTGCTGGAGAGCAGCCTCATCAGTTCGCTTTCCCCGGAGTACAACCTGGCCGGAAAGATACGGGATGATGACCTGTGGTACCTCTCCCGGGATATGACCGCCCTGAGCAGGAAGCGTGGAACGGGGTCCTTCGGCCCGTTCACGTCACCGGGACCACTGGAATGGTTCTCCGCTCTTCTCTCCTCCGGAAAAGGAGTGTTCCCGGAGATCCCGGAGGACCTTTTCGCCCGGGTGTTCGATGAATGGCAAAAAGAAGTCCACAGCAAAGGAGCCCTTATCCTGGGAAGGGAACTCCATTCCCGGGAGAAGCCGGAAACAGACCGGGAAGAGGTCGTTGACGAGGAGTACGTGCTGAGCAGGCTCAACGGATCGCTGGAGTCGGCGGCGCTTCAGATACGCAGGGCCGCGGCGATGAACCTTCTCCACGGCGGAACCGTGAGGTGGGGAAGAGACCTCTTCTTCCTGGATGAAAAGGTCGAAGGCGGTATGACCCAGGCGAAGCTTCGGATGCTCTCCGTTCTGCTGGGTGAGCTGAAGAGGGTGTACAGGGAGGGCAGGGAGCCCGAACTGGTCACCAGGTGGGGTTCAGTCCTGTCTGGAGCAAGGCTCGGTGCCGTGCTGGAGCAGGTTTAACTCCCCGTTCTCCAGCATTTCCACGAAGCCCCGGCTCAGGTGGAACAGCACGAATCCCTGGAAACCCGTTTCCAGGGCGAGTTCCACCTGGTGCGCTATCTCAACAGCTTCGAGGAGCCGCTCCCCCTCGGACAGTATCAGCCCGCATGGGATGGGGGTTCCCCCGGTCATCTCCAGCTGGGCTTCGCTCCAGAATACAAGCTCCGAGTCGGACACGGTGTAGTTCATGGGCACCACGAAGTCCATCTTCCCATCCTGCAGCCACCTGTCCCAGTGCTGGCCGTAGTAGTCCATTTCCCTTTCCCTGGGTAGAACGGCGGCGGAAAGCTCCACGACACGGTTCAGCCGTCCCAGGGAGTCCCTTATTGCGTACACGGCCTCGGTTATGGTCTCGCTTCTGAAGCGGTTGTACTCCCCATGGAGGCTTCCGCCCCTGTAGCAGTCCTCCGGCCAGCGGTACCGTCCGGTCCCGAGCCATCGTCCGAAGGCGGTGTCGCAGTATGAACAGAAGCAGACCCTGTCGCTGGAGTAGCGGATGTAGTCCAGGTGTATCCCCTCCACAGGGCATGAAGCCGCTATCCTGAGGCAGGTGGAGGCCATGAGCTCCACGTTCTCCCGGCGGGATGGACAGAGCCAGGTCTCCGCACTGGGATCGTCATCGATGGCCACCTGCATGCGGCCCTCCGATCCAAGGGCTGCCCTGAGGGAGTCCGGGGACTGGGCGGTCTTCCACATCACCACCCAGGCATGCACATCGATGCCGTAATCCCGGCAGGCCTCCACGCATTCCCTGAGGCCGTCGATGTCTGTCTCAGGGCCGTAGGCGGCGCAGTAGAAAACGGTGTCGAAGCCGTTCTCAGCCAGCAGCGGCGCCAGGCGATCCCAGTTCCCGGTGTTGTACTGCCAGGCGCTCCAGACGCCGCTGATGGCCGTAAGGGCAAGCATGAGGAGAGTATGCATGGAACCACCGCCTGGTTTTGAGAAAACGCTATGGGCTAACGATTTAAGTTGAAATTTGCATTTTGCTAAAACAGTTTTGCATATTGGCAATGTTGTTTGCGAGAACAACCAACACCCTATTATGACCGGCAGGTCCATGAAAAGGAAGGGGCAACATGTTTCAGTTGTTCTCTCTTCTTGCCCTGGCCGCCCAGGTACCATCGGGAGCCCTGGAAGCGGCAAGGATCAACACCCCCCCGGAGATAGACGGCTACCTCACCGACGCGGTATGGCAGGAAACCCCCGGGGAAACATGCCGTCTCTTCCAGTTCGGCCCCTGCTACGGCGAACCCATGACGGAACCCACCACGGTGAAGATCCTCTACGACGATGACTTCGTCTACTTCGGGTTCATACTCACCGACCCGCTGCCCCGGGAAATGACCGAAGCCCTGACCCCCAGGGACAACTACATCAACGGCGAGTGGATCGCCGTACTCCTGGACACCTGGCACGACGGCAGGAGCGCCTTCAGCTTCGAGGTGAGCCTGGCCAACTCCCAGATGGATTCGAGGATAAGCCCCGAAGGGAACTGGGACTACGGCTGGGACGCGGTATGGGAAAGCGGCACGGCCACCCTGGAGAACGGATGGTCGGCGGAGTTCGCCATCCCCCTGAGCTGCCTCAGGTTCCCCCGAACGGAGGAACAGCTCTGGGGTGTGAATTTCCAGAGGATACTAAGCAGGACCTCGGAGAACGGATTCTATTCCCTTTCCCGGTCCCAGCAGATGGCCGACCTTTCGGACTTCGCCGAGATAAGGGGCATTTCAGGGGTGCAGGGTTCCCTGGGGATGGAGCTGAGGCCCTACGCCGCAGGGAGGTACTACTCCTTCCAGCCTCCCTTCGATACAGATGACGAACTCACCGCCGACGCCGGGCTCGACCTGAAGATGGGACTCACCAGCGGGATCACCGCCGACTTCACCCTGAACCCGGATTTCGGCCAGGTGGAGGCCGACGAAGCGGAGATGAACCTGGGCCACTTCGAACTTTTTCTCCAGGAGAAGAGACCATTCTTCATGGAGAGGAGCGAACTGTTCCGGATGCCATTCAACCTGTTCTATTCCAGAAGGATAGGTGCAGCCGCATGGAACGGTGACCTGGTGCCCATACTGGGCGGCGCAAAGATAACCGGCAGCGCAGGGGACTACAGGTTCGGCTTCCTGGATGCTGTCACAGGAAGGGTATGGGAGAACGACACCACCCTGGTGGAGACCGCGTCGAACTACGGCATTTTCAGGGGTATCCGGGAGCTTGGCGGTTACAGCAACATAGGGATATCCCTTGTATCGAAGGAGTCATGGGCCCAGAACGGCCTGGATGAGAGCAGCAGCGGCGCCGCCGCCTTTGACGGCGCGGTTGAGCTTCCAGGGAACAACCTGCTCAGCGGGGCCTTCGCCGGAAGCTGGAACACAGGGATGGACGATGGAACCGCCTGGGAGATGGAGCTGGAGAGGATAAGGAGCACCTTCGGCTACTGGGCGGGCTACAGCAGGGTGGACGAGGACTTCAACGTGAACCCCACCGGGTATACCACAAGGACTAATCATGAAACCTTCCACGGAGGCCTCAGGAAAACCTTCAGGACCCTGGACGCGTTCAGCTCTCTGGGTTTCTGGGGAAGCCAGGAATACGCCAGGGAACTCGGCGGCGAGGTGATCACCAACAGCACCCATCTGGAGGTCAACGGCTCCTTCAAGAACAGCTGGAATTTCACAGCAAACACGAACATCAATCAGGACAGGTTCGATCCCTGGGAGGGCCCGGAGGGCAGGTTCTACAACGGCGGCACCGACTTCTTCATAGGGGGGGGATCCAACCCCCACAAGCCCTTCAAGTTCTGGCTGGGCACCGGCGGCGGCGACTACTCCAGCGGCGGCACCTTCAGCAACTTCACCGGGAACGTGAGGCTCATGCCGGTTCCCACCCTGGAGTTCATCGTGGCGGGTGACCTGTTCAGGACATGGGACACCGAGAAATACAACTGGGAGGCGGAGCAGTTCGACATCCGCTCCACTGAATGGAGATCGGTCTCCCTCAGGGTTGCATACATGTTCGATACCACCACGAACCTGAGGCTTTTCTCCCAGTACTCGGATTTCCAGATGGAGTATGACCTTACCGGGGAAACGGAGAGCTCGGAGATCCGCACCAATCTGCTCTTCTCCTGGGAGTATATGCCGGGAAGCATGTTCTACGCACTGGGCGAGACCGTCTTCCCCGGGGACGGAACCGGCAGTTTCCAGGATCCGGACTGGGGCCTGTACACCAAGCTGACCTGGTTCCTGCCTATCTGAGTGTGCAGATGAACACCAGTTCCCCGGAGCCCGCCGGCTCGCCGGAGTACCCCCCCAGAACCGAGAGCACCTGGAACCCGGCCCGGTGGAGCAGGTGTTCCGCCTCCCACCGGAAGGTGTAGCGCATCAAGAACTCCTGGACATGCCTTTCAGGGGCGTGTCCAGGGGTTTCCACCGTGAATATCATCTCGCAGTGAACCACCTGGTTCACCGTATCCACCGAGGGATTCCTGTAGGTAACCGTGACCATGGAGCCGTTCGGCATGGGGAACGGGGGTTCTTCACCGAACTCCACGGCCCTGGCGTAGTCGGTGAGTATCTCCAGGTCGGGATCGAATATGTCCAGAACGAACCTGCCGCCGGGCTCCAGGTGCTCCCTGGCGCAGGCCAGCGCGCCAAGCTGCTCCTCAACCGTGGTCAGGTGCTGAAAGGGCCTGAATGGGGTGGTGATCAGACGGAATTTCCGGCCCAGGTGAAAGTCCGCCATGTCGCCCTGTACAAGGGAAACCCTGTTCCTGACATCTTCAGGTTCCCGTTCCAGAAGCATTCCGCAGTGTTCCAGCATCTCCGGGCTCAGGTCAAGGCCGGTGATGGTAGCGCCGGCCCTGGCGCAGGGGATCAATGTCCTGCCGGTTCCACATCCCAGTTCAAGAACGCTTCCCCCAGCAGCCCTGGCCATCTGGGAGTAGAACAGTATGTCCTCCCGCCCGGTTACCTCCAGGTGGCGGTGGTAGAGGGCGGCGAAGCCCCTGTAGAAGTCGGTGCTCAGATCATGTCCTCCCTGATGATGGAGAGAACCATCTGGTCGTGGAACTCCCCGGCGAAGGACACGCTCTGCCTCAGGGTCCCCTCCAGTGTGAAGCCCAGCCTTTCAGCAAGGCGAAGGGCCGGGGCGTTCTCCGGGTGTATCCTGACCTCGATGCGGTTCAGGCGGAGTTCACCGAAGGCGAAGGCGATGATGGCCTCCATGGCCTGTGTCATGTACCCCCTGCCCCTGTATTCCTTCAGAAGGGTGAATCCCGCTTCCGCGCTTCCGTCAAGGAAGCTGAACGACTCGAAGCCGGCGGTTCCCGTGAACTCCCCGGTGGCCCTCTCCTCGATGGCCCACACCAGATCTGTGCCGTTCCCGTGTCCCGAGGCGTAGTCCTCCACGATTCCCCGGATGCACCCGGGATCGTCCAGCGGGGTGCCTATGTATCTCATGGCATCAGGGTCGCTGAAGCAGCGGTATATCCCCGGGGCGTCGGTGCCCCTCACCTGCCGGAGGATGACCCTTTCCCCCTGCAGAACCGGGAAGGCATCGGGCCATCTGGTCCCGGGGGTCAGAGGGGCTTCCTTATTCCCACGATAAGGGAACTCCACTCCCGGGGACGCCAGGCTCCGTCGTCCCCCCTGGTCACCGTGACCGGTCTTGAAGAATCGGCCCCGGAGCAGCCCA
>CAYLXG010000024.1:0-20526 GCA_964387445.1 uncultured bacterium
AGTGAATGTGTGCCCAGGGGGCGGTCATGCATGAGGCAGAGGTAAGGGCTATCACCCTCATTCCCATTTCGCACGCTTTTTCCGCCGCCTTCACGATGTTGGGGCTCGCCCCGCTGGTGGTGAGGGCCAGCAGCGCGTCGCCGGGCGCACCCAGGGCTTCCACCTGCCTCTGGAACACCCTGTCGAAGCCGTAGTCGTTCCCCAGGGCTGTCAGAACGGCGGTGTCCGAGGAAAGGGACACCGCGGGAATGCCCCGGCGCTCCAGGCGGAACCTTCCCACCAGTTCCCCGGCGAAATGGGAGCCGTCTGCGGCGCGCCCCCCGTTTCCGCAGACAAGTATTTTGCCTCCCCGGCGGAGCACTTCCAGAAGGGTGTCCAGCACAGGGGCCGCCTCCCCGGGGTCCAGCCGGGAGACACCCTCCGCCGCGGACCTTATGTAGTCTTCGATATGATTTTTTTCACACATGTCTCAAACGCCTCTTCATATGCCGGCAGCAGCAGGTCCCTCGTTGAGGCAAGGGCGGACCATACAGGCCGTGGCGCTGGAAGGTTCAGGTCCTTCCACCTCACGGGCAGCACGGTACCCCTGCCCAGGATTCCCTGAAGTCTGCAGGCCAGATGGTACGGTGTCACAGGACCCTGGTTCACGCAATGATACAATCCCGTTCGGCTTTCATCAAACACCAGTGTCTCCAGCGCCGCGGTGAGGTGTTCCGCAAGGGTGATGCAGGAGGTCTGGTCAGCCACCGCCCTTACGGTGCCTCCCTCTGCCAGGACCCCGGCCATTCTCGGGATCATGCCCTTCTCCCCGATGAGCCAGCTGGTCCTCACCACCGCGCCGCAGCCGCTGTTCAGCACTATGGACTCACCCTCCAGCTTCGAACGGGCGTAGGCGTTGGCGGGGTCAGGGGAGGCATCTTCCAGAAGCGGCATTCCGCATCCGTTCCTGAATACCTGGTCAGTGGAGATGGTGATGAGCCTCACACCGGTTCCGGCAAGGTGTTCCACAGCGTCGCGGTGCACCCTCATGGCCTCCTCCGGATGCTCCTGGCACCTGTCTACGCTGGTGATGGCCGCGGCGTTCACTATCACATCGGGTCTGAACCCCTCCACCGCCCTCTCTACGGAATCCCTCCGTGTGATGTCGGTTTCCGGAAGGTCCACGCCGCAGCACTGACCGGGAAGGGCTCCCATGAGCATTGTGCCCAGGGTCCCCCTGGAACCTGTTATGAGTATCCTCTTCCTCACCAGTCTTCCTTCCTCAGGGGCAGTTCCGGAAGGGAAAGGTCTTCCAGGACCATGGAGGGCAATTCCCCGGTGTACACCTCCCACGGAACATGAAGGTCGGGGCCAAGCCTCTTTCGCAGCTCCTCTCCCAGTATGGTGTCCCTGTGGCCGTGGGCGTCGCTGCACAGCCCGTGGGCGAATCCCCCCTCCAGGAGCCTCCTGGCCTCCGGGGCGTGCTTCCGGCTCTGGAAGGACCTGGCGCTGACAAGGGCTCCGCAGCCCATCCTGGAAAGCTTCACCAGCCTGTCGCTCCGCCTGCGGCACCAGTGGTACCTTTCAGGGTGGGCCAGCAGTGGCCTGTACCCCCTGCGCAGCAGCCTCCTTATCTGCAGAAGTGTCTCCATCCATGTTATGCCGGGGAAGAACTCTATTAGCACATAGCCCGTTCCGGGGTATCTGCACCTCTCCAGGTTCTCCAGGGCGAAGCCGCTGATCATCAGCTCCCCGGCGGCCATGAGCCTCAGATGTGTGAGCTTCTCCGCGCCTTCGATGAATCTGACCGTCGAATCGGACTTCCCCCCTGCGACCCTTCCGGGCATGTAGGCGGTGAAATGCGGCGTGAGGACCACAGTGGACCCTGTGGGGTACTCGCTTCCCATGCGCTCCAGTATCCTCAGGGCTTCCCCGTGGGAACCGGCGCCGTCATCCACGCCGGGAACCAAATGGGTGTGAAGGTCTATTACAGGCAGAATTGGTACTTCCCTTCGGGCAGGGGATATATTTGCCCTGGAATATCTGGGGATGGGGGATTGGTGTCAAAGACGCTTCTCGTGCTGCTCACGATCATGTGGGCGATTCCATGCATCGGTCAGACTGGCGAGGAAAGGGCCCTTTCACGGCTGGCCCTTACCACCGACAGGCTCGTTGCCATCGGCGAGGAAATGGTTGGGGAACCGGTGAGCGGAATGCTCGTGACGGGTGATTCTCTCCTGATACCGGTGAACCTCTCCTCCAGCTACGGCTATTCCTTCATCATCTGGACCGACTCGGCCTTCAACTACGTGGATTTCTGGCTCACCTCACCCCTCGGGGCAACACCCCGGGGCGACGTGAGCGACCATACCACCCTTGCCATTATCCCCGACTCCACTGAGAACGGAAGGTGGGAGCTGGGCCTGGAACTCCTGGAAGGGGCCTACTCAGACACCGCCTGGTACGCCGCTGCCATCTTCAGGAATCCCCGTATCTCCCAGTAGGGCCTCCAGCGCAAAGGCCCCTGCTTCGGACAGTCTCTTCATCCGGCTGAAACCCGCCGCCCTCAGACAGGTCTCCGATTCCCGTATCTGCTCTTCACGGCAGGAGAGCAGCATGGTGCCGCCGGCCCTGAGAAGGTAAGCCCCGGCGAAAACGAACCTGGCCTGGAGAAGGGGATCGCCCATCCTGGAGAGCCTTCTGTACTCATCCGGGGGAGTCCTTCCCGAACCCCGGTGAAAGTAGGGGGGATTGGCGGTGACCAGATCGGCGCATCCTTCTCTGAAGGCAAGTGATATCCTTTCAACCGGGCAGAGGACTGGGGAACCCGCATCAGGCGGGAACTCGGCCAGGGCTTCCCGGGAAATGTCCACCCCTGCCCTGAAGCCTTCCCTGGACTCCATGCATCTAAGGACCCCGCCGGTGCCTGTCCCCAGGTCGATGCAGACTAGGAACGGGATCCTGGAAGCCGCCCGGGCAAGGAGCAGCGTATCAGAGGTGATCTTCCCTCCGGGAAGGCAGGTCAGCGGTACACCGCCTTGGCCACCGCCCAGGTCTTGTAGGGGGTGGACTGGTCGAACCTGTTGTCGTGCCATTCCCCCACTGTCCAGAGGCCGTCATCGTCCTCCACCATGTGAAGCTCCGCTATCCCGAATGCAGGGCTGTGCTGTGCCCCGGGGAGTATGAGGGTGTACTGTCTGTAGATGGTTACGCTGTCCTCCGGTGCCGGGGGATCCGGGTTCCCTGCCACCAGAAGGAACTCCGCTGAGATGGTGGTGTCGGCGGGGACCGATGAGTAGATCTGCCCCACGGTGAGGTTCTCCACGCTCTTGGTCCAGTCGGCGAAGTTAAGGGTGGGGTAGTCGTCGATGTCGCTGGTGTCCGCGTAGAAAATGAAGGAATCATCAAGGCAGTCAAGATAGAGGACCGACTCGCCGTTCAGCGCCGATAACATGTTCTCCACGACTATGTCCGGGCTGGTGGGTGTCTGCCAGACCACGCCGCCCTGGCTGGGGTCCTCGGGAGTTCTGGGGTCGAACAGGCTGCATGAGAGGAACAGGCAGAAAAGTACCGGGATCAGTTCGCGTGTTTTCATGGTCACCTCAAATCACATCCTCAGGTCAAATCCCACATTGGCCTTCCAGTAGCTCTCCCTGTCGGAGTCGCTGTAGAACGACCGTGTGATGTTGGCGTTAAGGGTCCCCCCCATTGTGTCGATGGCGGAGCGTATGCCCACATGGTGGATGTGATCCACCGTTTTCACACCGTATGCCATTCTGTTCCTGGCGTAGTACTGGTATGAGTAGGTGGGGGTCAGTCCCACTGAACCGGAAACATGGAAGCCGGCGTCCAGGGTGATGGTGTTGTTAAGGGTCTCCTCGGTCCTCAGGTAGAGACCGTCCTCCAGTGTCCCCTGGTCGTTGAAGGTGAACCGGTGGGAGATCCCCAGGGTGGTGCTGTCGGTGGATGTCCTGGAGAGGGAGAAGGACTCGTCGAGCCTCCTGAAAAGCCTGTCGCTCTGCCCGGACTCCTCCGGGAAGAGGTAGTTCGTGTAGGTGGCGGTGATCTTCATCGACTGGCTCAGCTTCCAGTTCCGGCCCAGGTCGTACCTGTAACCGGGGTTGAAGGCATATGTGGATGTCCGCTTGGAGTTTGCGCTCTGGGAGGCCATCAGGTAGTAGAGGCTCCTCTCCTGGCCGTTCATGGAGCAGAGAAGTGTGAGCCTGTCGGTAATGGGTACCGTTGAGCTTATGGCGAGGAGTTCCCTGTATTCGTCGCGGTCGTAGTCGTTAACGTACATCAGCGTGTCTGCGTTCTCTATCTCGGTATCGTAGGAATAAAGCTCCACCAGGCGCTGGAAGGTTATCCTCGACCCGCCTGGAGTGTATGAGAGGGTAATGTTGAGAAGCTTGTCATCGGTGAACTCGTTCAGCTGATAGTATTCTGATGTTCCGTAGATGATGGAGGTGTTCTCCTGGTCCTCTGAGGACCTGTCGAATGAGAAGCTCAGCTCTATGTCGTCGGTGGCCTCATAGATAAGGCTCGACCCCAGGTATCTGTCATACCTGTCGTTGTTCCTGGGATCGTCGATGGTGGAATCGGGGTGGGAACTCTCGTATCGGTCGTTGGAGTCGTTCCAGCCGGTGCTGAAGCTGATGAAAACGCCGGGTATCAGCTCGGGCAGCTCCACCGACTCCGCATGCCCCCATGACTCCCCCACCCTGGTCTGAAGGGAATCCAGGTAGTTGATGGTGTTCCTCTCACCGGTGATCTGGGCGTTCAGGCTTCCACCGCGGTAGTCCTCGGGGAAATAGTAGCTCAGCCTTGCGTTTAAGCCGTCGCTGAAGTTCTCGGTCTCGTTCCCGTATGACCGGTTCTCGGTGAAGCCCATCGAGGTGTTGATGCCGCCGAAAACGGTTTTAGTAACGGTCGCTCCAACCCTGTAGAAGTCTCCATCGTTGTTGCCGGTGGTGACGGTATCCCCGGAAGTCCTTATGTAGTCGATGTTCTGAAGGCCCACGGATATGGTGGTGTTCAGCCAGTCTAAACCGGCGTACCGTATGGAACCTGTTGCAGATGAGGTCCTGTCGTCCCTTACCCTGTCGCCGTACCTGTCCTCCAGGGAAACGCTCCTGAGGAACGATGTGGACATCTCCACGCCGCTTATGGGTCTCCAGCTCATCATCCCGTTGCCCGTTCGGTAGTCGGTGAACCTGTCCAGCCCTTCGGTCCTTTCGGCGGAGAAGGTGCCGCCGCCGGAAAGGCTCACCTCGGAGGAAATCGATTCGGTTGCGGTGAAGGAGTTGGTCAGTTTGCTGGTTTCCTTGATCTGATCCATGTTCAATGAATAGCTGAAATCGAATCCCAGACACACGGCCAGGGGCATGGCGAGAAGGATCAGGTGCTTCAAATCTCAACCTTTCCAGCGAGTTCTGCGAATTTCTCCGGGGGTATCCTCTCGGCACGAAGACCAGGGTCCACCGATGCCGATTCCAGGAGGGCCAGGGCGGCGTTCCTCCCCAGCGCCGGAGCAAGACAGTTTATAATCTTTTTCCTCCGTGAGGAGAAGGCGGCCTTCACTATGCCCGCATAGATCTCATATTCGCTCCTGGAGAGCGGCGGGTCGCTCCTCCTGCGCAGCATGACCACCCTGGAATCCACCTTCGGCCTTGGCATGAACTCCCCGGGGCTCAGGTCGAAGAGCTTCCCCACCGAGAACCACGGCCATACCATCAGGGAGAGCCGGCCGTAATCCCTTCCCCCCTGGATGCACCCCAGCCTCTCCGCCATCTCCTTCTGGAGCATGAGAACAGCGGTGTCCACATGTGAGTAGCCTGGCTCGCAGAGCTTCAGGACCGCCTGGGAGGATATGTTGTAGGGAAGGTTTGAGGCCACTGCCCGGAAAGGGTATCCCGGCACGGAATCAGGCTCCACCTGAAGGAAGTCCCCCTGGACCACCTCGACTCCGGGGAAACGGCCCCTTATCCACCCGGCCAGTTCTCCGGAAAGCTCCACGGCGGACACCCTGTGCCCGGCGCTCAGCAGCTTTCCCGTCAGCGCCCCCAGACCGGGTCCGATCTCCAGCACGCTAACTGGCTCGCTGCCCAGGGCGGCGGCGATCTTGCCCGCGGCAAGGGGGTTCACCAGGAAGTTCTGCCCCATTCCCTTCTCCGCCCTGATCCCCAGCTCTTCCAGGGCGGCACTGGTCTCCCGGCTGTTCACGAGGTACCCCTCATCCGCAGGGGAATGCCCAGCCTTCCGGCAAGGGCCTCCACCTTGCCCGGATCCGCTCCTGAACCCTCCACGGCGGATACGGTGGCCTTCACTCCAGAGTCCTTCACCAGGGAGATGAACTTCATCAGGTGGTCCCAGGCGTCATCGGAGGATGGCCGGCAGATCCTGTTGTACTCGGAAGCTCCGGAGGCGTTAAGGCTGATATTAATGGAATCGACGCTCCTTACCAGTTCCGCCGTTCTCTCCCTGGAGAGGAAGGAGGTGCACAGGCCGTTGGTGTTCAGCCTTGTGCTCACTCCCCTTCGGGAGAGCCTTCCGGCGCATTCCACAAGAAGGTCGCTCCGGAGGGTGGGTTCACCGAAGCCGCAGAACACCACCTCGGGGAAATCCTCCAGGGGCAGGGCGTCGATGGTGGAGAGGACCCTCTCCGCCGGAGGGTCTTCCCTGTGGCGGAGGAAGCTGCCCCCCACCCCGTCGGAGAAGCGCCTGATGCAGAAACGGCAGTCGTTGCCGCATCGGGAGGTAAGGTTCAGGTAGGCCGAATCCCCGTAGGTATAAACTATCTCTGCCCTTCTGTCTTCAGGGTGGAGCAGGAACGCCCTCATGGCGTTCTCCCAGAGCATGTACGAGACCCCCTCTATAGATTCGGTCCCTCCCCTGAGTTCCCGGATGGTCTGAACCACGCGGATAGCATGGGCCGGTTCGTTCCTTCTGCCCCTGAAGGGCTCCGGGGGGAGGAAGGGGGAATCCGTTTCGCAGAGAAGCAGTTCCCCGGGAACTCCCCGGACAACGCTGCGATAACTTCCGTTCTTCGGATATGTAAGAGGACCGCCTGCGCCTATGTAGAAACCCCTGTCAACCGCTCTCTTCGTGGCGGCGGAGTCTCCTCCCCAGCAGTGGAGTATCACAGGGATGCACATTGACCGGGGCAGGGCGTCCAGCACCTCTTCCTCGGCCTTTCGGGAGTGAATGATGATGGGATAGCCAAGGGCTGAGGCAAGCTCTATATGCCTTTGGAACCACTGCAGCTGAACATCCCCCGGGAATGTCCCGTGGTGGCTGTCAAGGCCCGTTTCCCCCACGGCCACCGTCCTGGGGTCCATCAGGACCCTGCGGATCCCCCTCCAGGCTGCCTCGGGGTCATCAGCGGGAAGATGTTCAGGATGAAAAGCCCCTGCGGCGAAACAGCGGCGCCCGGAGGACATGGCGAGGGAAGAAGCCTTCCTCGCCGAGGCCAGGTCCACGGAGGGGATCATCACATTGGTGATGCCTGCCCGTTCCGCCCTCTGGAGAACCCCCTGGAGGTCGTTGTCGAAATGGCTGAAATGAAGGTGGGCGTGGCTGTCGAAACCGGGGCTAGCGCCAGATGACATCTTCACGGCGGGGTCCTGTGGAAACGGAATCCACGGTTACCCCGATGACCTTCTCAATGGTTTCCACATAGTTCCTGGCGGCGGCCGGGAGGGAGTTCCACCTTGTTTCGCCCTTTATGTCCTCCGTCCACCCGGGAAGGGTGGCGTACTCGGGGACCATGTTCTCCATTCCCCTGCCGGTCCGCAGTTCTCCGCCACGATATCCCGTGCAGATCTTCAGGTCGCCCAGGCCGGAAAGCACATCAAGCAGGGTAACGGTAACCGATGTGCATCCATTGAGCTCCGCGGTGTATCTGCCCAGCACGCCGTCGAGCCAGCCGCAGCGTCTTGGCCTTCCCGTGGTGGTTCCGTACTCGTTCCCGGCCCGGCGTATCCCCTGGCCGGTTTCGTTGTCCTGCTCGGTGGGGAACGGCCCGGCGCCGACCCTGGTGGTGTAAGCCTTCAGGACACCGTGGACGCGGTCCACCTGCGTGGGACCGAATCCCAGGCCGGAGCAGGCTCCCCCGGCTACGCACTGTCCGCATGTCACGAAGGGATAGGAGCCGTGATCCGGATCCAGGAGGGAGCCCTGGGCACCTTCGGCGATGACCCTTTCCCCCCGCTTGAGGAGTTCTCCGATGTCCCGGGAGACGTCCCCGCACCAGGCGACAACCTTGAAGGTAGCCTCGGTGAATATCTCCGCCTCTTCCCTCAGGGTTTGCGTCTCCTCCTCCGACAGCTTCAGCGAAACCGCGAAGTCGCCGGTCACCGATTCCGACATCGCCTTGAAGCCCTCCCTGTTCAGAGCGTCCTCCAGCCGAAGGCCGCACCGGCGGAACTTCATCTCGTAGGTGGGCCCTATCCCCCTGCCGGTGGTGCCTATGCGCCCCTGTCCCATGGCCTCTTCCCGGCTGTGCTCCAGCAGCCTGTAGGCGGGGTGGGTGAGGTGTGTCTTCCCTGATATGGTCAGGCGGCTGCCCACGGGGATTCCGGCTTCCTCCAGGGTGTGTATCTCCTGGAGCAGTGTCACCGGGTCCATCACACACGCTGCGCCGATCATTGCCCTCATGTCCGGTCTCACCAGCCCCGAGGGAAGAAGGTGGAGGGCGAACTTCCCGCCTCCGGCCTCAACGGTGTGGCCTGCGTTGGACCCTCCGCTGAACCTTGCCACCGCCGAAGCGGTCTCGGCGAGGTGGTCCACCATTTTGCCCTTGCCCTCGTCCCCCCACTGGAGTCCGACTACGATGCTTACTGGCATTCTAGCTCCCCACTGGCATCCCGGCAGCCGTAGCGTCGGCCAGCCATCTGCATAGTTCGTTCATTCCGCTGCCGTCCATGGAGGAAACGGGAATGACCGGCCCCATCTCCCCCGCCTGCCTCACCGAAGCGGCGAGTTTTCCCCGCTTCAGCTTGTCGCTCTTGGTAAGGGCGACTATGTAGGGCTTTCCGCCCTCCATGAGGTACTCCGCCATGGATCTGTCGTTCTCCAGGTCGGGATGTCTGGCATCCACCAGCAGAACGGTCCCCCGGAGGGGCTTCCGCTCCCTGAGATACCACCCTATCCAGTCGATCCACTGGCTCCGAAGCCTCTCCGGGGCCTTGGCGAATCCGTAGCCCGGAAGGTCTGCAATATAGAAATCCCTGTTGGTGGTGAAGATGTTTATGAACTGGGTGCAGCCCGGCCTGGAGGATGTCCTGGCCACCTTCCTGCCGCCGGCAAGCCTGTTGATCAGGGAAGACTTCCCGACATTGGACCTTCCGATGAACGCCACCTCGGGGAGGCCGTCGGTGGGCAGACCCTCCCTTCCGGGGCAGCTTTTCAGGAATTCAATGGTAAGCTTGGCCAAGTCAGACGGCTTCCCTGCTCCTGGTCCTGGGTATCTCCCTGGGCTTCGCGCCTTCGGTGATGCAGTCCTCGTCCACCACTATTCTCTCCACGGATTCCTTCCTGGAGGGAAGGTCGTACATGGTGTCCAGGAGCACCTTCTCCACAATGGAGCGAAGCCCCCTGGCGCCGCTTTCGCTCTTCCTGGCCTCCTTGGCTATGGCAAGAAGGGCCTTCCTGGTGAACTCCAGCTTGATGTCCTCCAGGGAGAACATGTACATGTACTGCTTCACCAGGGCATTCTTCGGCTCGGTGAGCACATGGACCAGGTCTTCCTCGGAAAGGTCGTCGAGGGTTACCATTATGGGCAGACGCCCTGCCAGCTCGGGGATTATGCCGTAGTGGACAAGATCGTAAACCTCGGCCTTCTTCAGTATCTTCATCCCCTGGAACTGGTCTTCCTCGGCGATGGGGGCGTTGAAGCCCAGTGAGGAACTCCGCACCCTCCTGGAAATGATCTTCTCGATACCGTGGAAAGCTCCCCCGCATATGAAGAGGATGTTGGTGGTGTCCACCTGGATATGGTCCTGATAGGGGTGTTTGCGCCCCCCTCCGGGGGGAACGCCGGCCACGGTGCCCTCGACTATCTTCAGCAGGGCCTGCTGCACTCCCTCGCCTGAAACGTCCCTGGTTATGGAGGAGTTCTCGGACTTGCGGGCTATCTTGTCGATCTCGTCTATGTAGATGATCCCCTGCTGGGCGGTTTCCACGTCCATGTCGGTCACCTGGAGGAGGCGGAGCAGGATGTTCTCCACATCCTCACCCACGTATCCGGCTTCGGTCAGGGTTGTGGCGTCGGCAATGGCGAAGGGTACGTCCAGTATCCTGGCCAGGGTCCTTGCAAGGAGGGTCTTGCCCACTCCGGTGGGGCCCAGGAGCATGATGTTGCTCTTCTCCAGTTCCACCGATGCCTTGGTGTCCCTGTGGCTCAGGAGCCTTCTGTAGTGGTTGTAGACCGCAACTGAGAGAACCCTCTTGGCTTCCTCCTGACCCACCACGTAAAGGTCGAGCTGCTCCTTTATCTCCCTGGGAGTTGGAAGCTTCTTCCTCAGGAAGGCCGGGGTGGAGTCCTTCTTCGAGGATCCGGTTTCGGATACGATCTCATGGCAGTACCGTACGCAGTCGTCGCAGATGAATACTCCGGGGCCCTGTATGAGATGCCTTACCTCGTTGGTCGGTCTGTTGCAGAAAGAACACCTGTTTTCCTTTGGCATGCTACCCTCTATTCACGAGAACGCTGTCGACTATTCCGTACTCAAGTGCCTCATCGGCGTTCATCCAGAAGTTCCTGTCGCTGTCGGAGTTTATCTTCTCCACGGGCTGGCCGGTGTGCCTGGCCAGTATGATGTCCATCTGTTCCCTGATCTTCAGGATCTCCCTGGCCTCGATCTGGATGTCCGATGATTGGCCCCGCACCCCGCCCATGGGCTGGTGTATCATCACCCTGGCGTGGGGGAGGATGCTCCGCTTGCCCCTGGTTCCCGCCGCGAGGAGCACCGAAGCCATCGAGGCGGCGCTGCCCATGCAGAAGGTCGATATGTCCGGCTTGATGAACTGCATGGTGTCATATATCGCCAGGCCGGCGGAAACGGAACCGCCGGGGCTGTGGATGTACATATTGATGTCCCTCTTTGGATCCTGCCCCTCCAGGAAGAGAAGCTGGGCCACCACCAGGCTTGCGGTCTGGGAGGTTATCGCGTCGCCGATGAAAATGATGCGGTCCTTGAGAAGCCTTGAGTAGATGTCATAGGATCGCTCAGAATTGCCGTCTCTCTCCACAACGAAGGGGATAACGGACATTATTCCTCTCCTTCGGTTTCGGTCTGTTCACAGGCGGGCTCAACGGAGACCCACCGCCAGGGCACTGTATCCATATCTCCGGACTCCTCCTGGGGTTCCTCGGGCTCCTTCTCTTCTATTATCGCACTGTCGAGCACTAACTCCAATGCCTTCTCGTTTCGGCTCCTGTCGAGGTAAGCCGAGGCGGAGTCGCCCTGCTCAACGGCATCGGCTATCTCCTCTTCAGGGATCTCCAGGCTCTCCCTGATGGCTATCTCACGGAGGAGCAGGAACTCCCTGACCTTCCTGGCGGCCATTTCCTCCGCCGCCTTGACGGTGGCCTCGTCGCGCTCCTCGTCGTCCAGTCTTTCCAGGAAGTCCCTCTTCAGGTTGTCCACCATGAAGCCGGGCACCTCGAACTCGTTGCTGTCAAGGAGGCTGTCTATTGCAAGCCTCTCCTTGTAGCTCTTCATCTCGGAGTCGTGACGGGCCTGAAGGTCTTCCCTTACCTTTGTCCTGAACTCGTCCAGCGTCTCGAATCCCCCGGCCTTTGATGCGAACTCGTCGTCAAGGTCCGGGAAAGAATGGGCCTTTACCTCCTTCACCGTGAAGGTGTGGGCTGGCCCCGCCATCTCCTCGGCGCCGTCCTTGGTGATCTTCATCTGCATGGTGAAGGTGTCTCCGGGTTTCACTCCGGTCACCAGCTCGTCGAATCCCGGGCCCATGTCGTTCTGCCCTATGACCGCGGTGAGCTCCCTGGGCTTGTCGTCGCCCTTGTCAGGTGAGGGATATGTCAGCACCACAAGGTCGTTCTCCCCTGCGGGACTGTCGGTTTCGGTGAAGTCCACGAACTGCTTCCGGAGACTTTCCATGGTGTCTTCCGTCATCTTCTCCAGGTCAACCATGGGAAGCGTCAGTTTTATCTCCCTGTAGTCAACGGGCTCCGGGGTCTGGAAGGTGGTGTAGGTAACGGTGTACTCGTAGTCCTCGCCCTCCACCGGAAGGAGGTTCTCGAAGGCGGGGTCCTCGTCGGAGAGCACCCAGTCGTACTGGTCGAACAGTCCCTCGGATAGTTCCTTGTGAGCCATCTCGGCCACTTCGGCGATTATCAGGTTGCCGTACCTCTTCTCCAGAATGGCGTCGGGAACGTGGCCGGGGCGGAAGCCCGGAATGCTGATCTCCTTCGAGATGTCCCTCTTGACCTTCCTGAAAAGCCTCTTCAGGTCCGACGCCGGCATGGTGAACCGAACCACCTTCTTAGCGCCGTCTTCCTTTATCAGTTCGTAGCCCATTGTGTCCTCGTTTTCTGATTGCATGAAAGCGCAAAGGGGCCGGTGCCGCATGCGGAGGCGCCATGCGGCTGCAGCCCTTTATTTTGCGTGCTTCCAGGGGGAAACAGTCATTAACTCCTCAGCCGGGGAATATGGTGAAAACCTCCGGCTTTCGCCAAACGCCGCTAACGACCCCCCTCGCCCCTTCTTCTGCCGGAAATGAGCCTGGCCTCCTCGCTGGCGGGGTATATCTCCAGGATCAGCGACTCGAGCCTGTTCATGTCGGCCTCCGCAGAATGGGCCCCGTAGATGGCAGCCGCCCTGGCCAGGGCGGTTGGGGCCTTGTCGGAGGCGGGGTACCGGAAGTACACAGCAACGAACTCCTCTATGGCCCTGTGGGTCTCCCCCAGGTTCTGGTGGCAGAGGGCAAGGTAGTAGAGAGCGTCCGGGGCAACCTGTGAATCAGGATTACCCATGGCCACCTCGAAGAAACCCTGGGAGGCCACCGAGTAGCCGCCCTGCTGATACTGCCGGTAGGCCTCCTCGAAGGCGGTCTGCACCGATTCCGGGGTGGATGTGCCCACTGACTGGGCGCCGGCGGCCAGCATCCTCTCCAGCTGGTCTATCATCTCCCTGAGGTCGTCCATCTCCCCGGTCCCCCGCATTCCCGCCTGTGCCTGGATTGCCCGGAGAAGGGTTTCGTTCTGTGCGGTAACGGCCCTCACCGAGTCCAGGGTGCTGGCCATTTCCCCGGTGCGGATGTCTATGTTCTCCACCCTTCCCGGGGAGTCTATCCATTTGCCGCCCCAGCAGCCGGCGAAGAGCATGACGGAGACGAGCAGTATCCTTCCGGCCTTCATGATCACTCCGGAAGGACGCGGAGGTGGACCCTCCTGTTCTGGGAATAAGCCCACTCGTCGGTTCCGGTCACGAAGGGCCTTTCCTTGCCGTAGCTCACGGTTTCCAGCCTGGAGGCGGGAATGCCGTAGTTCACAAGGTAGTCATAAACCGACTGGGCCCTGCGCTCGCCCAGGGCAAGGTTGTAGTCGATGGTGCCCCTCTCGTCGCAGTGACCCTCCAGCAGCACCCGGAAGCCGGTGTTGGTCATCATGTAGCCGGCGTCGGCCATGAGGACCTCAAGCATCTGGGAGGAGAGTTCCTCGGAATTGTACTCGAAGAAAACATCGTCAAGGGCCAGCTGGTGACGGTTGAGTTCCTCGGCGTAGGTCTCCACGGTGTCGTCGGCCCACACTCCGGTGTCCAGGGTGTCGTCGGGGACGAAGGCGAGGGAATCCGGGTCACCGCCTCCTCCGTTGGTGTCGTCGGGTCTGCAGCCGGTTACCGCCAGCAGTGCCATAAAGCACAAAAGGATCGGTGCAAGGGTTTTCATTGGGTTCCTCCCTGGCTCGAGACAGGCGACCATGTGGCACAGTAGCTCTCGGCGCCGTCTGAAAGCCTGTAAAGTGTGAGTTTGTTCAGTTCCAGAAGATAGATTGAGCGCGTTCCTTCACTGTCGCTGGAAAAGGCCAGGTGCCTTCCCGTGGGCGACCAGACAGGGTCCTCGTTAAGTGTTCCATCTGCGGTACCCTGCCTTCTCTCGGTTCCGTCGGCATTCATCACGAAGATGTGAAAATCGCCTCCGGACCTTGCGCAATAGGCGATCCTGTCGCCTGTGGGTGACCATGACGGGCTGTCGCAGTAGCCATGGGCGAAACCAGCCCTCTCGGCGGTGCCCCCGGCCGAGTCCATTATGTAGAGCTGCGGATAGCCAACCCTGTCGCTGGTGAGGATCATCTGCTGACCGGTGGGGGAAAACGATGCGGAAGTCTCGATGGAACCCCTTGCGGTGAGCCTCTGAAGATCCTCGGTGGCCTTGTCGTACCTGTAGATGTCCGAATTGCCGTCAACGCTCCTGGTGAACGCTAGATACCGGGAACCTGGAGCCCAGGCGGGTGCGGTGTTCACCCCTCCGGACACTATCCTGGAGGCTGAACCGGCCGAGAAGGAATAGAGGTACAGGTCTCCGGTGCCGTGCCTGTAGGAGGTGAACGCTATCACCGAACCGTCGGGGCTCCAGGACGGTGTGGTTATCACCTCGTCGTCGCTGATTATCGTCTGGGGGGCCCGGTCGTCCAGGGTGGCCGCAACAAGGGAATAGACCCCGTTGCTCCGGGTGATGTACGCCACCCTGGTGGACGCTATGCCATCCTCGCCCGAGAGCAGGTAGACCAGATCGTCGGCGAAACGGTGGATGAGCGGCTCCCAGGAGGGGCCTGAATACTCCTTTTTCAGAAGCATCTCGCCTTCTGCACCGTCGACGTCGGCGTAAAGGGTGTAGCTACCGTCCCTTCCTGAAAGCACCACCGAGGCATGGGCATAGGCCTCTCCCTCAGGGGCGGTTTCAAGGATACCCGAGAAATCTATGTCGAACTCGAGCTGCTCCCCGGCGGGGCGGCTCCCTGTAAAGCTCAAGCTCACCGGAATGCACTCGTTCCCCATGGGCGTCATGGGGATGAACTCCGAACCTGTAGCCACCGAAAAGGCGGCCGCTATGATCAGCAATGTGGTCGTTCGCATGAACCCTCCTGAAATGAATACCAATACCGCTACTATACTATTCCACGGTTTGTTCCAGGTGTTGCCGCCGGGGAACACCGTGTTCATGCCCCCAAAGCATCGCCGCTTGCTTTTCTACTCCCCGAAGGTGAGATTAAGGAAGAAAGGAGGAAAGATGAAACACATGCACCTTGATGATCACCGCGACGCAAGAGGCTTCGTGGTCAACCCCTTCGAGCATCTCGAGGACACCGGCGAGGTTACCAACTTTCATGTTTTCTCCATAGAACCGGGCCATGCCAGGGGCGATCACCGCCACCCCGCCAGGAACGAGCAGGTCCTGGTTGTGGCGGGAACCATCACCGTGAAGACCGATGCCGGCTCAACCATCCTCAAAAGGGAACCCTCCGCTATGCTGACCATACCCATGGGGATGAACCACACCTTCGTCAACGAAGGCACTGAAACCGCGGTCGTAATGTGCTGGAGCAGCGAAAGGGTGGAGGACCACAACGGTGAGGACACCGTAAGGGGCTGACGGTCAGAATACCGTCTTCAGCCTTCCCCAGCTCAACGCCTCCATCTCCAGGGGCAGGCAGCACCCCTCTTCGGCGCACCAGGGTATCCAGACGATCCGATCATTGGAGAAGTATGAACGGGGCGGATCCGAACCGGAGTCGCTGCCGTCGCACAGGATCGAGGGCCAGCCGCCCATGGACATCTCCATGTTCAGCACCACCCAGAACTGCAGTGGATACACCGGCACCCAGTCGAACTGGCAGTAAACCGGAGAGTAGTGCTGAGCGATGCAGTCCATGGAGTTGAACATCGTCATGGGGCCGACGATATCCCCAAGCCACGCTTCGCACAGGAAACTGCTGGTATCCCAGGGATACCCAGCATGGTGATAGAACCACATCTCCGCACCTGTGAGCTGATGGTTCAGAGGCACTACAAAATCGGTAAGTTCGAACCACACACCCCTGTAGTTCCCCGACCAGGTGATCCAGCGGGGTGTACCGTCATCATAGGCCAGGGTCTCAGGCTGGGCAGGGGGTGGATTCATTGAGAGCACCTCCGCCCTCAGGAGGTAGTCGCCGTCGGAAAGATCGCACGGTGCCCCGGTAACACAGATGAGCGCTATGAACAAACCTGTTTTCATATCCCGCCGTCCCCTGTAAAAATGTCCCTGGAGACTCCGGTGAGGTGGTTGGGCTCCCGTTCAATGAACTGATATCCGGCGAAGGGGACAGTATCCCCATCCATTGTGAGCAGCTTGTAAACGGTTTCATCCTCCCTGAGATTGACCTGGTCTGGAACGACCCAGTGCCTGTAGGAGCAGGAAGTCATCAGAAAAACTAACAGAAGGGATGCCCATTTGAGAGAGTTGCCTGTTGAAAACACCTGCTGGCCTCCATATCACTGCAGGATGTTAACCTTCTTTTCCCCCGGGAAGAAAGTTAAACCCGGATGCACCCCGGCGCAAGTGCTCTTCCCTTTCCGAGGCGATTCCCATTATTATCCAATTGGATGCAAAGTTGATTCATTATCACAACTATATCAGAGTTCATGAATAAAGTACCGTAACCCATATTGGATAGTTTTCGAATTGGGCTGTATGTATTTACAGCTATGGCTGGAAGTTCATCCAGGCACCCCGTAGTGGACACTCTTAGAACTCTTAGCTTATTGGCTAGATTGTAAGGATAATCGGAAAATCGGTGATTTGTAGGCTTTTATCTTATGGTTCTATCAGCTTCCGGATAAACGTCGGCTCAAGCAAGCAATACACATGCAATTGTTGTTGTGTTCCTTGTGTGAAAGTCCATGAACAATCCCATCTACACTGTGAAACTTGCTAGAGATGATATCGAAGTACTGAGCATCACACATCTGAAATCTTCTAAAAGTTGCATAAGCGATATGGTCTGCCACCTGAACTAATCGAGATGCCTTTGAATCAACGAAAAAGGGCGTATCGGCAAGGTTTCGTAACACACCCCACCTTGTGCCAAGTGTCCTGAAGTCTCTCGCCATAGCTTGCAGTGATGTCTCATGCGACGATTGATCAAGTATCAATAATCCTCTTTGGCGGTCTCCGGCCCCACGAAGTTGTGATAAATAGATGTCGAATCTGCTGCAAAGATCTTCAAAAGCTAACTCCACAGGATCTCTGCTAGGATAAGAATCCTTATGCACCACACAAGCAAATGCTTTTGCTGTATCGTATGATTCAGCAAGTATTTTTAAAACTGACTTGATAACTCCCTGTGCCTCGTCCCTACTCATACCTTTCCACGGCTCAACTCTGCGCGAGAAAATCTCGGAGGCGTGAAACTCTACACTGTGCGGGTTACCTGGGTTAATACTCTCAGCAAGTGAATCAAGCTCCGAGGTGATCCAATGAGCCTGTGCTTCAAATACGGACAATCCTCCCAAAACGAAGTATTTCTCATTTCGATTCGGTGCTGATCCTGAATCATCAAGATACAGTAGGTGCATTGTCCTCCTATAAAGAAAATGCAGCCGAGTGAGTAAAACTCAACGAACCGCCAAGGCAGCCCTCTCAACCGCAAGAGTAATATTGTCCTAGTTAGCGGAGGCGTCAATGGATTTGATACCTTTGAGTGGAAGCTTCTGAATTGTACCCCGAAACGATTTCGAACCCCCTAGCCTATATTGAAAACCAGACTAAGGCCGGTGATGGCGGTTGCAGCGCAGATGAGCTTGATGGGAAGGCCGGCCTTGAGGTAGTCGGTGGCTGTGTAGCCGCCCGGGCCGAAGATCATCAGGTTGGTCTGGTAGCCCACCGGGGTGATGAAGCTGGCGGAAGCGCCGTAGGCCACCGCCAGGTAGAAAGGGGTTGGGTCCGTTCCCAGAAGAACCGCAGAGGCTGCGGCGAAGGGGAACACAATGGTCGCCGCGGCTGCGGTGGTGACGAACTCAGCAAGAATGCTTGTTGTGAGGTAAACGGCGGCAAGGATCCCTATGGGTCCCAGGGGTTCGAATGCGGTCACCGCTGCATTGGCCAGAAGGCCGCCCAGGCCGCTGGTTCGCACCGCCTCCCCGATGGCCAGGGCGAAGGCGGCAACGGCAAGCACATTGAGGTTGATCATTGACTTCAGCTCTCCAGGAGAGGTTATCTTCATCGCCAGGAAAATGGCGGTTACCCCCAGCAGCGACTCGAAGAGGGGAATCAGACCGGCTATGCTCAGGGCGATGCATGCGAAGATGCTTCCAACAATGAACACCGACTTCCCGAGCTCGATGTTGTGTATCTGCCTGATCCGGGAAACCACGTAGAAATCCGTCATTCCGCTGGCCGCCGCGGTGTTGGAGAAGTCGCTTCCGGTTACCAGCAGGAGAAGGTCGCCGGACTCCAGGACGATGTCGCCTATCTTTCCGGCGAGTTTCCTTCCGTGGCGGTGGACACCGAGGATAGCTGCATCGTACCTGCCCCTGAAGTTTGTGTCCCGGACGGTCGTGCCTGAGAGGGATGAACCCTGAGAGACCACGGCCTCCACTACATGGACTTCCTCTGAACTGGGCAGGGTTACGCTGCCCCCCAGGGAGAGCCCTTCACGGTTCTCCACCATTTCAGCCACGGCATCGGTCTTCCCCGCCAGGAACAGCCTGTCTCCCTCCTGCAGTCTCTCCTTGGGGGTTACAGGGGCGATGACCCTCTCCCCCCTTATGATCTCGATCAGGAAAAGGTGCTTGAGGCTTCGAAGGCTGGCATCTTCAACCGTTTTTCCCGCCAGAGGGGAACCGCTCTCCACCACCAGGTCGGTCATGTATTCCCTGGGGCTTTCACTGAGCCTGTCGTAGGGGTTCTTCCTTGAGGGGAAGGTTCGGTGCCCCACCAGGAGAACGTAGACCATGCCCGTGGTGAAGACCATCAGTCCCACAGGGGTGAAGTCCAGTATGGAAAGACCATCGCCTCCCTGCTGGATCACCAGGCTGTTCACGATCATGTTCGTGGAGGTTCCTATGAGGGTTACCATGCCACCCAGCATGGCGGCCCATGAAAGGGGCATAAGGAGCTTCGAAGCCTGCACATGGTTCTGCCGGCCCCAGTGGTCAACGAAGGGTATCATCATGGCCACCACCGGGGTGTTGGTCATGAACGCCGAACTTGCCCCCACGAAGGGCATCATCTGGCCGAGGAATCCCCTGTAACGGGTGGAGGGCCTTATCACAGCCTGAAAAAGCCACTGGACGAAACCGGTGCGCCAGACCACCTGGCTCATCACGAGCAGCATGAGCATGACTGCGATGGCCTCGTTGCCGAAACCCGCCAGGGACTCCCCCGGGGAGAGTATGCCCGAAAGAACAAGGGCCGAGGTGGCCCCGATGAAGATAACAGGGGGGGAGAGCTTCCTGGAGTAGAGAAGGGCCACCATGGCGGCAAGGACTATGGTTACGAAAAGCTGTTCGCCGTTCAAGGGAACCCCTTTGTGAAGTGTGGTGAAGCACCAATATTACGGTGTAAAGAATAACTCAATATGATGGAGGAAACCATGAGATACTGGGCTCTGCCGCTTCTGCTCGCCGGGCTGGGGTTTGCGTGCACCACCATGATCGTCACCCCTGGCGCCACGGTGGACGGCTCCATGTTCGTAACCCATTCCGACGACAACGAGCTGATGGACGAGAGGCTGATATTCGTTCCGTCGGCAAACCATGAGCCCGGCTCCATGAGGCCGGTCTATGCCTCGGCATGCGCTATGGGAGAGTTCCCGGAGTACAACTGTTTCACCTACCCCAGGCTGGTGTGCGATGAGCGGGGAAGATACTACGACATCCCGGTATACCCCGCCTCCATCCCCCTGGGTGAAATACCCCAGGTGGAACACACCTACGCCTACTTCGACGGCAGCTACGGCATAATGAACGAACACCAGCTGATGATCGGAGAATGCACCTGCGGAGCGAAGATGCAGCTGGATCCGGAGCCTGGCAGAAGGATCTTCTACTCCTCCGAACTCTCCCGTGTGGCCCTGGAGAGGTGCACCTCGGCCAGGGACGCGGTGCTGCTCATGGGAGAACTAATAGAGACCTGGGGCTACTACGGCACCGGGGAGACCCTGCTGGTGGGAGACCCAGAGGAGGCCTGGGTAATGGAGATGTGCTGCGGAACTGTGGACAGCACATCCGGTCTCTGGGTGGCCAGAAGGGTGCCCGACGGGCACCTGTTCGTGGAGGCCAACGAGTTCCGCATCCGCGAAGTGAAGACCGACGATCCGGACTACCTCTACAGCTCAAACCTCTTTTCTGAGTGCGAGGCACTGGGCTGGCACGACCCTGCTTCAGGCGAACTTGACTGGCTGAGCACGGTGAGCCTGGGGGAATACAACCACCCCTACTACAGCCTGCGCAGGGTCTGGAGGGTGCTGGACAGGGCTGCCCCCTCCCTTGAGCTGAGCCCATGGGTGGAGGACGGTCTTACCAGGGACTATCCATTCAGCGT
>CAYLXG010000025.1:0-14011 GCA_964387445.1 uncultured bacterium
AACGAGCCGGTCCCCGTTGCCACCCTGGGGCCCGGGGGGTTCTTCGGAGAGATGAGCCTGCTGACGGGCGAACCCAGGTCAGCCACCGTTTCCGCCCTTGAGGAAACCCAGGTGGTGGTGGTCAGGAAGGAGGGGCTGAAGATAGTCCTCGACAGCAACCCTTCCCTTGTGGAACCCCTCACCGGAATGCTGGACAGCCGCAGGGAAGAGCTTGAGACCACCAAGCAGAAGGCCGCAAGCGGCAGGAAGCATGTGGAGGTAAAGACCGGGCATACCCAGAAGGAAGACCTTCTGGCACGGGTAAGGGCCTTCTTCAAGCTGTAAAAAAGGGGCCGGCTGGTCCCGCCGGCCCCCATTCGGATCAGGTTGATCATTCTATCCTGGCGGTTGATCCCTCAACCGGCTCGAACAGTTCGCATTCCACACCCGGAACGTTCAGGTATAGGAACTCCTCCACCCTTCCGGAGAAGTCCAGACGGTTCTCCTCGTGGGCGAAGCCGTGGCCCTCGTCTCCGTACACCACATAGAGCACCTCGGTGCCTATCGCCCTGAGGGCTTCCACCATCTGGTCGCTCTCGGCCTTAACCACCCTTGGATCGTTCTCGCCCTGAACTATGAAGATGGGCATGGTGATGTTCTCCGGGTAGTTCAGCGGGGAGAACTCCTCCAGCATGGCCCTGTCGGCCTCGTCGTCGGGGTTGCCCACCCTTACGTTCATCATGGCCATGAGGGGGCGCCAGTAAGGGGGCACCGTTTCCATGAAGGTGATAAGGTTCGAGGGTCCGAAGAAGTCCACCGCGGCGCAGTAAAGCTCCGGTGTGAAGGCGGCTCCGGCGAGGGTTGCGTACCCGCCGTAGGATCCGCCCAGTATCACCACACGGTCTGGATCGGCAATTCCGTTCTCTACGGCCCAGCTTACGCCGTCGGTGATGTCGTTCTGCATCGCCTGACCCCACTGCCTGTTGCCGGCGGTCACGAAGGACTTCCCGAATCCGGTGCTTCCCCTGAAGTTCACCTGGAGCACGGCGAAACCCCTGTTGGCAAAGAGCTGGGCGAAGGGCTCGTACCCGTAGTAGTCCCTGGCCCAGGGTCCCCCGTGTACGTACATGATCAGCGGCCAGGGTCCTTCGCCGTAGAAGGCGGGATCCGGTCTTGTGAGGTAGCTGGGCAGGGTGAGCCCGTCCCTTGAGGTTATCTCCACCGGCTCCACCGCTGCCACGCCGTAATCCTCAAGGGCGGGGATGGCGGTGAACATCTCGGCCATGGTGCCCTGTGCCCTGTCGTAGAGGAAGTAAACCGCAGGATTGTCCACGGTGTAATAAACCACTATCCAGGTTGAATCGGCGTTGTCCCTTGAGACCACGCCCCAGTCGCCCTCATGGAATCCGTTCAGGAAATCCACATCGCCGGCGATGGAATCGTCCAGCACTTCCCTCCTGGACCTGAGGTAGTTGAAGGTAACCAGCCTGGGCTCTCCAGAGTGGGGGTCGAATCCCACCCCGCTCACGTCGGCGAGGGAATCGGAAATGATGAAGGTCTCCAGGCCTGTTTCAAGGTCCATGTGGTAGAGACCTGAGAGATCGGACTCCAGGTTGGACACGAGGTAGATCCCCCTGCCGTCCTCGGTGAATCTCCTGGGACCCCACTCCTCGTTGGACGAAAAGGTCCTGATCTCCTCCCAGGGGGAGTTTTCGTCCCAGCGGTGGTAAACCGTTATCCAGCCGTCCTCGGGATCGATGGAGTAGTACATCCTTATGTTCAGGTCCTCGTCGGGAACGAAGCCCAGGACCATGTCCCCGTTCTGGTCGGTGCCGGGATTGTCGGCTATCATGGTAAGCTCGCCGGTCTCCAGGTCGCAGCTGTAAACGTCGAAGAACATGGGGTTCTGCTGGTTGGTTTCCACCAGCACCGTATTGGGCTGGTCCTCGTCGGTGGAGCTCACATAGGCCTTGACCCCTTCGAACGGGGTAAGGTCCACCACATCGCCGGTTTCCACGTCAAGTCTGTAGACATGGTCGTTCTCTTCACCGGCCTGGTCCTGCATGTAGAGGATGTGAACGCCGTTCTCCGCCCAGAAGTAGTTAGTCACTCCCCTGTTGGTGTCGAAGGTCAGCTGCCTCTCCCCTGTCATGTCGCGGTTCATCACCCAGAGGTTCAGAACGTTCTCCGCAGGGGCGATGTAGGCTATCATCGAACCGTCGGGGGATAGCTGGGGTCCAATTTTCTCCGGGTTGCCGAAGAGCACCTTCCTGGGGATCAGCCTCTCTGCGTTCTCCGAACTCACGTGCTCCGGTTCCACGAAGGGCTGTTCAGCGGCGGGCTCCTCCGTCTGGCCGCAGGCCAGAAGAAGGAGGGCCGGGATCATAAAGAGCTTTCTCATTCTTTCTCCCTGTGCATATGCGAGGATGTTGTCCGGCGTGATTATAGCAGGCGGCGCAAGGTTTCGTTCCAGTCGGGGATGAAGGCGGTTACGGAACCTATCACTCCCACAGCTATGGCCGCCGCGGAAAGGGCTTCCCCCCAGGATACCCCCGAGAACAGGGATGTGAGGCTGAAAGAGGTCGACGGGAATTCATACCCCTGGCTCAGCTGCACCGCAAAGAAACCAAGGAGGAAGGCTCCGGCAATGACGGATGCTATTCGGACCCACGGGAACGCCGGCCTTTCAGGAGGCAGCTTCACCACGATCCCATTCGGTTCGCTTCCCTTTTCGACGCTCAGACGGAGGAGGGCATCGATACGCCCTTCGAGCCCGTCGCTACCCCAGGAGTTCATTTTCCCTTCCCTTCAGAATTTCATGGAGTTTCTTCCTTGCCCTGTGAAGATAAACCCTGACCGTGCCAGGGGGTAAGCCCGCGATCTCCCCGGCTTCGGCGGAGTCCATTTCCTGGAAGTAGCACATGGTCAGCAGCTCCCGCTCCTGCAGGGTAAGGCGCATCATTGCCTCCTCCAGTATCCGTCTGGCGGGATCGAAGGATTCCGGGAAGGAGGGATTGAGGTTCTCCATATCCGCTTCGCCCTCATGCAGCTCCATTCTCCTTCTCCGCTTTTCCAGTGCTGTGAGGCAGGTCCTTCTGGCCAGGGTGGCGATCCATCCGGGAAAGGCCCCGGGATCCTTCAGGTCCCCTATCTTCAGCCAGCCCTTGAGAAAGATCTCCTGGCAGAGGTCTTCCGCCATGTGATGGTCTCCGGTGAACCTGAGGGCCATGGTGTAGACGAAGCCGGTGAAGTCCATGACCAGCAGCCCGTAGGAATCGCGGCTGCCGGCCATGGCGGACCTCACCAGTTCCAGTCCCCTGTGGTTCACCGGGGCTCGGGGTTCCTGCCCGCTATCAGGAAGGCGATGACTAGCTTGGCCAGGCCAAGCATGGTCAGTACCGTTCCAGTGGCGGTAAGACCCGTTACTTCCGTACCCCCTATGATCAGTCTCAGGAGGAAGAAGCTTATGCCCAGGGCCAGAAGAACCACTGCATGTGTCAGATGCCTTTCCCTTGGAGGGGTTGTCCTTTTCTGGTCCTCGTTCCCCAGGGACTTCACCAGCTGGTCCACCACCTCCGGGGAGGTGTCCCCCTTAAGGGCCTTTTCGATAAGGTCGTACCTGGCTATCTGCTTCCTGTGGTTCATGGCAACTATCATCACCACCACCAGCGCCGGAACGCCTATGGAGGTCACGATGGCAACTAGCGGTACTAAAGCTCCCATATCCATCCTTTCGTTTTGACCGGTTTCAATCGAAGGACGGTTTTCCCACCCGTTCCGTTACACTACCGCTTCGGTCTCTTTCTGAACATAACATGGCATGCGTGTGATTACTGGATATGTTGGGCAAATGCTTCTTCTGCTGGGCGCGATGCTGGCGGTTCCTCTACTCTATTCTCTAATCTCCCATGAGGATGGAACGCCATTCGCCTTTGCCCTGACCGCTGTTCTTTCCCTGTTGACAGGCTCTTTCCTGTTCCTCACCAGGGACCGCAGATCCCCTTCCACGGCCCAGGGCATGGTCATCTGCTCCGTCTCCTGGCTGGTTCTTTCCTCTTTCGGTTCCATACCCTTCATCTTCGCCATGAAAACTGCTCCCATGGATGCCCTGTTCGAGTCGGTAAGCGGGTTCACCACAACCGGGATAACCGTATTCACGGGTCTCGAGGAGCTTCCCCGCTCCATCCTGCTCTGGAGAAGCATCACACAGTGGGTGGGGGGTCTGGGGATACTGACCTTCTTCATGGCGGTGGCTTCCAGGACACCCGGCGCCCACCGGCTGATAGAGGCGGAAAGCCACAAGATCTTCGCCGGAAGGCCCGTTCCAGGGCTGATGCACACGGTTCGGATACTCTGGACCATTTACGGCTCCTTCACCGTGGCCGTGGCCATGGCATACTTCCAGGCCGGCATGGATCCCTTCGACGCTGCGAACCACGCCCTTACCACCATCGCCACAGGCGGCTTCAGCACACACGACGCCTCCATGGGATGGTTCTCCTCGACTGCCACAGGGAATCATGTCATGATGGAGTACATCGCGATAACGGGCATGCTGGCCGGAGCGGTGAGTTTCCTGGTTCACTACCGCGTTTTCGCCGGCGACGGCCCGCTGGCGCTCTTCAAAGGAGCTGAGATGAGGCTCTTCTGGGGCATCATACTGGGAGGCTTCCTGGTCATCAGCGCCGAGCAGCTGATCACTTCCGGGTTCTGGGACGATCCGGAACCTGCCCTCAGGAAGAACCTGTTCCAGACCGTTTCCATTCTGACCACCACCGGGTATGCCACCGAGGAACTCACATCACCGTTCTTCGGGGCCGGCGCCAGGCAGCTGTTCCTGATGATGATGGTGGTTGGCGGATGCGTGGGATCCACCAGCGGAGGCATCAAGGTGCTCCGGGTCTCCATCCTCCTCAGCGGAGCCCGTGAGGAACTGTCGAAACTGTTCCGGGCGGAGAGGGCCCTCTCCGGCATAAGGTATCAGGGAAGGCTCATTGGCAGGCACGAACTCAGCAGGATCACGGGGATCGTTTTCCTCTGGTTCCTCCTTCTGGGAACAGGCGGCCTGGCAACCGCCCTTCTTGCGCCGGGAATGGATGGATACACGGCATTCAGCGGCATGTTCAGCGCCCTGGGGAACATCGGCCCCAGTCTCATGTCCCAGCAGCAGGTGGTTGAACTCCACTGGGGAGCAAAGGTTGTTCATATGGCCGGCATGCTTGCAGGAAGGCTGGAGATCCTGCCCGTGCTGCTCCTTTTCAGCAGAAAGGCCTGGAGGTAGAAATGTTCGTTGTAGTAGCGGGAGCCGGAACCATCGGGAGGAAAGTAGCCGCCCAGCTCATGGGGAACAACCATGACGTGGTGGTGATTGACATGGACCACGAGGTCTGCAGGACCCTCTACTCCGAAACGGGGATAGAGACAGTGGAGGGCAACGCCACCAGGCTCAGCGTGCTCTCCGACGCAGGGGTGGAAAGGGCGGATGTGCTGGTGTGCCTCATGCGCAGCGACGCCGACAACATATCCGCGGCGATACTCGCCAGGAGCCTGGGCGTAGAGAAGATACTGGCGCGGATGCGTGATACGGGCTACGCCGACGCCTACAAGCTCAGCGGCGTTAACACCGTGCTCAGGGTAGCCGACCTCCTGATCAACCAGCTGATGTCCGAGATAGAACAGCCCAGGGTCAAGAGGATAATACCCCTTGCGGGGGGAGCAGCGGAGATGTATGCCGTGGTGCTGGAGAAGGGCTCATGGGCTTCCGGCAAAACCGTGACGAAGCTGGCCGGCCACAAGGACTTTCCCAGGGAGGCCATACTGGCGGGGATATACCGCGTGGCTTCGGAGGCCTTCGTGGTCCCCAGGGGAGACACCCAGCTGGAGGACGGTGATACGGTCTATGTGGTCACCCCTTCCAGACACATAGGGAGGATCGCCCATATCCTCACATCTTCCAGATTCTAAGGTAAAAAGCACTCTGACAGGACAGGTTGGGCATCTTATGGATATGATGATCCTTATCCAGAATATCATTTCTATTTAGATTTCTTAATTATATAAAATCACTATCCATTTTGGCTATTGACTTAAGCCAATAAATAATTATATTACAGTTATCGTTGAACCGTGCAGAAAAGAAAGGTGATCGAATGCTATCCATAAGAACCGTTAACCACCGGAAGGAACTCGAGGACATCATGCCCGTGGATGAATTTGCCGGGAAGCTCCACGACATGCTGGTGCCATTCGAGGACACGGTGCCTGAGATAAAGGACGGCCTTGACTACGCCCTTGACCGCAGCGGGTCCCGGGGAGGATTCATCCTTGCGGCGATGGAGGATGACAGGCTGGCGGGAGCCCTGGTGATGCTCAACACGAACATGTCCGGCTATGTTCCCGAGAACCTTCTCCTCTATGTTGCGGTGGACAGCGAACTGCGTGGAAAGGGCATCGGCACGAAGCTCATCGAGAAGGCCATCGAACGGTGCCGTGGTAACGTTAAGCTCCATGTGGAGTACGACAACCCAGCCAAAAAGCTCTATGAGCGGATAGGTTTCGTGTCCAAGTACGCCGACATGAGGTACAGCAGATGAACCGGCTTCTGATTAACACCGAAGCCATACTCCACAACCACGATTACGTGAGAAGGCTCATCGGCATGCACGACAGCTCCCTCACGGTGGTAACGAAGGCACTTTGCGGCCATACCGAAGCCGTGGGAGCCCTTGTTAAGGGCGGCATAAGCTCCATCGCCGACTCCAGGCTCGAGAACCTCAAGGCCCTGACCGAAACGGGTACAGAGGCTGAGAGATGGTACCTGAAGCCGCCCCACCCCAGCGAACTCCAAGAGGTGATCAAGTACTCCCACATTTCCCTGAACACCGAGCTGAGCATCGTGAAGGAGTTGAACAAGGTCGCCGAGAAGGCTGGAGTGAAACACGGTGTACTTCTGATGATCGAACTGGGCGACCTGAGGGAGGGGATCCTTCCAGGCACCCTGGTGGAACTCTACAACGACATATTCAACCTGAAGAACATAGAGATAATAGGCATAGGCACCAATCTGGGCTGCCTTTCCGGCACCGTTCCGGGAATGGACCAGCTGATGCAGCTGGTGCTCTACAAGGAACTCCTGGAACTGAAGTTCAACAGGAAGATCAGGCTCGTCTCCGCCGGATCCAGTGCCAGCCTGCCCTTCCTTCTCCAGGGGCTCATCCCCAAGCAGGTGAATCATTTCAGGGTGGGGGAATCAATCCTTCTCGGAACCGACCTCATCGGCGGGGGCACCCTCGCCGGGCTCAGGGACGACGGCTTCATACTTGAAGCGGGTGTCGTGGAGATAAAGAAGAAGAACCTCGCCCCCACCGGGGAGATACATGATGACCTTCACCCTTTCAACTCTCCAGGCGAATCCAAGCAGTACGCCCCTGGGGAGCGGGGCTTCAGGGCGGTGGTCACCATAGGCGAACTCGATACGGATATCGCAGGCCTCACCCCGGTGAACAACGAATACGAGATCGCCGGAGCAAGCAGCGACCTCACCGTTCTCAACGTAGGCACCGCCGATTCAAGCCTGAATGTGGGAGACTTCATAAGGTTCAAGGTGAGCTATTCGGCTTTGATACGGCTGATGAACAACAAGTACACCGAGAAGACCATAGTCTAGACTGCAGGGTCCGATACGGGAATGCACTCCCTTATGGCGTCCGAGAGGGCGGAGAGCCTCACCGGTTTTTGAAGCACTCTGCTTATTCCCAGTCTGAGCATTTCGCCGGAGGTGCTTTCGGCACTGTGACCCGAGATGATTATCACCTTCACCGAGGGATCGGTCTCCCTCATTTTCATGAAGGCATCCATGCCGTTCATCCTGGGCATGGTCATATCCATGAGAACCAGCCGGATCTTTTCCATTTGATCCTGGAACATCTCCACCGCTTCAACCCCGTCGGAGGCCTTCAGAACCTCGAAACCCAGTGAACGGACAAGCTTGGAAAGCACCGTGCGCACCACTTCCTCGTCGTCCACCACCAGAATGGTGCCTTCCATGGGGGAATCCGCCGGGGGAACCTGTTTCAGGCCGTTGACCGCCGGGGCATCGGACAGGGGAAGGGTTACGGTGACTGTGGTTCCCTCCCCCGGAGCGGACTCGATGGATACCGTTCCGTTGTGGGCGCTTACCGTTCCGTAGACAGCGGGAAGCCCCATTCCTGTTCCGTTGCCCAGGGCCTTGGTGGTGAAGAAGGGCTCGAAGGCCTTCTCGACGACTTCCGGAGGCATTCCCCTTCCAGTATCCGACAGGCGGAACACAACCGATCCCGGCAGTTCGTCAGAGGTGGAGAAGATCATGGTGCCCTCTCCGTCCATGGCGTCCCTGGCGTTCAGCGCCAGGTTCAGTACGGCGTTGTTCATCTCCGAGGCATCCCCAAGGATGACCGGGTCCTCGGCCCTGTAGTCCCTTCTGATCTCTATCCTTCTGTCTATGCTTCGCTCCAGAAGGGCGATCACCTCGTCTATAAGGTGATGAAGGTCGAAGGGGGCAATGTGGGAAAGGCCCTTCCTGCTGAATGCGAGAAGCTGCCGCACAAGGGCTCCTGCCCTTTCTGAAGAGCTGAGGATGCCCCTTATGAACTCAACCTCCTCCGGGGTGTTCTTCTCGCTTCTGAGGCATTCGGCGAAACCGACTATGCCCATGAGCTGGTTGTTGAAATCGTGGGCTATTCCCCCGGCCAGCTCCCCCACCGATCTGAGCTTCTCCGAATGCTTCAGCTCGGTCTCCAGCTGATGACGCCTGGTAACGTCCATTATCACGATGCTTAAGGTGCAGGAGCCGTTGGCGATCTCTTTCCTCCTGGCGGTGAGCTGAATGAAAACGTTCTCCCCCATTCCGTTGCGGACTGGCAGATCCAGCACGAACTCCTCGCCGGTCCTTGCGCAGTTCCGGAGCCTTCGCAGGAGGGACTGGGACAGATCCTCTTCCAGGTGTCTTGCGAAGAAGTCCTCCTGATGGCCTTCGGATAGCTTGAGGACCCTCACCGCCGAATCATGGAAAGTCTCCCGGCGGGAGGTGAAGTCACAGCTCCAGTGCTGCTCTATCACACCGATCCGGGCCATTCCCTGGGTCTCCTCAAGCCTGTCGTGGGCGGCTTTCAGTGTCCTTTTCCCCTCCACCTCGCCGGTTATCTCCAGGGCATAGCCGTAAAGGCCCCTGCCTCCCCGGTGGTCCGAGGGGTAGCAGCTTACACGGAAATACCTTCTGGACTCCCCGCCCTGAGGCAGCGAGGCGATCGTACCGGCATATGTCTCGCCGGCTTCCATTGCCGTTCTCACCGCCATGTGGAATCCCTGGAAATCCTCTATGCCATGGCTGAACTCCTCCACGGGGATCGGGGAACCCGGTGACATACCGAAGAGGGAAGCAGCTTCAGCTGATAGGGTAACCGTCCTTTCGGAGCCGTCGTACTCCCATATTCCCATGCCGGCCAGTATCTGTGCGTCATGGAGCCTCTTCTCCAGCCCCCTCCGCCTCTCCTCCGCCCGCCTGGTCTCAGTTACGTCCCTCACGGTCACACAGAGGGTCTCCGCGAAGTCCACCGGCCTGAACACCCTGCAGTGGCAGTCCATGCCGCCGGTGTTCACATCGAAGGAGGGAACCTCCCCCAGCACTCCTTCCCTGAATGGAGCAAGGGCAAGGATCTCCGGGCTGCGTTCCTTTAGTTCCTGGAAGGCGGGATTCATGTCGAGAACCGTGAACTCATCGCTTCCCCTGGCATGGTAGATGAGCAGTGCTCCAATGGGAAACCCGTTGAAGAGCCCCCTGAACTTCCTCTCGCTGTCCGCCAGTGAACGCTCCCTGTCCCTGAGGGCGGTAACGTCCACGAATGTTATCACGGATCCCTCCACATTGCCGGATGAGGTCCTGTAGGGGGATATCTTGGCCAGCCAGTCCCCTGAGACATCCGCCTTCAGCGACAGTTCCACCGCCTCTCCCGAGCTGGAAACTTCCCCTGCGGCTGCCACCAGCGCTTCCAGGGAGTCCGTTTCGATGGAGGTGGTGAAGTCGGTGATGCTCCTGCCGGTATCCGCTTCGGTTATCTTGAAGAAACGGGATACCCTGGGATTGAACCTCCTGATCCGGAGTTCCCTGTCCAGGAACAGTGACCCCACATCCATGCTCTCCAGAAGGTTGCGCATGTCGTCGGTGAGCACGGTCAGCCTCCTGTTGAGCCTCTGCAGCTCTTCGTTGGAGGCCATGAGCTCTTCGTTGGAAGCCGTGAGTTCCTCGTTGGCGCTCCGTATCTCCTCATTGGTGGTCTGAAGCTCTTCATTGGAGGCCTGAAGCTCGCCGGTCCTGCTCCTGAGCTCCCTGCGCGTTGTTGCCAGATCGCTCTCCAGAAGAGCTATCTGTTCTTCCAGAACGGTAATGTCCGACTCGCTGCATGCTATTCTCGCGGTGTTCTCCGCTCCGGGGTCCTTCCTGTTGAACTCCAGCAGGAAAACCCCGTTCATCTCCAGTGGGGAAACGCAGCTCACGGAAATGGTCACTTCCTCCGGGGTGTCGCACTCTATCTTCCTGAAACTGCCCCTGGCCCTCCTGACCCCGGCGCGGACAGCGGACTTCATCGCCGGAGAGAGCATGGGAAGAAGGCTTCCGCCGGGGACACCGGATGGAATGGAAAGGTAGGAGTTCATGTCTCCGTTGATGAAAAGGATCCTGTAGTCTTCGTCAATGAACACACAGTCAGGGAAGAACCTCTCTTCCAGGCAGGAGGTGAAGGTCCGTATCCTTGCGGAGATCTCGTCTTCGTCCTCGGTGGAATACCCCGTATTCCCGAAGCCCGGGATGGAATCCGAAGTGTTCTTCTCGAAGGGGAACATGTCCACGGAAATCACCGTTTCGGACCGTTTCTGAAAGACCCGCCACCTTGCGTCCACCGTATCCAGGTTCTCCTGCTTCGTTCCCGGGGTCTCCCCGCTTCCCAGGAAGAGGTATCCGCCCAAGGAAAGGCTGTAATTAAGCCTTCCCAATACGATATCCTGGGCCCTGGGCTTGAGGTAGATCATCATGTTCCTGCAGCTCACCAGGTCCATGTGGGCGAAGGGGGGATCAGCCAGAACGTCGTGACGGCTGAAGACCATGTGGCTCCGTATGTCCCTGCTCAACCCCCAGCCCAGGTCAGATTCGCTGAAGTACTCCCTGTATTCCACCGGCACCGTTTCGAACTGCTTGGGAGTGTATATGCCCTTGGAGGCTTTCGAAAGAGCCGTCCTGCTTATGTCGGTGGAGAAAATGGTGTAGCTGCCCCCGTGGCGCTCCATGGCTTTCTGCATCAGCATGGCTATGGAGTAGGCCTCCATGCCGGTGGAACACCCTGCGACCCAGCACCTGACGTTGGAATTGTCTTCCCGGGAGAAAAGGGGCTCGATCACCGACTCGTTCAAAACCTTGAAGGCGGCCCTGTCCCTGAAGAAGGATGTTACCCCGATCAGCAGGTCTGTTACGAGCAGGTCCAGCTGCTCCGGGTCCTCCTCAAGAAGCTTCACATAGCTGCGAAGATCATCTGAACCCACGGTGTTCATCCTCTTGAGATAGCGGCGGCGAAAGGTGGGCATGCGGTACATGCTGAAGTCCACACCGCTTCTGTCGTTCACCATCTGCAGAAGGATGTACTCCCAGTCCTCGGGAGCGAACCTTCCCTCCGGAACAGCCTTCATTTCCTTGTTCATCCGCTCAAGATACTTCCGTAATGCCCCGCCGCAAAGCCCTAGTTCACCACCGCAACAGGTGCGTCGTGGGCCAGGGAGTAGTGCCCGCTGGTTATCACCGTTTCACCGGGATCAACACCGTCGACGATAGAGATCATTCCCATTCCAGAGGGGCCCAGGGTCACGTACTCCCAGAAGGCCTTTCCGTCGATCACCTTGAAGACCATCGGCCTGTCGTCCCTTATGAGTACGGCCTGTTCAGGGACGATCACCGAGTTCTCATGCTCCGCGAAGACGATCTCGGTCCTCGCCGTGGCCCCGGGGCGGAGGTTGGGCACAGGTGGAACGTCCACCACCACCTTGCCGGAACGGAAACCTGGGTCTATCACCGGCGACACCGACAGGACCTCCCCTGCAAGTACGGTGTCGTTCAGGGAGGGAACGATGACGAAGGCTTTCAGACCGGGGGAGCACATGGCCAGCTGCCTTTCGTCAAGGTCGACTTCCACCTGGAGGCTCCAGGGATCCACAAGGGTTCCCAGGGGCGATCCAGGATATACCGTCATCCCCGTCCGGGCGGAAAGGTCCGCCACCACACCGTTGAATCCCGCGGAGACCGCGCTGTTGCTGTACTGGGTCCTGGCAGCGGACAGGTTCGCCGCAGCGGCCTCCAGGCCGGTGGTCTGGCGCAGCATCCTCCTGACCTCATCGGTAACCTCGCCACGGTAGTTGTCCACCTCGAACTGGTAGAGAGCCTCCGCATTCCTGTATTCGCTGTTGGCGGCTGCCAGGTTGGAGGCGTGCTGTCCGCTGGCCACCCTGAAGATCACCTCCCCCGCCGAGAAGGACTCCCCCTCGGACTCGGGGGCCTGGACAACCTGACCCTGAATCTGCGCGGTAAGGCTCTGGGTCCTTCTGCTGGAGATCCTTCCCGTGGAGCTTATCACTTCGTAGAGAGTCCCGGTCTCCGCAACGGAGGCTGAAACCGGAAGGGGCGAGGGCTCCAGGGTCTCCCTTTCGAGCTCCTCCTCCTCCCCGCAACCGGCAAGGAACACCAGGCCAAGAATGAAAACGCTAGATCTCCGGAACATGCTTTTTCCTCCTCCGGGAAGTGATCTGAATAAGGGCGGGAAGTGTCACCAGGACAAGCGGAGTGGAGATGACCATTCCGCACACAACGGTGAACGAAAGCGTTCCCCAGAGGTCCTGACTGGATATCGGCCAGAGGACCAGGGGCAGAAGCCCCAGGACCGTTGTGGCCGTGGTCTGAAGGATCGGTCTGAGCCTCTCCTCCACCACCTGGTCCACCGCCTGCCTCAGCTCCATTCCCGCCTTCTTCTTCTTTTCGAAACTGTCTATCAAGAGAATTGAGTTATTTACCGCAATGCCAACCAGAAAAACGCTTCCAACGTACGCCTCCGGGCTGAATATCCTTTCGAAGGCCCAGAATCCCGCAACCACCCCAACCAGGGCCATGGGTATCACCGCGAGTACGTAAAGCGGCGCGGTGAAACTCTCGAAAACGATTGCGGTCACGGCGAACACCGCCAGTATGGCCAGTATCACCAGGAGGTTCATGTCGATTCCCTCCTCTTCCTCCAGCCAGTCGGGAAGGAAGGTGGTGTCCTCGTAGACCCTGTAGCCCGACGGAAGCTCCAGGCTGTTCAGAAGCGAGTACCTGAACCTGGCGGCCATCCTCTCGGCCCCCATGAAGGAGTATGCCACGGTGCGGACGTACTCGCCGTCCTCCCTGATCACGGTGCCCTGCACCCCCACGGTGTCTATGTCGATGATGTCCCGCATCCTCATGAAGCCGTCAACCGTGAGTATCCTGCTGTCCAGTATCTCGCTGAGCTCAGGGTCCCTCTGACCCTCCAGCCTGAAGGACAGATCGGTGGTCTCATCGGCTATGCGCACCTGTGCCCCGTATCCCCCCGCCATGTTGTACCTCAGGGCCATCACCAGCTGGTAGGGATTGATGCCCAGGTCGGCGAGCTCGATACGGTCGAATACTATTGCCAGCTGCTCGCGGTCCACCGAACGGGCGTTCCAGTTGATATCCACCTCTTCCACCCTGGGGTGCCTTTCAAGGAGGGTCTGCAGGTTCAGGGCAAGGCCTTTCAGACCCTCGTAGTCGAATCCCCTGAGCTCCACGGTCTGCATCATGCCGGCGCTCGAGGTGTTCCTCCAGTATCCCTCGGGGCTTATGCCCCCCACGTATATCCTTCTTATGCCCCCGATGGTGGTTGCCAGGGCAATGGCCTCGGACTCGGTCTGGAGGGCGGTGCCGTTCCTCCGCGTGTGGTAGAAGGCCTTGTGATCATGCTCA
>CAYLXG010000025.1:14021-20217 GCA_964387445.1 uncultured bacterium
GGAGGGCGGTGCCGTTCCTCAGGGCTTCCTGATCGAACTGGCTGTAGACCACTCCGCCCTCGCCGTAGACGGTGGTCCTGGTGGAGAGCACCCCTTCCCTGCCGGCTACTATTCCCTCGAACTTCCTGGCCACGTCGTCGGCGATCTCCTGGGGCGTTCCAGGGGGGAAGGCGTAGGATATCCACAGATAGTCCCTGTCGCCTCCGAAATTCCATGTTCGCCCGTGCTCCACCTTTTCAAGGAGGACATAGACCGAACCTGCGATGAGCAGGAAGGTGAAGATCACCGGGATCCAGGGCTTGTGGTGGAGAACCGAAACGACCTTTCCCAGGGTCCGGTCCCATTTCCTTTTCCTGAACCAGTCCCCCCTGCTCCAGTGGCCTGCTATGGAGGGCACGAAGGTGAGGCACACGGCGTAGGAGGCCATGAGTGTGGCGGCAACGGTGAAGGCGAAGGGCCTGTAGTAAATACGGAGGACACCCTCGCTTGCCAGAAGGGGAACGAAGGCCACCAGGGTGGTGAGTATTCCGCCCAGGACCGGCATGGCCACCTCCCTGGCGCCGGTGCCGGCCGCCTCCAGGGCGGTCATTCCCTGTCTCCTTCGGTAGGCTATTGCTTCCATTACCACCACGGCTCCGTCCACGAGAAGGCCGAAGGCTATGGCAAGGGCGCTCAGGGTGAGCACATTGATGCTGTACCCCGCCAGGAACACCGCCGTAACAGCAAGGGCGGTGGAGAAAAGTATGGAACTGAGTATGAGCGGGGTGGTCATGGGGCTTGGGTTGAGGATAAGAAGAATGAGCATTATCAGCCCCAGGGAGACCAGCGCCCTCCAGGAAAGCGCCTCCAGGTCATCGGTGATGGACTCTGTGCCGTCCTCTATGATGTTCAGACTGATTCCCGGAGGAAGCTCAGCCTGAAGCCTTTCCACCTCTCCCTTCACAGTGGCGGCCACCCTTACGGCGTTGCTTCCCGGGGACCTGTCAAGCTCCATGGTTATCTGGTCGAGGCCGTTGTACCTGAATATCACCCCTGTGTTGTCGGAGAAACTCTGGAATATCCCGTGGGAAACATCCCCCAGAGTAACGAAATCGGTTCCTGAGCTCCTGACTATGAGCTGTTCCATCTCCCAGAGGCTCACAGGAACCGACGAGACCCTCAGCACGGCCTGAAGACCGGTGGTGTCGGTGACAACACCAACGTTCCTGTCCACGATCCCCCTCTGGATGGAGGAAGCAACCTGGGATATCGTGAGATCCAGTGAACGGAGGGCTTCCATGTCCAGGTCTATGAGTATCTCCTCTGTGCCTATCCCCTCCACAATAACCGAGCTGACGCCGTCTACCCTCTCCAGCCTGGGCACGACCACATCCTCCGCCAGGTTCTTGAGAACGGATTTCTCAGCGCCTGTGATGGCGTAGATGAGGAAACCCTCGCTCTCCATCTCCCTGGGGACAGCCTGGGTAACTGTGCTTGCCCCGGCGTTGCCGGGAAGCTCGTCCCGGATCATGGATATCCGTTCTATGAGTTCCATCGAGGCCACGTCCATGTCGGTGCCCTGCTCGAAGGAGACCGTAACGACACTGCGGCCCTCGCTGGACTGGGAGGAGACCTCCCTCACACCGGAAAGCTGCCTGGCGACCTCCTCGATGGGTCTTGTGAGCTGCTCGCACACCGCCTCGGGGTCGGCCCCGTACCACCCCGTGGTAACATTGAGCTCAGGGAGGGTGGTGTCCGGGGATCCTTCGATGGGTATCCTGAAAAAGCTTACCACGGCCAGACCCAGGAGCGCCACATAGATAATGGCGGTGCCCCGGGGGCGCCTGAGAACGGCTGATATCATTTCCCTCCGCCGTCCCTTACCAGAAGGGTGTAGAGAACGGGAACGATAACCAGTGTGAGAACGGTTGCCACGGTTATGCCGGAAATCACCGCTATGGCAAGGGGCTGCCTCAGGGAAGCGCCTTCACCAAGGCCTATTGCCATTGGAAGGAGACCCAGGACGGTGGTTACCGTGGTCATGAGAACGGGCCTGAACCTGTCCCTTCCCGCGTCTATCACCGACTGGAGGACCGGAAGCCCCTCCCGCCTGAGCTGGGATATCCGCTCAACCAGAAGGATGCCGTCGTTCACCACGATCCCCGACAGTATCACCAGACCTATTCCGGAGAGCGCGTTCCAGCTCTGCCCGAAGAGGGCCAGGCCCAGTACCACTCCTATAACGCCCAAAGGAACGGTTATCATTATGATGAAGGGTTCCACGAAGGACTCGAACTGCACAGCAAGCAGCACATAGACCAGGGCAACGGCAAGGATCGCCGCCAGGATCAGACTGGAGGCGGTCCTGTCCATCTCCTCTATTTCTGGCCCGGTCCGCAGCTTCACCGGCCGGGAAGCCAGCAGGGAATCGGCTATCCGCTCCATGGACTGGGCGGTTCCAGCCATGTTGGTCCCGCTGCTCTGTATGGCAATGCCCACGGCTCTGTTGCCCTGATAATGCTCTATGAACCCCGGTGTCTGCCTCACGAAGGTGCTCACAAGCCTGTCCACCTGCAGAAGCCTTCCCTGCACCCCGACGGAACGGGAGAGCAGTGAATCCACCGGTATTCCTTCCCCGCTTCCGGTGAGAAGCATCACGTCAACCTTCTCGTCCTGCCTGTAGTAGGTGGTGGCCACGATACCCCTGGAGAGGCTCTCCAGATAGTCGGCCACATCGTCTGGGGTTATTCCCAGCAGATGGAGCAGCTCCCGCTGCGGTCTTACTACTATTTCAGGCTTCCCCGGCAGGTAGTTAACCTCGGTGCCCACTATCTCCCCGAGCTCGGATCCGGCAGCTTCAGCCAGCTGAACGGCGGCCAGCCTGTCGGTATCGATGTTCTCGCCCTCTATGTAGACGGTGAATCCGCTTCCGCCGCCGAGTATCTCGCCAAGCAGTGTTCCCCTGGGACCGACCTGAAGGGGGAAGCTGCGGGTGTCATCCCAGGCGTTCCTGATGGGTTCTATGGCCGCTGATGCCGCCCGATGGTCATTGAAGGCCGCTACGGACAGGGCGTCCACGCCCTCTTCTGCACGCACCCCGACCCTGCCGCTGCTCCACTGGGCACCTGACAGCAGGGCGAGTTCGCTCACCCTGGCGGAGAGATCCACCAGCTGCTCCATTGAGGTTCCCTCAGGGGCGCTGAATGACATCTCCAGCTGATCCGCCGGTGTGTCTGGAAGCAGCTGCATTGGAAGCCTGGATGCTCCGAAGAAGGCCATCGCGGTAATGATCAGCGTGAACAGAAGAACACGCTTCCGCCTTTTCAGTATCCCGTTCATGGAATCCGCGTACCTTGCCTTCATGGAAGCAGTTACATCCGATGCACTGCTTGTTCTTCCTATACGTGCCGCCAGGGCGGGGATAACTGTCACCGCCACCAGAAGGCTTGCCAGGAGCGCGGAGCCCACCGCAAGGGCCTGGTCCCGGAAGAGCTGGCTTGTTATGCCCTCCATGTAAACCACCGGGAAGAAGACCACGATTGTGGTCAGGGTGCTGGCCACTATTGCCGGACCCACCTCGGCGGTGCCCTTCGCAGCCGACTCCACCCTGGCGTCCCCCAGCTCCCTCCTGCGGTAGATGGCTTCCAGCACCACCACGGCATTGTCAACCAGAAGACCGGTTCCCAGGGCGAGACCCCCCAGGGACATGATGTTAACCGTAACCCCGGCGAGGTAGAGGAAGAAAAGGGCCAGGGAAATGCTCAGGGGAAGGGAGAGGCCCAGTATCAGAGGGCTCTTCCAGTCCCGCAGGAAGAAGAACAGAACCCCGAAGGCAAGCAGGCCGCCCAGTATCAGGGCCTCCACCACGCCTCCTATGGATTCCTCTATGAACCGCGCGTCGTTCTGAATGATCTCAAGGTGCATCCCGTCGTTGGACTCGTTCAGCTCGCCTATCACCTCAGCCACCAGACCTGCGACCTCCACGGTGTTCGCCTCCGCCATCTTCCTGACCCGGAGGATTATGGCCCGTTCGCCGTTGTAACTGGCCCATTCCGTGGGGGGCTTCTCGGCGATGTAGACGTCGGCCACGGCTCCAAGCAGCAGAGGAGTTCCCCCCAGGGTCCCTATCACCGTGCTGCGCACATCCTCCAGGGATTCGAATTCCCCCTGGAGGGAGAGGAAGAACTCCTTCTCCCCGTCGCGCACCTGGCCGCCGGGGGAGACCGCGTTGGCCCCGGCAAGGGCCGCTGCGATGGTGGCCGGGTCCAGATCCAGCTCTTCCACCACGCCGTCGCGGAGCCGTACGAACACCGCCGGCTCAGCCTCGCCGTCTATCTCGCATGCGGCTACGCCGTCAACCTGCTCTATCCTCGTTGCTATGACCCTCCGGGAGAAATCGGTTATGTCGGTCCACCCGCCGTCCATGGTGAGAAGGACCTCCATGAAGGGCCTGGATGAGGGGTCGTAGTCCACTATCGTGGGTCTTTCCGCCGCATCTGGAAGCGACCAGCTTGCAACATCCAGTTTCTCACGGACCTCCAGCCTGGTGTAGTCCATGTTGGCGCCCCAGTCGAACTCCAGTGTTATCCGGCTCATGTCCCCGTATGACCTTGAGGTGTAGGAACGGAGCCCCCTGACCCCTGCAAGGGCGTCCTCCAGCGGGTCGGTGACCAGCCGCTCCACCTCGTAGGGGCTCGATGAGGGATAACGCGTTTCGATGGTGATCCTGGGATACTCCACCGAAGGGAGGAGATCCACCGGCATCTGAAGGACCGCAATGGTTCCAAGTACGGCTGCCACCAGGGAGATGACGGTGACTGCAACCGGTCTTGCGACTGCGGCGGCGGAAAGTTTCAAGCCAGCCCCCCTTCTCCGGGTAGTAATTTTGAATCAGTTACTGAAAGTTAATCAATTGTCAACCGGATTGGCAAATTTGCCCGCATTGCGCCTGATCATGGGTCCGGGGAAACCACTCCTGCCTCCATATCGTCCCCCGCCCTGCCCAGGGATTCCACGTGGATCGAAGGGGATATGGCGGTCACCGATGGGATGCCCCAGATATCCAGCACAACCCATATCCTGCGGTAATGCCCTGAAGAGGTGAGATCCTCAAGATATGTCCCGGGATCCACCCTCTCCCTCTCCATGTAACCGGCGAAGGGAGAATCCCCTGCGGGGGCGAAGGCAATGAGCCCTGTGCTGGAATAGTACTCCCAGGCAAGCGCGGTGGACTTTCCTCCGTAGACAACCACCGCGTCGGTGGAAGGATCTGCGGAAGCTTCCACCAGGGCAACCGCTTCACGCCAGTTGCTTCTGTGATAGGGAAACTCGTTCAGGGCATAGTACGGGAAGAGAGCTCCGGCCGCCAGGAAGCACACAACAGCACCTGAAAGGCGATATCTGGTGAATACCGCCGCGGATGTCAGTGAAAAGGGAACCCATAGAACCGACAGCTGTCTGATCCCGGGGGAGTCCGCGTAGAATAGCCCGAAGGGGATCACAAGCGCAGCCCAGAGCCACTTCATGGAGGGGAGCTTCCACCTTCTCCAGGTGAATAGAGGAAGGATCCCCAGGGCCAGGAGCCCTGCGGAGTTGAGGAGGTATGCTGCAAGCATCCTGGGCCGCTCCAGCAGGTTCGGGGTGATCCCGGGGAGAAGTCCCCCGGCGAGAATCCTGAAAAAGGCCGACGGCGCTTCCACTCTGAAGAGCCTGGAAAACCCGGGAGAAACACCAGCAGCGGCCATTCGGCTGGATCTTTCACTGAACTCCCCGGCGAACTGCAGAACAACCGGGAGCCAGATGGCGAAAAGTGCCAGCGGCACAGCGGCGAACCTCCAGAAGCCCGTTCTCTCTTCCGCGGGAACCGAGAAGAACAGAAGACAACCCGCCCCCACTGAAAGCGCGAACAGGTGCTGGGTGAGGATGCCTGCGGCACCCAGGGGGAAGAGGGCTATATAGGCGATCCTTGAACCCCTCCATGCCCTGTCCGCCGTATCTGCGAACCAGAGGGTCAGGGCTGCGGTGATACCGTAGACCCAGGCTTCCTGACCCAGGGAAACGGAATAGGGTGAAACGGCCCAGAGCAGACCGGCGAACAAACCTCCCCTCAGGGAGGTCCTCCGTTTCGCCAGGCAGTAGACAGGCATGGCCGCAGAAGCTGTGAGCAAAGCGGCGGGGAATCGAAGGGCGGCTTCGGAAGTTCCGGCGATCATGGAAG
>CAYLXG010000026.1:0-14177 GCA_964387445.1 uncultured bacterium
TGGGTTTCTGAACCGTCGGGGTTGTAAATTCCGAGACCGGTGAAAGCGGTTCTGATCCCTCCGGGGCGGTGAACTGGGATTACAGCCTTTTCCGGGCGGGTTCCTGAGTTGAGTGACTGGAACGACCTTTGCCTTCTCGTTCAGCCTGTAGCTTTCCCTGCCGGGATACACCACCGTAAGCTGCTGCAGATCAAGACTCTCCATCGCAGAGCGCATGGACTTCGTAAGGACAGGCGCATCGCAGTACTTGAACTCCACTCCCCGCAGCGCTCCTTTGCTCTGATACACAAGATCCACCTCAGCGCCGGAATGAGTAGCCCAGAAGAATACTTCTTTCGTGCTTTTATCGAGAACGGCAAGTGTTTCCTCGAGGGCGAATGATTCCCATGATGCCCCCAGTCTTGGATGGGCTGTAAGCTGTGTCAGGCTCTCGATTCCCATGAGAGTATGGAAAATGCCGCTGTCACGGAAATACAGCTTCGGGCGTTTCACGAGCCTCTTGGAGATGTTCGTGTAGTAAGGCTGCAGAATACGGATCATGAAAGTGCTTTCCAGTATTTCAAGGTAACTTCTCACGGTCAAGTCGGATATGCCGAAGGCTCGGCCGATCTCGGAGAAGTTCAGGATCTGTCCGTTGCAGTGAGCCAGCATCATCCAGAAGCGCCGCAGGGTAGCCGAGGGAATGCGGATCCCAAGTTGAGGAATGTCCCTTTCCAGATATGTTGTGATGTAGCTGTTCCGCCACATGGTGCTCTGGTCGTCGGAAGCGGACAGGTAGGACCTCGGGAATCCTCCCCTTATCCAGAGCTTCTTCATGCTGCCATCACCGGTATCGTTCAGATGGAATCCTCCCAGGGAATGGAAACCGATCCTTCCTGCCAGGGATTCGCTTCCATGTGACAGCAGGTCCCGGGAAGCGCTGCCGAGTATCAGGTACCTCTGATCCGAAATGGTATCTACCAGATAGCGAAGAAGGGGGAAGAGGTCGGGTTTCCTTTGTATCTCATCTATTACTATCAAGCCCTTGAGATCTTCCAGAAGAAGCTGAGGATTCATGAACCTTGCTTCGTCCCGGGGATTCTCCAGATCGAAGTAATGGTCACCGCCAATTGCGCGGGAAAGGGTTGTCTTGCCGCACTGTCTCGCGCCCAGAACAGCAGTCACCGGGAAGACGCGCAGCATGTCCCTTACTATCTTGATGTCCCTGGGTCTTTCGATCACGATGGGTTCCTCCATAATTAGTTAAATAACCAATCATCATTGAAATGTCAAATGCAGACTATGAAATTTCAATGAAAATGGAAAATCGCAGAGGCAAACCCTTGATTGTAAACCCTGGCCTGATACAGGCTAATTAGCCATAATATGGCAAGTTACAGCATTTGATTGACAAACTTGCGGGCGGCCTACTGGTATTGCTCCGGCCTGAAGAGGGAATATCCTATCTCAAAGTTGCCGTCGGGGGAGATGTAGAGCTTTTCGAACACGGTGGTGCAGAGGCCGGGTTCGAACACCCTGAGGTGATAGAACTCACTGTTCATATCGCTGTACCTCACCGTGATCACCCCGTCATCGATGCTCTCGATCTCACAGAGAAGTTCGGTTTCACCGGCGGTCTGGGTCCAGGAAGCCCCTTCTTCCACAGGGAGCCTCAGGAGCTCCAGCCGGGGGAAGTCGCTGTCCATTGCCATGGGGGCATGCTGCGTGAGGATCAGACAGCTGTCGGTGACGGTGTACTTCAGCTTCATGGAGAAGTTGCCCCGGGCCTCGCCGCCGGACACGTCCTCAACCATGCCCGACACGAAGAACACGGTCTCTTCCTCTCCTGAGATGATGTCAGCGAGCCGCATGGTATGGCCGTATTCGGCGAAACCCCAGTAGTGCCATGTGAAGCCCGGTTCCTCCGGGAGGTATTCAAGAAGGGTCCCGGACGGTGCGGCGGAGACCATCGCCGCGAGAAGGATAACAGAGAAAAACGCTTTCATTGTTCTTCCTTTCAAGAATGAAGGATAGTATACCATGTGTTGCACTTTGCAAGAAACATTCAGGAGGCATCAGATCAGAACTGTAACTGCGGTCCTTCTTTGCCTTTCATCTGCCGGGTTCGCCGCACTGGCGGAGTACAGGCTCGAGATGGCCCCCGAACACCTGGAAATGCTCTATGACGACCCATCGTCACCAGTGGAGTATCCGGGGGTGCTGAGCTGTTCAGGATGGTCATCCCCATGCATGGTGCGCTTCCGGGGCAAGTCGACCCTGGTGTTCCCCAAGAAGAGCTGGGCGCTCTCCTTCCCGGACCCGACGGTTTCCGGAAGGGAGAGGATAAATCTCAATTCGGAATACATGGACCCCGGGATGATGCGGAACTGCCTGGCCATGAGGGTTTCGTCCATGATGGGGCTTCCATCAAGCAGGACCGAGCACGTGAAGTTCTATGTGAACGACGAGTACATGGGTGTATACCTGGATGTGGAACGGGTGGACGGCGACATGTTCCAGAGGTACGGTTTCGATCCCGAGGCACTTTTCAAGGCAAGGAACGAATCCACCAGGATGATGCCCTTCTTTTCCGGGCGGGACCTGTCCGAAGGCTACGGATCAAGGGGATACAGCGAAATGCTTTACCACCACCTTGCGGAGCTGATGGCAATGGTCAATTCCGGAGTCTGGCCTCTGCCGGTGGACGTGCCGAACTTCATGGGATACTATGCCGTGAGCCTGGCTCTGGTCAGCCGGGACGCAGGGTCGAACAACCACTATCTGATGCTGGATTCCGATGGTATGTGGAGGGTGTTCCCATGGGACTGCGGCAGCACCTTCGGAGGTCTCAGCGACGGGGAGTTCCACCCTGAGCTGGTCCTGAACGACAGGCTGGAGTACTTCCGCTGGAACAGCCTTTACGACCGCTTGTGCGAACACGATGAGTGTCTGGATCTCATGGAGTACGACATCAGCCGGGTGCAGCGGCTGCTGATGGATTCAGTTCCCCTGCTCGTGGATTCACTTTTCCAGGCAGTAGGTCCCGATCTCTACGATGACCCGTATTCGCCCTTTGCCCCGGAAGAGATAGATCAGGCAAGGGAGGACCTTCTCTGGTTCTGCGCCGAGAGGGCGGCGTTCATCCAGGAGAACGTCCTGCTTCACCAGCACGGACAGCTGCTCTCCCTGGATGTGGAATCCCCTTGGCTGGAGGGCGGGGAGGAGTCTTCCATTCACCTGGAGGTGCAGGGCGACTATACCTTTGCCCGGATGAGATGGTACCAGGGCCAGCAGGCCTATTACCTGTTCCTGACCGGTGAGGACAGAGGGAGGAGCGAAGAATGGAGCGGAGTCTTCACGATGCCCCAGGAAGTTGCCTGCTGCCCCTTCGACCTCTACTTCAGGACCCCCACCCAGGAGAGGTTAAGCTTCACATGGCCTGTCTACTCCCTGAACATGTTCCCGGTGTTTCAGCAGGCTGTGCCCTGCTTCGTTAATCCCCAGCCGGGATCCTCCCATCCGGATCCATCGGGGAACGATCTGTCAGCGGGACAGATCATTGTGTACGGACCGGAGCTCTGGGCGGTGCCCGTTGTGAATTCGTCAGACTCTCCTGTGGACATGTCATGCTGCGGCTTCAGGCTGGGGGAAGGTCCAGGCAGACTGTTCCTGGGGCCCTGCCCCCCACTCCTTCCAGGGGATACCCTGTTCCTGGCGAACTCCCTTGCCGCCTTCCAGACCATGTTCCCGAACAGGCTGGCCGCGGGAGATTTCGGATACTCCTCCCAGGGCTGGGGGTCCATAACCATGTTCGATCCTGTTTGGAAGGACATGTGGACTAAGCCCCTTGCCGCAGCCCAGCAGGAGCCCTGGATCCTTGAGGGTCTGATGGTTACGGAGATATGCCATTCCCAGCCCCAGGGCAGCAGCTGCCCTGACTGGATAGAGCTGTGCAACCTGTCCGGCGGACCTGTCTGCCCCCAGGGGTGGCAGCTCGGGGACATTGACGGGAACAGGTCCCTGATCGATCATGCCGACACACTTCAGCCCGGAGAGTTCCTGGTGCTGGCGAGAGAGCCCTGGCAGTTCTACTGGGAGTATCCCGTTGAATGCCCGGTTGCCGGACTGAGTTTCAGGGTTAACGGTGATTGCGATATGATCAGTCTCTACGACATAGGCGGAAACACAGTTCAGACGGTTGAACTGACTGATGAGACCGGTGAGGTGGCGGAGCTTGTGCATCCCGACAGGGATATCTGGGAGTCCTGCCCTTTCCCCGGAACCCCAGGGGAGCCGAACAGGCTATGGAGCGCAGGGGGAAGGGCTCTGTCTCTGCAGCTGCTGTCCTCCAACCCGTCCCCCTCGCGGTTCGTGCATTTCACCGTTACATCTCTCAGCTGTCCGGTGGAAGTGGGGGTTTACGACCTCTGCGGAAGGGCGGTGATTCCTCCGGCCATACTGGCTGAAGTGGGTCCACAGGCCACCGTGGAGCTTCCCGGATCCCTCCCCCCGGGAGTTTACTTCCTCACGGCACGAACTCCGGAAGAGTTCGCCGCGGTGAAGTTCACGAAGCTCTGACATGAAAAAGGGCCGGAGCAAGTGCCCCGGCCCGGTATCTTTCCTGATATGCTCAGTCGACCTCGGGTCTGTGACCCTGCTGGAACTGATCGGCGCCGTGGGGGTCGGGACCGTGGCCTCCGTTACCCTCTTCGGTTTCATGGAAGTTGTGGTTCCACTGGGGATTATACGGATCCACGTGATGCCTGGTGTTGTTGGAGAAGGAGTCGGGATCCCTGGGGCCGGGGTTGAAGCCGGCAATGGCAGGGCCGCTCTCTTCGCCTTCGTTCTCGCCGCTGCCGGGATCGTTCTGGGCAACCGCAGGGGAGCCGCTGGTCTGGGGCTTGTTGTCAACCACCGAGGGAGGGGTTCCGCCCTGGCCGCCCGCCTGGCCCGCGCCCTGGCCGTTGTCGGCTATGGCGGTGAAATTGCCGCTCTGGCTGGCGATCTGCCCCACGGAAGAGTATGACGACGAAGAGGAAGCGGCTATGTAGGAATGCTGCCTGTGCATCTGCTGGAGGGTGCTGCCCCTGTCCACCTGGCTGGCGATGGAGGTGGTCTTGGGAATGAGCGCTTCGGAAGAGGAGGAGGTGGTGGAAGCGGCATCCGCTGGATCGGTGGTTTCCGTTACCGTGGCTATCCTGATTATCCGGCCCCTGTCCTCCTGCTGGGAGGGGGGAGCAACGGTGACCGCAGGCGTGGTGTCGGTGGAGTGAACAGGTGAGCTGGACCTGTAACTCTGCAGATCATTGACGCCTATGAGACTGGACATCGATGGATAATCGAAGTCCAGGGCCTGGTTCATGGTTTGTGTGGTGCTGACACTGAGAAACAGCGCGAAAGCCATTCCCAGCACCAGCCCGCCGGAAAGAGAGACTACCTTCTCAGTCATTCTGTCTGTACCTCCACAACCTCATACGTATCCTGGACATGATCCGGATCCTTCGATCCACCCTTCAGGTAGAGGACCAGGCTCACTCCGATAAGAAAACCGATAATGGCGTGCGACCAGTTCAGTTTCCTCATGACAACCCTTTCGGATGCACTATTCTAATTACACCATAATGGTACAGCCAGTGTAATGCAAAGTTCCTTCTCGTACCTGCTTTCCTTTTCAGGAAAAGACCGGATGGAAAGCCCTTAAGGTATGGAATGCATATATATTTATCAGACAATCAGATAGCTCCATGGCTAGAATTGTAAACCGGCATTGCTCAACCGGTTTCCAATTGCAGTGGTTCACCCCATCGCAGGCGGGTCGCTCCCGTTGACCGCACCCTGGCGTACCTGAGGCTCTTAGGTTTGCCGCCTTCAGCTCCGGCTGCGGGGCGGAACCGGTAATATAAGCGGCTTTTTAACGCTAAGACCAGATGTATTCCTTCAATGGGCATTGGAGGATGGTTTCAAAGATAAAAAAGTGATGAATGCGAGATGCGCGAGACAGAGGAATCCATCGGAGAGTAATTGCTTTTCTATTGAGTTCGTATATTCCGTCGGCGGCTGCTTCCATGCGGGCAGACGCCGGAAACAACCCCTTACAAGGAGAACCTCAAGTGAAAAAACTGTTCGTTCTTGTGCCTGCCCTGGCCCTTGTGTTCGGCTGCGGCGGCGAACCCGCTGATGAAACCGCCGAACCTGCGGAGAACGCAGAGCCTGTTGCCGAGACCGTTGAACTCAGCGAAACCATAGTTTTGCCTGAGGGCTGGGAGATGATTGATGCCGTGAGCGTAGAGGAGATAGAGGAGATAGTCGGCGCCGACGGTTACGACACCTGGCACGAGCCCCTCAGCGACGCCGCCGGCGGAAAGCCCCAGCTCAGCTACTTCGACACCACCAGGGAAGGCAGTTCCAGGCCGGGCAGCAAGATCAACTTCCTGGTCTACACCTTCGACGGGGGAAGCAACTACGACAGGGTGCTGGGTTACATAACCGATACCGAAGAGGTGGAGAGCGACCTCTGGGAGAGGGCCGTGGTGGGAACCATGGACAGCCTCACCGACGACCCCAGCGTGGGAATGCTAATCCAGAGGGGCGACGTGTGCATCCGCATCAAGTGGAATCCCGCCGAGTACCCGGAGATGAACAGGGTGGACTTCAGCGTAGAACTGGCTGAACTCATAATCAACAACCTCTACGGAGGCTGATCTCACTGGTTTTTTCGAAGCAGCCGGCGGTTCGCCGCCGGCTTTTTTAATAAGCCGCCGCGGCGAAGGCCAGGAAACCCGCCAGGAAGAAGACCAGCACCACCTGGAGCTGCGGCGCCATTGCCCTGATCCTCCCTGACACCCTGGCTCCGGTTCCGGTGAGGACCAGCCTCCACATTCCCACGCCCAGGGCGGCGGGGAGGAGGGTCTTGAGAACGTTTCCCGCGGAGAGGACCGCCGGTCCTGTGAGGAGGGGCTCTCCGTAGAGGATACAGTTCAGGAACCCGGCGCACCCCTCGCCGAACACTCCGGTGGCCACGCATCCCAGGGCCAGGGCTGTGACCGCAGCAGTCTGGGCCTTTCCCGGAAGACCCTCCGTTTCTCCGGTCCTCCTCCCTGGAAGGAATATCCTGGAGAGCTTGATGAAGCTGGCGATGGTGAGGATGCCTGTTATCCACAGAAGGGGGTATGCCGGTGAGCCCTTCATCCCCTGGGTGATGTAAACCTTGCTGGCGAAGCCATTGAAGGGGGGAATGCCTGAGATGGAAAGGGTCCCGATGAAGAAGGCCACGGCGAAAATGGGCATCCTGCCGCCCAGCCGGGGCATCCTGAAGAGGTTCCTCTCGCCGGTTAAGGTCACTGCGGCTCCCGCTGTAAGGAACAGCAGGGCCTTGAACAGCGCGTGGTTCACCGCGTGGAAGAAGGAGGCGGTGAGGGCGATGGAAGAGCCGGCGCCGAACACCGCCAGCATGTACCCCAGCTGGGAGATGGAACTGTATGCGAGAAGACGCTTGGCATCGCTCTGGGCCACGGCGCTCACAGCCGCCAGGAGGGCGGTGGCGCTGCCAATCCACATCAGCAGCGAAAAAAGGTACTCTCCCTGGAACTGAATCAGTATCCTCACCATGGCGAAGAGCGATACCTTGATGAGCGCTCCGGAAAGAATTGCGCTGATGGGGTGGGGGGCGTATGCATGGGCCTCCGGAAGCCATGTATGGAAGGGTATGAAGGCGGTCCTCACGCCTATTCCCACGCAGAGCGATGCCAGGGCCAGGTGCATCACCCTGGTGTTCGCGGCGCCGCCGGCCCCGGCCAGGGCATCGGATATCATCGACAGCGAAAGAACGCCCAGGTCACGGTAGACAAGGAATATCCCCAGCAGGAAGAAAAGGATGCCGGTGGTGCTTAGGATCAGGTACTTCAGGCTGGCGGCAAGGCCCGTTGCTGTGCCCTCCCAGGCGATGAGGACATACACCGAGACGGCGATGATCTCAAAGCAGACGAACATGGTGAAAAGGTCCCCGGTGAGGGCCACACCGTACATTCCGGAAACAAGCATCATCAGGAAGAAGAAAAAGCCCCCGGTGTACTTCCTTCTGCCCATGGAGAACACCGCCACCGCCATGGCTATCACCGTGGTGAGCGCCGCGGAGACCCATCCGATGCCGTCCAGCACAAGGGCTATTCCCACCGGTTCCGGCCAGCTCCCCAGTTCGCAGGAGAGGACCTCGCCTTTCATCACCGGCGCCGCCAGGATCGCCAGCACAGCTCCGGACACTGCCAGGGAAGCAGTGGAGACTATCTTGGCCCCGGGCTCGAGTTTCCTGAACAGCTTTCCCGCAAGGGCGGCGGCGGCCCCGGCAAGGGGAGCTGCAAGCACCCATACCAGCAGCCCTTCAGTCATCGAGCTTCCAGGCCTTTCGCTCCACCTCGCGTATGTCCAGTGTGCCGAACTTCAGGTACAGGCGGTACACCAGCACAAGGGCAAGGGCCATCACGCAAACACCCACAACGATGGCGGTGAGCATCAGGGCCTGGGGCAGGGGGTCGGCCATGGTGCCGGCGCCGCCCTCTATGGGGGCGGTATCCCCGGACAGGGCTCCCTGGTAGACGAACAGCAGCATCACGGCGCTGTTGGCGATGCTCAGGGCCATTACCTTCTTCACCATGTTGTGCCTGGCCATTATCCCCCAGATGCCCACCAGGAAGATGGCCCCGATAAGGTACCAGGACATCACGCCCCCCTGAAAAGCCTGAGGCATATCAGGCTGATCCCCGAACCCACCTCGATGCCTATGATGAGGTTCAGAACCAGGGCCATTCCCACCCTGGGCACCGCGCTTGCATACACATGGGTCATTGGATTCCCCAGAAATCCCATACCCAGGGCTATGCCGGCAAAACCCGCGGCCAGGAAGGCGGTGAATGCCGCCGCTTCCAGTTTCGAAAGCATCTTGAAGGGGAAGAGCTTTTCCGCGGCGTCCACCCCCTGGGCAACCACCAGAAGGATCACCCCGGAGGAGATTACCACCCCGCCCTGGAAGCCCCCTCCAGGCGAGGCGTGGCCGTAGGCCAGAAGGTAGAAGCCGAAGAGGAGCATGAACGGGGCCAGCTTCCTGGATATCAGGTCAAGGATGCCGGTTTTCTTCGTCATCCTCACCCTCCTTCCCGGGGTCGACCAGGAAGAAAAGCACTCCTGTCACCGCGATCATCAGCACCATGGTCTCCCCCAGCGTGTCGAAAGCCCTGTAACCCAGGTAGATGGAGGTGACCAGGTTCAATGCCCCCGTTTCCCTGCTGCCGTTTTCGGTTATGTACTCCCTTACCGGGGAGGGAGCTCCGCCCTGGTTCGATTCCAGGACCTGAAAGAGGAAAAAGCCTGTACAGATCAGCAGCACTGTCTCAACGGCTGTCAGGAGGTGCTTCCTCTTAGCTCTCAAGAGCGGTCCCTCCTGTCGGTTCGGAAAACTATCCAGATGAGTATCACCGTTCCCACGCCTGTTCCCACCGCGGCTTCCGTGAGAGCCACATCCGGGGCGTGGAGCATGAAGAAAACCAGGCAGCTGAGAAGGCTGAACACCCCCAGCACCAGCACCGCCGCAAGCATGTCCCGTATCTGCAGCGCTATCACCGCCACGATGAGCATCAGCACGAGGAGCATCTCGATCAACTGGAACCTCCCGGCCTTTTCGAGGGGGGGATCTTCCTCCAGGGTATCACGCCTGACTTCCAGGCGAACCTGGCGATTATGTGGGCTGAGATGGGGCTGGTTATGAAGAAGAACAGCGTTATCACCAGCAGTCTGCCGAACATGGGCCCCCACCCGGTGAGGAACATGCAGCCGATGAAAATGGACAGTATCGAGGTGGTGCTGCAGGTGGAGGAGGCCTGGAGCCTGGTGTATGGGTCCGGAAAGAGGATGACCCCCACGTTGCCCATGATGTTGAACACCACCCCCAGCGCGAAGAAGACCCCTGCGACTACGCTCACAGCTCTCCCTTCTTTCCGGAGAAGTACCTGGCCATCACCAGTATCCCCAGGAAGCCGAAGATGTCGTACACCAGGGCCACGTCCAGGAGGATGGTCCTGTTCATGGAAACGGAGATGAGCACAAGAAGACCCAGGGTCTGGGCGGCCACCAGGTTGAGCCCTATCATCCTGTCCGCCACGGTGGGCCCTGCGACCACCCTGTACATGCTGGCAACGATGGATATCACCATGAAGCGGATGACCCACTGAACCATCAGGACCACACCTTCGCAAGGAGCCTTTCGTGGGTTCCCTTGATAAGCTCTCCCGCGTATCTGCTGTGGGTGGTTACGGAATCAAGCCAGTGAACCACCAGGTGATCGTCGCTGAGGTCCAGGGTGATGGTGCCCGGGGTAAGGGTGATGGAGCTGGATAGGGCAACCCTGGCTATATCCGAGCGGAGCCTTGTGCGGAAGTGTACTATGCCAGGGTTGATGTTGCCCCTGAGTATGCTCCAGAGCACCCGGAAACTCGCCGCGTACATGCTGAACACCAGCACTGCACCGAAGGCCAGCAGATAGTGGGGCCTGGGCAGGTGCGCCCTGCGGCCGGCCTCGGATTCATCCACGAATATCCTCCATGTGGCCAGGGACACCAGCAGGCTGGCCAGGAAGCCCGCCAGAAGTGAACCGATGTCCAGCGACCATGTGAAAAGGAGCCAGCCTGCGAAGAGGGAGAAGAAGGTGATCAGGAACCTGACCAGGGACCATCTCTTCCGCAGGTCCATCAGGGGCCGTCCTTGACCCTGAATGCCTCGATTACCTCCTCCGGGGTCCGAGCCTGGAGCAGGGCGTCGCAGAACGCGCCGTCGTGGAGGTATCGGGCCAGCTTGCTGAGAACCTTCAGGTGAAGCCCCGGGTTCCCCTCGGGACCGGCAAGAAGGAAGAAAAGGGAGACCGGCTGATTGTCAACCGAGTCGAACTTCGCCCCCTCCAGCTTTCTGGCGAAGGCGATCCTGGTGGTCTCGAGACCGGGGACCATGGCGTGGGGTATGGCGATTCCGTTCCCTATGCCGGTGGTGCCCATGCTCTCCCTCTCCAGCAGGGACTCATAGAGACCGTCAGCGTCGGGGATGCCGTTCCCCCGGGCCAGGACCTGGACCATTTCCCTGAGGATATCCGGCTTCTTCCTCTCTGACAGTTCCAGTTCCACGGAATTCGGATCGAGAAGTTCGCTGAGCTTGATGGGCATCATTCCTCCTCCGCAAGACCCGTGGCCCAGTCCACCGGAACCGTGAAGAGTATTCCGGTGCCGGGGCCGCTCAGGTCTCCGCATATCTCGTTGAGCAGATCATGGTTCTTCGGGATGAGGCTTTCGTCCCGTATCACCGAGAATATGGTCTTGTTGTAGGGCTTGATGCCCTTCATGAACTTCCTGAAGCCTGCGAAAAGGGGTATCTCGAAGGTGAGGAACCGCCCCATTCCCTCGGAGTCAAGTATGGTCCCTCCCTGTATGCCCACCTCTGCGTAGGCTTCCAGGACCCTCTCAAGGAGTTCCTCGTTGTTCAGTACGAATACCATGAGTTTCACGGCGCCGTCCTTTCGCCTGCGGGCGGTGCCCGATTCGTCAGCGTCCGGTTATCTGAAAGTCCCTTATCCTCATGAAGAACTGGGTGTATTCCTGTATGTCGTTGTGTCCGGCTCCCTGTATCACCGCTGCGGAGGCGATGCCTTCGGGAAATGCCGAGAGCAGTGCTTCCGATGTCTCCCGGGGTATCATTTCGTCGTTCTCCGCGATGATCAGCAGCGTGGGGGCGGTGACCCCGGGAGCCTTCTCCACGGACATGTATCCGTCCCTGAGCAGCATGCCCACGGGGAAGAACCTGCCGATTCTCCCCGAGGCGTCCGCCAGCCGGGCGAAGGGGGTGACCAGGACCAGCTGGTGAACTGGGCGTACAGAAGCGAGATGCACCGCCACACCGCTGCCCAGGCTCCTTCCGATCACGGTGACGTTCTCGTGGCCGGGGCTCACGGCGTCGTAAATCGCCTCGGCGTCATGCAGGAGGTTCTCCTCGGTGGGGTTTCCGGTGCTTTCGCCGTAGCCGCGGTAGTTCACGAAGTAGATGGTGTGCTGGGAGAAAAGGTCCCTGTAGTCTGGTATGGAGTTCTCTAGCCTTTCGGCGTTACCGCCGAAGTAGATGATGGCATGCTCCCGGCCGGGGTTCACCTCCCAGCCCCTGAGCACCGCTTCTCCGCTGGTTATCTCAATGGGTCTCTCACCTGTTGGAAGAACGCCGTCGGTGGGGTGGTAGATCAGCTGCCGCTGGTTCAGGTACAGGTAACCCGCGGCGGCTCCGTAGATGATCACCGCGACGGCCAGGATGGAGAACAGTATCCTGCCCCTGCCGGTTCGCCGCTTCTTCCGCTTGCCGGCCGGGGTCCTATTCTTTGCTGCGGTCTTCCCCTTAGCCACGGGCACCTCCTTCACAGGTGTTAATACCCACCGGCGGCAACACCTGTCAAGCACCCCGCCGGCACTTGATTTCCATGGAGTTCGGCGGGTATCTATAACAGGGGCAAAGGGAGGTTCCAGTGATAAAGGCAGATCTTCACCTGCACACGACTTATTCAGACGGCGACCTGACCCCCGGGCAGATCGTCGCCCTGGCCGGGGAGAAGGGGTACGCCCAGGTTTCCGTAACAGATCACGACACCATTGCAGGGGTGGAGGAGGCCATTGCCGCGGGAAGGTCCGTCGGGGTTTCGGTCATCCCGGGCATCGAGATCACCGTTCGCTTCTCCAGGAGCTTCTTCACCGGCTCCCTTCACCTGCTGACATATTTTCCCGAATCGCTTCTTGCAAACGATGCTTTCGTAAGAAAACTCTCCGAAACCGTCTCCTGCGGCCGGGGGCGTGCCCTTACTGAAACCAGGGTCGCAATGATCAACAGGGAGTTCGGGCCCCGGGGGAGGAACCCTCTGCTTCGGCATCCCCTGGAGGTATCCTCCATCGAGGCCCTTTCCTCAAACGCTTCCAGAAGGCATTTCGCCCTGGCCCTCTCCACGGTGCACGGCCTGTCCAGGGAGCAGGTCTCCATGGTGATCGGCAACTCAAGCCCGGCATATGTTCCCTCAGGGGTGGAACTCAGCTCTCTGACTCCGCTATTCAGGGAGTTCCCGGTGGTTCCTGTGCTGGCCCATCCCGCCGCCGGTTCCTTCCCCGGTGAAAGCCATTACAAAGAGGTGCTTCCCCCTTTCTCCACCGTTGTACACCTTCTTCCGGAGTTCCTCATGGCCGGGCTCATGGGCCTTGAGGTCCACTACCCGGGCCACACCCCGGAACACACCGAACAGCTCTTCTCCCTGGCGGTCTCCCTGGGGCTTGTGATCACCGGAGGGTCAGACTGCCATGATGCTTCCGAAAGACCCATGGGAGCCGCAGGGCTCACCGAACCCGTCGACTTCCAGTCCCTCTTCAGGGCAATGAGGGGATGACCCGGCGGGCTGCTTTGCTTATCGTACCATCCAGATACCTTTTTGAAGGAGGGGCATGCTCTTTCGCCTGTTCTCGGTGATGCTGGTCCTGCTGCCCGCTGCTGCTGCAGGTTCCCGGCCCGTGCTTCAGAGCGGCTGTGAATACGACTACCCTCCTTTCTGCTTCCAGGACGAAGGCGGCGCCGCGGCCGGTTTCTCCGTTGAGCTTCTCACCGCGGCCCTGGACGCCATGGACCACGACGTAAGCTACCATCTGGAAACCTGGGCCGTGCTGAAGGGCTGGCTGGAGACCGGCGAGGTAGACTGTCTGCCCCTGGTGGGAAGGACCCCGGAGAGGGAAGGAGTCCTCGACTTCACCTTCCCCTACATGAGCCTCCACGGAGCGATAGTGGTCCGTTCCCTCTGCAGCCACATCAATTCCTCCGAGGACCTTGCCGGCTACCGTGTGGGGGTAATGGCCGGCGACAACGCCGAGGAATACCTGATGCGCAGCGATTACGGCGAGGAGCTTGTGGCATTCCCCACCTTCGCCGACGCCCTGCTGGCCCTTCAGGAAGATTCGGTGCACGCGGTGGTGATGCAGAGGCTGGTGGCCCTTCGCCTGATTGCCGAGATGGGCCTCACCGGGGTCAGGGTGCTGGACAGCCCCATGCCCGGTTTCAGGCAGGACTTCTGCTTTGCGGTTCAGGAGGGGGACGCGGAGACCCTGGCCCTCCTCAACGCGGGGCTCTCCGTGGTGCTGGCCGTCGGCACC
>CAYLXG010000026.1:14187-20206 GCA_964387445.1 uncultured bacterium
ATGGAAGTACCGTCTTCAAGAGCCCTGATCGTTGCCGGAGACAGCAACTTCCCGCCGTTCGAGTACCTTGACTCCCTGGGGAACCCCGCCGGGCTCAATGTTGACCTTATCCGCCTTACTGCAGCCGAGGTGGGGCTGGACGTGGAGGTCCGGCTCGACCACTGGTCCAGCGTGCTGGCGGCTTTCACGGCAGGGGAGGCCGACATACTCTGCGGCATGTTCTACTCCCCGGCACGGGACCTGGAGTTCGACTTCACACAGCCCCACACGATCGTGCACTATGTGCCGGTGGTGGCCTCCGGCACTCCTCCAGGGTCGGTGGAGGAGCTTTCCGGCATGCGGGTTGCTGTCCAGGAGAGGGATATCGCCCACGACTTCCTGGCCGGGTCCGATCTCTCCGGCGAACTGCTTCCCTGCCCCTCCCAGGAGGATGCCCTTCTGGCGGTGCTGGAGGGCGATGCGGACTGCGCGGTGGTGGCAAGGCTATCCGCCGCGTATTTCATGGACCTTTACGGCTGGGAACTTGTCCCGGGGAACGAACCCCTGATCTCCCCGGGCTACTGCTTCGCGGTTGCTTCCGGGAATGCGGCCCTGAAGTCGGAACTCAGCGAGGGGCTCCGGACAGTGGTGGCCACCGGCGGTTACAGGCGCGCTTTCGAGAGGTGGATGGGTTCCCTGGTGGAGGATGAACCCCCATCCCTTGCCCGGGTCCTCAGGAGTTCGCTGGTCTTCGTTCTTCCCCTTATCGGCGCGCTTCTCCTGGTTATGGTGTGGGTAAGGACCCTGCGGCGGCAGGTGAGGATCAAAACCGCTGACCTCAGACGCAACCAGGCGCTCCTGAACACCGCCCAGGAAGTTGCCGTTATGGGAGGTTGGGAGTACGATCTCAAGACCAGGAGGATACACTGGAGCGACGAGGTCTTCGCGATACATGGAATGGAGGTGGGGGAGAACCCCAGGTATCCCTCGACAGCCATCGAGGAAAGCCTTCAGTGTTACCTTGAGGACTCCAGGGAAAGGGTCCGCAAGGCCTTTGAGGCCTGCGTGGAGAATGGCATTCCCTACAGGCTTGAGTGCAGGTTCAAGTCCCTGGACGGCAGGGAGAAGTGGATACGCACCGCGGCAAGGGCTGAACTGGAAAAGGGTGAGATCAGGCGGGTGGTGGGCTACATTCAGGACATCACGGACTTCAAGACCACCGAGAGAAGGATCGCCCACCTGAATGTGGTGCTCCGGGCCATCAGGGACGTCAACCAGCTCATCATCAGGGAGGAGGACCCCGCCAGGCTCCTGGAAAAGGCTGCCGACCTGCTGGTGGAGCACAGGAGCTACAGCTATGCCCTGCTTATCCTTGTCAGCCCCTCCGGGGAGCCCTTCATATGGCGCCACGCCGGGCTGGAACCCGATACGGCGAAGAAGACCGACGACTATTTTTCCAGGGGTGAAATGCCGCCCTGCTACCGGAGCATAGAGCCGGGGTGCAACACCATCGACCGCAGCCTGTGCCGGGAGTGCGCCCTCTTCTCAGGCAGTTCCACCATAACCGCTCTCTGTGCGCCTCTGATACACGGCGGAGTAAGGTACGGCTACATAACCGTTTCCCTTCTCCCCGGGCAGGGGGACGATGAAGAGGAAAGGGCTCTCCTGGCGGAGATGGCCGACGACCTTGCCTATGCCCTCGCGGGGATCAGGGAGAAGAAGGAGAGGCGAAAGGCCGAGAAGGCCGGCGAGGAGATAAGGAAGCAGCTCCTCCAGAGTCAGAAGATGGAAGCGGTGGGCCAGCTTGCCGGGGGCATCGCCCACGACTTCAACAACATGCTCCAGGTCATACTGGGACACGCCCAGATGCTGAAGGAGCTTGACCCCTGCGAAGATGCCCGCTCCGGTATAGAAGGCATACTCGACGGCGCCGGGAGAGCGGCGGACCTTACAAGGCAGCTGCTGCTCTTCAGCCGCAGACAGGTCATGACCACGGAGGTGCTGGACTTCAACCTCCTGGTGGAGGACCTGCTGCGGATGGTGAGGAGGCTCATTGGAGAGCACATACGCCTGGAATGGGTTCCAGGGAGCGCCGTGGGAGCCGTGAAGGGCGACAAGGGAATGCTTGAGCAGGTGATAATGAACCTGTGCGTGAACGCCAGGGACGCCATGCCCGAAGGAGGCGTTCTCACCATAGAGACCATTGGCGTTCTCATCGACTCCCAGTACTGCAGGAAACACTCCTGGGCAAGGCCCGGACGATTCATACTGCTCTCGGTGACCGACACCGGCACCGGCATGGACCCCGCCACCATGGAGAGGATATTCGAGCCCTTCTTCACCACCAAGGAACCGGGGAAGGGAACCGGTATCGGGCTTGCAACGGCCTACGGGATAGTAAAGCAGCATGACGGTATGATCAATGCCTACAGCGAACCCGGGAAAGGCTCCGTCTTCAAGGTCTACCTGCCCCTGGCCCGGATGGAGGCAAGGGAGGTGGGAGCGGATCTTCAGGGCCCCGCCGTGGGCGGCACCGAGACCGTACTGCTGGCGGAGGACGACCCCATGGTGCGCTCACTTGCGGAGGAGATCCTCAGGAGGGCGGGCTATACGGTGCTGACAGCCTCCGACGGGCATGAGGCCATCGAGGTTTACAGGTCCGCCGGGAAAGTGGACCTTCTGCTTCTGGACGTTATAATGCCCGGGATGAGCGGCCACGAGGTGATGAAGCGGATCAGGGTGAGCCAGCCCGATATCCCGGTCCTGTTCACCAGCGGGTACTCCGAGAACGCCATTCACACGAATTTCGTTCTCAAGGAGGGGCTGAGGCTGCTTCAGAAGCCCTACTCACAGGAGCAGCTCCTCAGGACACTGAGGGGCATCCTGGACCGAAGCTGACTTATACTGTCCTGGAGGAGTCATGAAACACGTTTTTACCTTTTTCGTCGTTCTTTCCCTGCTTGGCTGCGGAGCAGGCAGCGAATCACCCGCAGCTGAGAGTTCCGCTCCTGACACGCTGAGGCTTGTGGGCGTTGTGGGCGAAGAGTTCGGGGACCCGGCCTACACACTGGGGGCGATAATGGCCCTGGATTTCCTCCCCGGCGGCGAGTTCGCCGTTCTGGACAGGGCTGCGGGGAACATCAGGGTCTACTCCCCATCCGGTGAGTTCCTCCGCAGCATCTCATCCCCTGGCAGCGGCCCCGGCGAGGTAGTCCAGGCCTATGGAATGCTCCTTTATCCCAACGGCGACTTCGGCATAATGGACCCCAACCAGGGCGGCATGATGCGCTTCGATCCCCAGGGGCAGTACCTGGGGATAGACTTCGAGATACACCACAACATCCCCCTGAACATGACCATGGTGGGCGATTCGGGATACGCCGGAAGCAGGACGGCCATACACGACGAGGGAGGCACCTCCAGCCTGGAGACCTTCATAGGTCACTTTCCCATGCAGTGGGAGCCTGATCACAAGTATCTCTCCTTCACCGGCCCCCTGGACATGGCAACCGTTAGCGGATTCCTCATGGAGACCATGCTCCAGTGCCCCTGGGCGGTGGACCCGGCCACTGGAACCGTATACGCCGCCCCCTACAGCGACGGGGAGTTCCGGATTAAGGTCCTTCACCTTTTTGATTCCCCGCCACTATGCATGTGAGACCTTTTGTAGCCAATCTGGACATCCAGCCGGTGGAGAAGACCCCGGAAGAGATCATCGCGGAAAGGGACCACTCCGCCGCCCTGTTCAACGTGATGGAGGGGGGCGAGCCGGTGTACGACGTAAACTGCGATCCCTTCCCCCTGAGGCATCCGGTGCGGGCCATGGACGTAGACGATGCCGGAAGGCTGTGGGTGCTCAGGGGGGACCTGGACGAACCCCTCTTCATGGTTTTCGCAGGTTCCGGCGAGCTGCTGGGCAGCTTCGCCGCCCCTGATCTGCCATCCGGGGAGCAGCTTGTTTTCAGGGTGCATGGCGGGGTGATGATAGTCTATTCCGAGGATCCTGTGGACTATCAGAAGGTCTGGATCCTGGAGGTCCCTGCCCCGCAGGTTGCTCCGGCTCCATAACACCTTTATTGTCCTTCTTTGAGGTTCGGGTCTTTCATGATGAGGGAGGATCATGATGACGGGACTCAGGTCAGGGACGCTTTTATTCTCCGCAGCCCTCATCGCTGCTTCCGCCGCCACAGCCGACGCCGACACGCCGGTCCTTCTTCAGGTGCCGGACAACATGGGTTTCGAAGCTTTGGCGGCCCAGGATTCCATGCCGGTGAATTGGGCATGCGACGGGGCCGTCTGCGTATACGACACCACACACAGCAGGAGCGGAGGGTACTCCGCCAGGCTCACCGCGGTCTCTTCAGGAGTTGAGGGGTATCTGGAGAGAACGATCCCCATGTACTACCTTGGTGAGGAACTCACCTTTTCGGGCTGGATCCGGGGCGGAAACACTCCGGCTCCATCCGCAGGGGCCTTCATAGCAGTTACCGACCGGATGGGGAACACCCTGGGCTACCGGGAGTACGAGTTTCCCGATGTTCCCGGAGCTTCCTGGGAGCGTTTCTCGATCGAGGTTCCAAAGAGCGCTTTTGCGGATTCAGTGGCGTTCGGCATCTGGGTCACCGGCCCTGGAGAGGTCTTTGCCGACGATTTCCAGCTTCTCCTCGACGGAACGCCCCTGGTGGAGAACCCCGTCCGCGGCCCCTTCGGGGCGGTTCAGGATGAAGGGTTCAGTTCCGGATCGGGCATCGAATTCGGCCAGCTCGACCAGTTCCAGATGGAGTCCCTGGTAATACTGGGCAGGGTGTGGAACTTCCTGAAGTACCACCACCCCCGGGTCTGCTCCGGGGAGCTGAACTGGGATCAAGAACTGTTCCGGGTGCTCCCCGGGGTGCTGGCGGCTTCGGACCCGGCCTCCCGGGAAGCGGCCCTGATGCGGCTCCTCCCTTCGGTGGACCCCCTTCCACCGGCTGACATATCCAGCCGCGGCGACCAGGGCGTGGTGATGAGGCACGACTATTCCTGGATGGACGGCTCGAAGATCGGCCATTCCCTGGCCTTTCTCCTGGAAGCGGTACTCCAGGGCAGGCACCAGGGAGAGAGCTACTACCTGAGGGAGGGCTTCACGCCGGTGTTCTTCGAGGAAAGCTATCCCGGCATCTCCCCGGAGGACGACGGGTACAGGCTTCTGGGTCTCTACAGGTTCTGGGGCATCGTTGACTACTGGTTCCCCTACAGGTACGCCACCGACACCACTTGGGCCGCCCAGCTGGAAGCAAGCCTGCCGGACTTCGTAAATGCTGCCGGAGAGTTAGAATACAGGCTGGCTGCCATGAAGCTGGCCTCATCCACGGGTGACGGCCACTGCGGCATATACGGTACCTCGGAGGCGCTGGACGGTTATCTGGGATCACTCTACCTTCCCGTGGAACTCTCCTTCGTGGAGGACTCCTGGGTGATAACAGGGTTCCTTCACCAGACCGCGCTGAACTCGCCTCTTGTCATCGGCGACGCTATCCTGTCGGTGGACGGCGAAGCGCTCTCGGACAGGGCGGAGGAAATGCTTCCCCTGAGCAGGGGATCCAACACCGCGTCGAAACTGGACAATCTGGGCTATGAACTGCTCCGGGGCAGCCCGGAAACCGCCGACATCATTATCGAAAGGGGAGGACAGGAGTTCCAGCTCGGAATAGCCAGGGTGCCCATGGATGAACTTGACTGGTCACTCTCCTCCGGCCCGGCATACGGGAGCGAATCCTTCTCCATCATGGACACTGGCTTCGGTTTCGTGGACCTTTCCTCTCTTTCCATGGAGGATGTGGACTCCATCCGGGAGACATTCGCCTCCCTGCCTGGAATGGTGATCGACATGAGGGGCTACCCATCGGAGATGGTGATCTACCACATGGGGGAGTTCCTGGTCCCCGGGCCACAGCCCTTATGTCTGGTCTCCCAGGCGGACTTGGATGAACCAGGGACATTCTATTTCGCTGATACCCTCTTTGCCGGCGGCGGAGGGGAAGGGGCCTTCCAGGGTCCC
>CAYLXG010000027.1:0-5738 GCA_964387445.1 uncultured bacterium
CTACTACCGGATCAATGTGGTCAGGCTGGTGATCCCTCCGCTCCGTGAAAGGCCCGAGGACATCCCCGAGCTGCTCCAGTCCCTGCTTGAGAAGCACTGCATGGAGCAGGGGATCCACAACCCCGGGTTCGACCCGGGCATACTCCCCGTTCTCGCGGCTCATTCCTGGCCTGGCAATGTCCGCGAGCTGGAGAACCTGGTGGAGAGGGCCCTTCTGCTCAACTCCGGAGGAAGGATAGGTCTGGCGGACCTTCCGGAATCCATTGCTCCCGTGGGGGAGACACCCGGGGGCACCATCCGCACAGCCAGGATGGAGGCGGAGAGGCAGACGATCCTTTCCGCCCTGGCCAGGAACGGCAACAGCAGGACCGCCGCCTCAGCGGAGCTGGGGATACACAAGACCACCCTTTACAGAAGGATGCGGGCCCTGGGGATACCCCTTCCCCGGGACGACGGCCGTAGCACAAATGCTACTGAATCAGGGTGACAGTTGCATGAATGCAACGGCATCATTTTTTCACTGACATTGTAACACCTTGAATCGCATCATTATAGCGGTGCAGTTCCCTTCGGCAAGCTATATGCATATGTGTCCGTTGGAGGTGAACGATGCGTATAGCCCTTACCATATGGAATGACAGGATTGCTCCGCTCTTCGATGTGGCGGGAACGCTGCTGGTGGTCACCGCGGAGGGGGGAGAGGTCCTGGACAGGTCCAGGGTGCCACTTCCTCCTGAGCCGGGGATGATGAGCAGGGTTTCCTTCCTGTCGGAGAACGGAGTATCCGTTCTGATATGCGGGGCTGTTTCCAGGCAGGTTCACCGGATGCTCTCGCTGTCCGGATTAGAGGTTCATTCCTTCGTTTCCGGAGAAGCGGAAGAAGTACTTCAAGCGTTCCTTTCCGGAATCCTGGAATCGCCCTCTTTCAGTATGCCGGGATGCGGTATGGGAAGATGCCGGGGCGAGGGAAGGGGCGCAGGCTTCAACAGGCACGGGGGGAACCGCTGTTCCCGTCCCGGTGGAAAGAGAGGTGAATGATGCCAGGTGGAGACGGAACCGGACCCTTCGGAACGGGCCCCAGATGGGGAAGCTGCGTGGGAGCCGGTTTCAGGCGCGGCCGGGGCATGGGCCGCGGACTCGGTCTCGGATTCGGTTTCGGCATGGGTTCCCCGGGGGTTTACCCCGCGGACACCCAGAGTCAGAAGCAGGTCCTGGAGAACCGAAAAGCCCTCCTGGAGAGGGAGCTGGCCGCGCTTAGAAGCCAGCTTTCCGAAGACAAGAGCGAGTAGCACCCGCTCTATCCACAGCACAGCCGGCGCCTCCGGGCGCCGGCAAAAAACAAGAAAGGGCCTTTATGAAAGTTGCAGTAGCTTCATCCGGGAGAACGCCTGATTCGCAGCTGGACAGCAGGTTCGGAAGGGCGCCGGTGTTCATGGTTTACGATACGGATACCGGAGAGTACAAGGCGGTGGACAACGGTATGAACCTGAACTCAGCCCAGGGCGCTGGTATTCAGACCGCTCAGAACATTGCCGCAACCGGAGCCCAGGCGGTGATAGGGGCGAATTTCGGACCCAAGGCGGTGCTGGTTCTTCAGACGGCGTCCATAAAGATGTACCTCTGCCAGTCGGGCACTGTGGCGGAAGCCGTGGAGAAGTTCAGCTCAGGAGAACTCCAGGAGCTTACGGCGGCCAACGTAAGGAGCCACTGGTAATGAGGATCGCCGTTGCTTCCGGAAAGGGTGGAACGGGGAAGACCACCGTTGCCGTGGCCCTTGCGGTTTCCTCCGGTGTGCCTGCGCAGTACGTGGACTGCGACGTGGAGGAACCCAACGGCTCAATCTTCCTGAAACCCAGAGCGGGAAGCACGGATACCGTTTCCGTTCAGGTGCCTGAGATAGACGGGGAGAGGTGCACCTCCTGCGGAAGGTGCGCCAGATTCTGCAGGTTCAATGCCCTCGTTTCCCTGGGTACGCCCCCGCTGGTCTTTCCGGAGCTGTGCCACAGCTGCGGCGGATGCGAAATAGTCTGCCCGGCGGATGCCATTACCTGGAAGGACGTTCCGGTGGGCGAGGTTTCCATAGGGGAAGACACCCGTACAGGTCTCAGGGTGATACAGGGTAAGCTGAAGGTGGGAAGCGTTCTGGCCCCCCCGGTGATAAAGGCCGCCAAGGCGGCGGCATCGGATCTGCCCCTGACGATACTCGATTCCCCCCCCGGTACCTCATGTCCGGTGATCGAGGCCGTATCCGATGCTGACTATGTGCTCCTTGTGACGGAGCCCACCCCCTTCGGTCTCCACGACCTTAAGCTGGCGGTGGAAACGGTGATCGAACTGGGACTCCCCTTCTCGGTGGTGATTAACAGAGCGGACGAAGGGGATGACCGGGTGGAAGACTACTGCCGGGAGAACGGTGTTCACGTGATCCTGAGAATACCCCACAGCCGAAGGGTCGCCGAGGTCTACTCAAGGGGAGGAACCCTGGTGGAAGCGCTTCCTGAACTCAGAGAGGTTTTCAGGGCCATGCCAGGGGTGATAGAGGGGAGGCTTCCGTGAAGGAACTCATCATCATCAGCGGCAAGGGCGGCACGGGGAAGACCAGTATTACAGGGTGCTTCGCAGCGCTTGCCAGGGACTCCGTGATCGCCGACTGCGACGTTGACGCCGCAGACCTTCACATGCTGCTTTCCCCCGAGGTCAGGAAGACCAGCGATTTCATCAGCGGCAATATTGCAGTGATAAGGGAGAAGGACTGCACCGGCTGCGGCATATGCGCCGGGAAATGCAGGTTCGACGCCATAGAGGCAGCCCCTTCAGGCAAGTATCGAGTTGATCCCCACGGATGCGAAGGCTGCGGAGTGTGCCTGGAGGTGTGCCCGGCCGGGGCCGTGGACTTCCCCCAGAGGCAATGCGGCGAATGGTACCTGTCCGGGACCCGCTTCGGCCCCATGGTGCACGCCAGGCTTGGAATCGCCCAGGAGAACTCGGGAAAGCTGGTGAGCCTGGTGCGCAGGGAAGCGGCGGAAAAGGCCAGGGAGCTGGGGAAGGAGCTGGTGATTGTGGATGGTCCACCGGGGGTTGGCTGCCCGGTGATAGCCTCCATCACCGGAGCTTCCCTGGTGGTGATAGTCACAGAACCCACCCTTTCGGGAAAACATGATATGATAAGGGTCATCGAACTTGCGGAGCACTTCTCCATTCCCGCGGCGGTGATAGTGAACAAGTGGGACATCAATCCGGAAATGACCGCCGGCATAGAGGAGGAAGCAGAGGGCAGGGGAGTGGAACCCCTGGGCAGGATACCCTACGACAGGGCCTTCACCGCCTCTCAGATCAGGGGCAGAACCCTGGTGGAGGAGTCAGACGGCCCTTCGGCTAAGAACATCGAAACCATCTGGGAGAAGGTATGGCGGAAACTGAAGTGAAAGAGGGAACCGGCTGTTCAGGGAACTGCGGCGCCTGTTCCGACGGAAGCTGCGAAGCATCGGCGCAGAGACCCGGCGAAAGCGATGAGGATTATGTGAAGAGGCAGAAGCTTGTCCTTCGGATGAAGGGCATTTCCGGGAAGGGCGGAGTTGGGAAGAGCACCGTGGCGGTGAACCTGGCCATTTCCCTTACCCTTGCAGGCAAGAAGGTTGGCCTGCTGGACGTGGACATACACGGCCCCTCCATTCCCACCATGCTGGGTCTGGTGAACGCAGGTGTGCAGACCGACGGGCAGAACCTGCTCCCGGTGGAGATCGGCGGGCTGAAGGTGATGTCGGTTGGATTCCTGCTGGACAACCGCGACAGCGCTGTGATATGGCGCGGTCCCATGAAAATGGGGGTGATAGAACAGCTTCTCCGGGATGTGAAGTGGGGAGAGCTGGACTATCTCATAATCGACTCTCCTCCGGGAACCGGCGACGAGCCTCTCTCGGCGGTGCAGCTGGTGGGTGACATGGACGGCGCGGTGATAGTCACCACGCCGCAGGACGTTGCCGTGCTCGACGTCAGAAAATCCGTCAACTTCTGCAGGCAGCTGGGCATGCCCATTCTCGGCGTGATCGAGAACATGAGCGGCTTCGTCTGCCCCCACTGCGGTGAGGAAACACCCATTTTCAAAGGCGACAACGGAAGGAAGATGGCCGAGGCCGCCGGGGTACCCTTCCTGGGCAGCATACCCATCGATCCCAATGTGGGGCTTTCCAGCGACGCCGGCAGACCATTCGTTTACAACTACAACAAGACCGAAACTGCAAAGAGGTTCGAGAAGCTCATAGAGCCGCTTCTCGAGCTTGCGGAGGAATGATGAAGATAGCTATCCCAATGGCGCAGGGCGCCCTGTGCATGCACTTCGGGCACTGCAGCGAGTTCGCCATCGTGGAGGTGGAGAACGGAGAGATCAAGTCCACAAGGGAAGAGGTACCCCCACCCCACGAGCCTGGGCTTCTGCCCCCCTGGCTGGCCGCGAAGGGAGTCTCCCTTGTGATAGCCGGTGGAATGGGCTCCAGGGCCCAGGCAATCTTCAACGCCAACGGAGTGCAGGTGGTTACCGGAGCATCCGGCGGGACCGCAAGGGAAATAGTTGAGAACTACCTTGCCGGATCCCTGGAGACCGGAGACAACGCCTGCGACCACTGACTGGAACTGAGCTTCTACGGAAAAGGGCGGCCGGTTGGCCGCCCTTTCGAGGAACTATGGTTCTAGCGCTTGGGCCTTGCCTCGCTGACCCTGATGGGCCTTCCGTCGAGTTCGGTGCCGTCAGCGTTTGATATTGCGTTTCTCGCTGCTTCTTCAGGCATCTCGACAAATCCGAAACCACGGCTGCGGCCAGAGTCTCTGTCGGTAATTACCCTTGCGTCGGTAACTTCGCCGTAGTTTTCGAAAAAGCTCCTGAGTGATTCATCGTCTACACCCCAGGAAAGGTTGCCTACGTAAAGATTCATGGTATCCCTTTCATAAATGCCATCTCAAAAGCAACCGACGATCACGATGACACAAATGAGTCTCGGTCGGATTCCTCACCTGGGAATCAGCGGGTAATATGCATCATTAAAAAGGAATGTAAATACCTGATAAAAAAGGCGGCCCGTTCGAGCCGCCCAAAGTGTGGCATTTCGCTAGCGTCTCGGTCTGGCTTCGCTGATTCTGAGAGGCCTGCCATCGAGTTCAACCCCGTCTGCCTGCGCAATGGCGTTCCTTGCAGCTTCCTCAGGCATTTCCACGAATCCGAAACCACGGCTGCGGCCGGTTTCCCTGTCAGTTATCACCCTTGCCGCCGTAACTTCGCCGTAGTTCTCGAAGAACTCCCTGAGAGAATCGTCGTCAACGCCCCAGGCCAGGTTGCCCACATACAGGTTCATTGCGTATCCCTTTCATGTATGCCATCTGCAAAATCATCCGAAGCCCCACATGACACCGATGAGACCCGGCGGTGCCCCCTCCTGGGACACAGAAAGTAATATGCACCATCCATATCAGCTGTGAACACCCCCGGATCGGAGAACCGGAAAGTTGCGGTTGCCTCCTTGCCGAGCAATATTGACCCCCGCCGCACCGTTCCCTGGAAATGGAATATCCCTCAATGAATGATTTGAATATGATATTAACATGCTGTAAGCGGTTCCCTCTGTGAAACCCATGAGGTCTCCGGACTCATACAGGGAGATACTGGCGGTGTCCCTGCCCATCATCGCCGGGATGGCCGGGCGCACAATAATGATGTTCTGCGACAGGCTCTTCCTTGCTCAGCACAG
>CAYLXG010000027.1:5748-17471 GCA_964387445.1 uncultured bacterium
TAATCGTACTCGACGCAAGGCACATCCTTCCACAGAACAGCCAGCTAGAGCTCCAAGCGGCCATGCCGGCGGAAATACTGAGCCTCACCCCGATGTGCGTGGTGTTCGGAACGGTGGGCTACGCCGGCACATTCGTCTCCCAGTACTACGGTGCCGGCGACAGGGAGGGATGCAGCCGTTCCCTTGCCCAGGCCCTCTTCCTCACCATCTTCTCGGTTCCGCTCCTTGCGGCCCTTACCATCCCAGGGCTCTCCCTCCTGGACCTGAGCGGGCACGATCCGGAGGTGCTGGCCCTTGAGAGGACCTACTTCGCAATTCTTATGCTCTCCAGCGCAGGGCCGGTGTTCACCACCGGCGCGTCATCCTTCTGGAACGGCAGGGGGAAGACCGTTCCGGCAATGGTGGCCGTTCTCGCCGGTGCAGGGGTCAATGTGGTACTGGACTACCTGCTCATCTTCGGGAAACTGGGTTTTCCGGAAATGGGCATTAAGGGAGCGGGCATCGCAACCGCAATAGCCTCCTTCGTTCCAGGGACCATTCTGACCCTGGCGGCTTACAACGGCCCCACCGCCCGGGCCTACCGTACAAGGGAGAACTTCCGCTTCAGCAGGGCTCTCTCCGCCAGGATAATACGGTTCGGCCTTCCCTCGGGTCTCCAGGTTTTCATGGACGTTTCCAGCTTCACCCTGTTCATCTTCATCGCCGGGAGGCTCGGACCCGTGGACTTCACAGCGAACAACATCGCATTCAGCGTGAACAACCTGGCCTTCAACCCGCTGCTGGGGTTCAGCTTCGCCACGACGGTCATCGCCGGCAGGTGCATCGGGATGGGGCAGCCTGACCTGGCGGTGCGGGCCACCAGGCGTACACTCCTTGTGTCCCTCTGCTATTTCCTCCCCCTTGCCCTGTCCTTCGTGCTCTTCCCGGGGTTCTACACGAAGCTGTTCTACAGCCCTGATTCAGCCTGCACCCTCCAGGAGCTGTCATCCACCACCGCCAGTCTCCTGGCAATAGTTGCCCTCTGGGGGGTGTTCGACGCCGTGAGCCTGATATACAGCGGGGCTCTCAGGGGAGCCGGTGACACAAGGTTCGTTGTTCTTGCCTCCGGAGCGCTGGCCTGGCTGTTCTGGATACCGGGGATACTCTTCCTCTACTTCGTCAGGGATGCGGGAATAGTGCCCCTCTGGATGTTCACCAGCTTCTATATCGCGGTCTTCGCCGGTGTGTTCTTCTTCCGGTTCAGAAGGGGCGTCTGGCGGAGGATCGACCTTCTCGGCAGGAAGCACGACATACCCCTGGGGGACTGAGCGGTTGCTTTCAGGGCAGATGCTCCAGATGTTCCTCCCATATAGGAAGGAGAACCATGCTTTCAGCTTTCATTATTCCCATAATGCTCACCGGGGGCCCTCTGGAAGGCGTTGGTGATGAGATCACGCATTACCCCTCCGCTCATGAGAGGTTCGTGGAGGAGTACGGAGGCTGGTCCACCCACAGGGTTGACGTAACTGACATCACAGGCGACAGCGAACTGGAATACACCGTTTACGGCTTTTTGCCCTACTGGGTCAACCAGGCCTGGCTGCAGTACGACCTGATCTCGGTGCTTGCCGTCTTCTCGGTGGACATGGGGCCGTCGGGAAACATAACCAACTACCACGGATACCCGTCGGTCTTCCAGAGTGCCATGGACCAGGCCCACGCCGCAGGCGCTGAGGTGGCGGTAACGGTGACCAACTTCTCCGGTTCGTCCATCCACTCCATTCTCACCACCGGAAAGGCCACCGCCATCTCCGAGATATCCTCACTGGTGAACGGAACCTCCGCCGACGGTGTCTGCATAGATTTCGAGAACGTTCAGAGCGGCGACTCGGAGAACCTGGTGGCCTTCATGGAGGAGCTCAGGGATTCCCTGCCCGACGCCCACATCTCCATTTGCACCCCTGTGGTGGACTGGGGGGGAGCCTTCGACTACAGTTCCCTGGCGGAGAGCTGCGACGCCCTGATGATAATGTGCTACGCCTTTGCCGGTTCCTGGAGTTCCATCGCCGGCCCCAACGCCCCACTTACAGGATGGGGCAGCTCCCCGGAGTCCTCCAGCAACATGGCATGGGCACTCTGCGACTATGTGAGATACGCACCTGAGGCCCATGATAAGCTGGTGTGGGGGCTTCCCTACTACGGGCATCAGTGGGAAACCGATACCCAGTACCCCCATTCCCCGTGCTCTGGATGTTCAACCCTGTTTTACACCACACTGGCGGAGAGGGCCGCCACATACGGGGCGCTCTGGGACGATGAGTCCCTCACCCCTTACTACGCCTTCCAGTCCGGCGGCTGGAACCAGGGCTGGTACGACAGCGCCGAATCCCTGGAGCTGAAGTACGACATGGTGAGGATGGCCGGGATGCAGGGAATCGGGATCTGGGCCCTGGGCTACGACGGAAACAGGCCGGAGCTCTGGGACCAGCTGGAGGAGAGCTTTTCCTCCCAGATCGAGAACGACATGATCACCGACAACCTGGAGAACACCTGCACCCTCCACGGCCCCTCATCCTACTGGCATCCTTATACCGAAGGCGGTCAGTACCACACTTTCTTCTATACAGGTTCGATCTCATCGGGACCCGACGTGAACTGGGTACAGTGGAACATGGACCTCCCTGACAGTTCCTCCTCGTACTCCCTGGAGGTGTTCGTTCCCCCTTCAGGAGAGGCCCAGGTCACCTACCACATCATCCATGGAGCCGGGGAGGACAGCGTTACGGTGGACCAGGGGGCATTCCCGGGCCAGTGGGTTTCCCTGGGAGGGCCCTACGGCGCTTCCGGCGGCCTTTCGGTAACCGTGGGGGACTGCACCGGAGCATCAGGCGACAGGATAGTGGCGGATGCGGTTCGCTTCACGGAGTTCACCGGTGTGGCGAATGACGGCTCCGCCAGCTTCCCGGGAGGTTTTCAGGTATCCGCCAGCCCGGCGTCTTCCTTCACAGTGGTCTCCGCTTCCGGCGGACGATTCACCGTTCACGATGTGAGCGGCAGGCTCCTTGCCGATATGGAGCTTCAGCCGGGGGAATGCGTCACATGGAACGAAACCGAATCCCGGGGAGTATACTTCCTGACCCTCAGACACGGAGGGTCGGTCCAGACCAGGAAAGTAGTGCTCATCCACTGATGAAAGGAAAACATGCGTTTTGCTTCCCTTATCCTCATTGCGGCGGTCTGCTCCGCCCTGGCCGTTGAGATAGTCGTAGGCGAAGAGGTACAGCCCTCTTCGGAACCCTTCTGCGGAGGTTGAGGTTCCTCAGCCAAGCACTACCAGGTGGTGGTGCCGGAGGAGTACCTCAGCGGCCCGATGACAATAACCTCCATAGGATTCGCAAGGTCGCCCATGGGCGCTTCATCGGTTGTGCTGGAGAACTTCCGCATGAGCCTGGGAACCGCAGCCGGCCCAGGGCTTGATGACAGCTTCTCGGAGAATGTGGCCGGGGGAACAGCCCTCACACAGGTCTTCGCCGGAGCGTCCGTCACCGCCGCGGACAACGGCCGGGGAGTGGTGGTGTTCTCCCTTGATTCGCCATGGGAGTACCAGGGAGGGGATCTTCTGATCGACTTCTCCTTTTCCCATATAAGCGGAAGCATGTACGTCTGGAGCTGGGACTCCGGGGATAACCTGTTCCTTTCCGCCACAGGGGCAGCCGCGGAGACCGGCTACGCCTATTCCTTCCCGCCAATGATGGTCATCAAGGGAGAGATGTAGCGGCGAACTGATCCAGGGGAAGGTCACCCTCCAGGGCGAAAACCAGCTCACCCGCCCCGACGGCGGTGCGTTCCACCCTGAAGTCGCCTGTTATTCCTGCGGCCTCCATGGCCCTGTGGGGGTCGAACACTATTGTTCTTCCGCAGAGGGTCACCCCCCACTGGGAAGCGGACTCCGCTATTCTCGAAAGGATCCCCGGAACGATGGGGTTCCCCAGGGCGCCGGCATCTACGGTTGCGGTGAGGTGCCTGCCGTCGGCTCCGAAGACTATGCTGAACTTGAAGTTGAGCCCTTTCTTCACCCTCACGTTCATTTTTCCCCCCGCGCACTTCACTTCTATCGAGGTCACCGGAAGGTCCTGCTTCTTCAGAATGGCGTTGATCTCTTCATCGGTGAATGACACCACGGCTGATCTGAGCTTCATTCTCACCCCCTCTGCGAAAAGGGGGAGGGCGGCCGCCCTCCCCCTCCGGGTATGCGGTTCTATTCGCCGCCGGTCCAGTTCATCTGAGCCATCTGCTCGTAGAGATGGAACCTGCGGTCTATTTCCTTCTGAGCCTTGGAGATGAGCATCTCCGCATGCTCGGGGTTGCTGTTCAGGAGGGTGCTCCACCTTACCTCGGTCTCGGCGAACTTGTGGAAGGGGATGGCCGGCTTCTTGCTGTCCAGCTGAAGGGGGCACTCGCCCATCTCTATCCTCCTGGGGTCGAACCTGAACAGAGGCCAGAGCCCGCTGTTAACCGCCATCTTCTGGTCGTCCATTCCTGTGGTCATGTTGATACCGTGGGCGATGCAGTGGCTGTAGGCGATGATGATCGATGGGCCGTCGTAGCTCTCCGCCTCGTTGAAGGCCTTCACCGCCTGGTTCCAGTTGGCTCCCATGGCTATCTGGGCAACGTAGATGTTCCCGTAGGTCATGCTTATCATGGCCAGGTCCTTCTTCGGCATGGGCTTGCCAGCCGCCGCGAACTTGGCCACGGCGCCCATGGGGGTCGCCTTGGAGCACTGGCCTCCGGTATTGCTGTACACACCGGTGTCGAGAACCAGAACGTTCACGTTCTTGCCCTGGGCGAGCACGTGGTCCAGCCCGCCGTATCCTATGTCGTAGGCCCAGCCGTCGCCGCCCAGTATCCAGACCGACCTGGGAACGAAGTAGTCCGCAAGGGTTTCCAGCTGCCTGGCCTCCGGGGAGTCGATCTCCTCCAGGGCCTTCCTGAGGTAGCCGATGCGCTCCCTCTGCTGGGCTATCTCCAGTTCGCTCTCGCACCTGGAGTCCAGAAGGCTGTTCACCAGGTTCTCGTCAAGCTTTTCAGAGAGCCCCTTCAGCAGTTCCACGGCGTTCTCCGTGTGCTTGTCGGCGGTGAGCCTGAAGCCGTATCCGAACTCAGCGGCATCCTCGAAGAGGCTGTTGTTCCACGAGGGACCCCTGCCGTTCAGATCGCTGGTGTAGGGGGTGGTGGGCAGGTTGCCGCCGTAGATGGAGGAGCAGCCGGTGGCGTTGGCGATAACGGCCCTGTCGCCGTAGAGCTGGGTGAGCAGCTTGACGTAGGGTGTCTCGCCGCAGCCGGCGCAGGCGCCGGAGTACTCAAAGAGGGGCCGGAGGAGCTGGCTCTCCTTCACAGTTGCGGTATTGAGCTCGGTCCTGTCGTAGTCGGGGATCTCAAGGAAGAAGGCGTAGTTCTCCGCCTCTGCGTGGCGAAGGGGCGCCTGGGTCTCCATGTTGATGGCCTTTTTACCCTCGACCTTCTTGTTCTTAGCCGGGCAGGTGTGAACGCAGGCTCCGCAGCCGGTGCAGTCCTCGGGTGCAACCTGGTTGGTGAAGGCCATGTCCTTGAACTTTGCCATGCCTTCAGCGTGCTTGAAGGTCTCTGGGGCGTTCTCCAGGAGCTTCTTGTCGTAGTACTTCATCCTGATGGCGGCATGGGGGCATACCAGGTTGCATAGACCGCACTGTATGCACACCTCCGGGTCCCACACCGGGATCTCCAGGGCGATGTTGCGCTTCTCCCACTGTGTGGTTCCCGTGGGCCAGGTGCCGTCCACCGGCATCTCGCTCACCGGAACGTCGTCGCCGTTCTGGGCCATGATGGTAGCGGTGACCCGCTTCACGAAGTCAGGCGCTTCCTCCGGGACCACCGGGGGCATCTCGATGGAACTTGTGACCTCGTCGGGGTAGTTCACCTGGTGAAGGTTGGCCAGGGTTTGGTCAACGGCGTTGAAGTTCTTCTCTACGATGTCCTCGCCCTTCTTGCCGTAGGTCTTCTTTATGGCGCCCTTGATCTTCTCAATGGCCTCTTCCCTGGGAAGCACGCCGCTTATGGCGAAGAAGCAGGTCTGCATGATGGTGTTGATGCGAACGCCCATTCCGGTCTTGCCCGCCACGTCGTAGGCGTCTATCACGAAGAACTTCAGCTTCTTGTCGATGATGGTCTTCTGGACCTTCCTGGGAAGGTTGTCCCAGATCTCTTCAGGCCCGAAGGGGCTGTTGAGAAGGAAGGTAGCGCCGTTGTCGGCGTACCTGAGGACGTCGTACTTCTCCATGAATACCGTCTGGTGGCAGGCCACGAAGTTGGCCCTGCTGATCAGGCATGTGTGCCTTATGGGCCTGGGACCGAACCTCAGGTGGCTCACGGTGAGGGCGCCGGCCTTCTTCGAATCGTAAACGAAGTAGCCCTGGGCGTAGAAGTCGGTGGTCTCGCCGATGATCTTGATGGTGTTCTTGTTGGCGCCCACGGTGCCGTCGGAGCCCAGGCCCAGGAAGACCGCCTGATGAAGGCCTTCTTCGCCCAGGTTCAGGTCGGGAACGGGGATGCTGGTGTGGGTCACGTCGTCGTTGATGCCAACGGTGAAGCCGTTCTTCTGCTCGCCCCTGGCGTTGTTGAACACCGCAAGCACCCTGGAGGGGCAGAACTCCTTGCTGGAGAGGCCGTAGCGGCCGCCGATGACCTTGATGCCTGTCCTTCCGGCGTTGTTCAGGGCTGTTATGACATCCTTGTAAAGCGGTTCGCCGTCGTTGCCGGGCTCCTTGGTCCTGTCCAGGACGCTGATGGTCTTCGCGGTGTCGGGTATCGCAGAGATGAAGGCGGACGCGTCGAAGGGCCTGTAGAGCCTTACCTTGATTGCTCCCACCTTCTCGCCCTTTCCGGCCAGGTACTCGACCGTTTCGTGGGCCACTTCGCAGCCGGAGCCCATGAGTATCATCACGTGCTCGGCATCGGGGGCGCCAACGTAGTCGAAAAGGTTGTAGCGCCTGCCGGTGAGTTCGGCGAAGAGGTTCATGTACTCCTGAACGATGGCAGGGGTGGCGTCGTAGTAGGGATTCACCGTTTCCCTGCCCTGGAAGTACACATCCGGGTTCTGGCTGGTGCCTCTCACCACAGGATGGTTCGGGTTGAGGCCCCGGTGCCTGTGGGCGTAAACCAGCTCATCGTCGATCATCCTGCGGAGAACGCCGTCGTCAAGCGGCTCGATCTTCTGGATCTCGTGGCTGGTCCTGAAGCCGTCGAAGAAGTGCACGAAGGGGATGCGGCTCTTCAGCGTTGCCGCATGGGCGATGGCGGCAAGGTCCGTGACCTCCTGAACGCTGGCGCTTGCCAGAAGGCCGAAGCCGGTGTTCCTCACGGCCATCACGTCGCTGTGGTCACCGAAGATGGAGAGGGCCTGGCATGCAAGGCTCCTGGCGGAAACATGGAACACCGCCGGGGTGAGCTCGGCGGCGATCTTGTACATGGTGGGGATCATCAGAAGGAGGCCCTGGCTTGCGGTGAAAGTGGTGGTAAGGGCACCTGTCTGCAGGGCGCCGTGCACCGCCGCTGAGGCTCCGCCCTCGCTCTGCATCTCCTGCACCAGGGGAACGGTTCCCCAGATGTTCTTCTTCCCCGAGGCGGACCAGGCGTCGCTGTGCTCGCCCATGGGGCTTGAAGGGGTGATGGGATAGATGGCTATGACCTCGCTGAGCTTGTGGGCCACCCTCGCCGCGGCTTCATTTCCATCGATGGTAATCATCTTACTGCTCATGTCTACCAGCTTTCGCTTTGTGTTAGTACATTTTTCCATAAGTTCTGGGAAAGGGCATCACATCCCTGATGTTGTCCATTCCCGTGAGGTACATCAGGAGCCTCTCGAAGCCGAGGCCGAAGCCTGAATGGGGAGCGGTTCCCCATCTTCTGAGCTCCAGGTACCATCGGTAGGTATCCATATCGAGCCCCAGTTCCAGGGCCCGCTTCTCAAGAACGGGAGGCCTGTGCTCCCTCTGGCTGCCGCCCACAAGCTCCCCCACTCCAGGGGCCAGGAGGTCGCAGGCGGCCACGGTTCTGCCGTCGTCGTTCACGAACATGTAGAAAGGCTTCATGGATGCGGGATAGTTCACAACGAACACCGGCCGGCGGAAGTGTTCCTCCGCCAGGTACCGTTCGTGCTCGGTGGCCAGGTCTTCGCCCCAGGCTGGAATCCTGTCGAAACTCTTTCCGCATGATGCCAGTATCTCCACCGCTTCGGTGTAGGTGACCCTTGCGAAGGACTCCTCGGTGAGGGCCCGGTACCTGTCGGGGAGCGTCTTCTCGAAGAACCTGGTGAAGAACTCTATCTCCCCGGGGCACTTCTCCATCACATAACCCGCGGTGTACTTCACGAAGCTCTCTATCAGGTTCAGGTTGTCCTCCAGGTCGAAGAAAGCCATCTCAGGCTCGAGCATCCAGAACTCCGCCCCGTGTATCCTGGTGTCCGAGGGGTCGGCCCTGAAGGTGGGCCCGAAGGTGTACACCTTGCCCATGGAAAGGGCGAAGGGCTCAGCCTCCAGCTGACCGCTCACGGTCATGAACGCCTTCCTGCCGAAGTAGTCCCTTTCGTAGAGGACCTTCCCGTTCTCCACGGGAACCGCGTCCAGTGGAAGGGTGGTTACCTGGAAGGTCTCCCCGGCGCCTTCGCAGTCGCTCTCGGTGATGAATGGCGTATGCACGTTGAAGAAGCCGTTCTCGTCGAAGAACCGGTGAACCGCCATGCTCAGGTGATGGCTTACCCGGAAAACGCCTGCAAAGGTGTTGGTCCTGGACCTGAGGTGAGGCATTCCCCTGAGGAACTCCAGGGAGTGCCTCTTCTTCTGAAGCGGATAACCTTCATCCACCGGACCGATGACGGTAAGTGCCTCTGCGGCGATCTCCACGGCCTGCTCGCTCCCGGCGGAGCTTACCACCCTTCCCCGGACCATCACGCAGGCGCCGGTAAGGAGCCCGGACAGATCGTCGTCGGAAAAGGCGCTCCGGTCGAATACCGCCTGGAGATTCTCCGTGGAGGAGCCGTCGTTAAGGGCGGCAAAGGCCACGCTCTTGCCGGTGCGGGCGGTCTTCACCCAGGCATAAACGGTTACCTCGCGGTCAGTGTGCCCACCGCGCAGTATCGAGTCGACGGTCTCCCGACGGATCATATCTAACCTCCGTGATAAAACTGGCCGGTAAATGGGAGAATTGATAATCTACAAAGAAAAGGCAAGCGAGTACAATGAAAGGGCGCGGAAAAAGGGGAAGGCCCGCCGGGCTTTCCGACGGGCCTCTCTTCGTGTTGCTCAACCCACTTGAAAGGGTGTCCGTCCGGGGGAGGGAACCCGTTCGGACACTATGCTATATTCCACGGAAGTTTTTTTGTTCCAGAAGGAGCGGCATGGATCTGAACCTGTTCAGGGAAGTGATGGCAAAGCAGTTCGAGCTCTATCCTGGTATGGAGATCTCAGACCTTTACAAGCTGGTGTATCAGGGCGTCATGGGTAGCGGCCACGCCATCAGTTCCGAACCGGAGGCAATGAACCGCCTGAGGATAGAGGCCGCTGACCCGGGCATGGCTGTCATGAAGGAACCCCTCTGCGAGGTGATATCCGCCGACGGCGAGGTCCTCAGGATCAACCTGAGGCCGTACATGGCTGGAGGGGGCGTTACCGGAGCCCTGCTGACCGCCTTCGTGAGAACAGGAAGGGAATACAGGGGCAGCGAAGCGGAACTCTCCGCCAGGTGGAGAACCGCCATGGACCTGCAGAGCGTTTTCTCCAAAGAAGCCATGACCGCCTTCGCCAAAGAGATGGAAGAGAAGGGCTGGCCGGCCCTTCATCACTCGGAAACCTACAGGAAGCTCTACAGACCGGCCTACAGGGTAGCCCTCAGGAAGTTCTGCCTGGAGGCGGGCATACCGGTTCAGGGGGAGCAGGGAACGTCCGGGAGCCCGTAGCCCAGCAGTTTTCCCTGCCAGGAATCCCGCTCTTCCAGTTCAGCGTTCACCCGGTTCATCACAGCCATCTTGTTCCCGGCCCAGTCCGGGGCCACCAGCATCCCCGGAGGCGCTTCTCCCGCCACCCTCTGGACCACCACCTCAGGCGGTATCCGTTCTATGAAGTCCGCCGCAAGGGAAGCGTAGGCTTCCATTTCCATGAGCTTTATCCTGCCTGAACCGTAGTCCTTCTCCAGGGGAGTATTCCTGAGCACATGGAGGTTCTGAAGCTTCACACCTGATGTTCCGGTTCTCCTGATCAGCTCCGCAGTGGTGAGGGCCTCCTCCCTGGATTCCCCGGGGAAGCCCAGTATCACATGGGCCGAGGTCCTGATGTTCCTTGAATGCAGTTTGCCGAAGGCCTCTTCCGAATCGTAGACGGTGTGGCCCCTGTTCATCCTGAGAAGGGTCACGTCGCATCCGCTCTGAACTCCCAGCTCAACCCAGAGGAACGTCTCCCGGGAGAGTCCTTCCAGAAGGTCCAGCACCCCGTCGCTTATGGAGTCGGGCCTGGTGCAAACCGACAGACCCGCCACCCCGGGAAAGGCCAGGGCTTCACGGTATAGCCCCTCCAGCCTGGAGGGCTCGGCATATGTGGCGGTGTAGTCCTGGAAGTAGGCGATGAACCTCTTCGCCCGGTGCCTTTTTCGAACATATCCGGTGGAGACCTTGAGCTGTTCCGCAAGGGTCATCCCCGGGGAGTAGTGGCCGGGAACGTTCCCCAGGGGATTGCAGTAGGAGCAGCCGCCGGTGGATATGGACCCGTCCCTCACCGGGCAGGTGAAGCCGCCTGCCAGGCTGATCTTGTAGACCTTCTCTCCGAAGGTCCTCCTGAAGAATGCGTTCAGAGAATGGTACCTGCACTGATCCATTGGTCCTCCCGGGGCGGATTATAATACGGCCATGGACGAAACAGCTGCAATGTTCTTCGATCACTTCGGCATTTCACCGGGCAGGAGCGCCGGGGACATACACGGAATAGCCGAGGCCTTCAGCAATATCCCCTGGGAGAATCTCACCAAGTTCCTTCTCAGGGCTTCCGGCAGCCCCAGGCCAAGGCTCCCCCATGAGGTAATGGAGGGGCACCTTTCCAGGGGCACCGGCGGAACCTGCTATTCCCTTACCGAGACCCTGGGTACCATTGTCGCGGAATGCGGCCTTTCCGCAAGGCCACTCACCGGTCACATGAACCACGGGCGGAACATCCACTGCGCACTTCTGGTGGAGGGTGACGCCGGCAGCTTCATCCTGGACCCGGGCTACGCAGTACCGGGAGCTGCAAGGCTCTCCAGTGACCGGGGCGGAGAGCTTGCCCTGGAAGGAAGGACCATGCGGTGGAAGCCGGTTCCCGGAGGGTGGGAGCTGCACACCATCGAGCACGGCCAGAGCAGATACAGGTACACCCTGGAATCCAGGGTGCTTTCCAGGGCAGAGTTCATGGAATACTGGCGGAGGTCGTTCCAGGCCCCTGGGCTGGAAAGCCTCCATCTGAACATGCCCGGGCCCATGGGGGGAAGGATCAGCGCCCACAACGGCAATCTCAGGACCGTGGACCCCTCCGGGAGCAGGAACCTGAAGCTTGCTGCGGACTACGGCAGGCTCGTCAGCGAGAGCTTCGGAATTGCCCGGGAGGTGGCGGAGGCCGCCTGGAACGAACTCCCGAGGAAGAAGCTCGCAAGGAGGGGGCATGATGTCGCTCCCTGAGGAACCACTTCCC
>CAYLXG010000027.1:17481-19528 GCA_964387445.1 uncultured bacterium
TCAGCTTCCTCTACCGTGATCCCAGCCATCTGAGAGAGGCGGTGGAGGCGGTGGAAGCCTTCATGGGCAGTTCCGTCATGGAAAGCGGCGAATACCCCTTCGACATGAGCGACTACTACATCCAGGAGATGGGCGGGGAACAGAGGAGGAAGTGGTACTGCTTCGGTCTGCAGGACCCTTCAGCCCTGACCGGCTGGAAACACGGCTGCATGGAAGTGGAGGCGAAGTGCGGGGGAGAGGGCTCCAGAAGGGTGAACATAGACCCGGGATACCTCGACCACGGGAAGCTGGTGCTGGCCAGCTGCAAGTATGCCCCGGACAAGATCTACCTCAGCAGGGGAGTTTACGCCCATAAATGCCTCCGCTACAGGTTCGGCTCGTTCCACGGACCGGACCACAGCTTCGCCGACTTCATCGACGGCAGGTTCAACGAGTTCTTCCTGGAGGCGAAAAGGCTCTACAGAAGGATGCTCAGAGAGAGGAAAAGCTGAGGTCCACCGACGCCAGGGCTTCCATGGCCGGTTCCAGGTCATCATCCGAGAGGCAGCCGAAACTGAACCGCAGGTGAGATGCGCCTGCCTCTCCGAAGGCCTCCCCGGGAATGGTGGCTATTCCGTACTCATCCAGCAGATGGTCCGCCGCCCTGTAACCGTTCATTCCAGGGGGCAGGGCCGCAAGGGTGAAGAACCCCCCTCCGGCGTCCCTCCACTGAACACCCGCCGCCCTCTCCATGGCAGCCCGGCACAGCTCCCGTCTGGACAGCACCTCCCGGGACCGTCTCTCAACCCAGTCATGGAACACCAGGCACTCCTCAAGGAGGATCTGGGATGGGGTGGGCGGACATATCACAACGGAATCCTGCACCTTGAGGGCCTCGGTGAGAACCCCAGCGGAGCCGAACAGGTATCCCAGCCTCCAGCCTGAGAGGCTGTAGCTCTTCGAGAAACTGCCGATGGTGAGAACGTGTTCCGGCCTGTCATCCTCCCACGGGTGCCACGGACTGCCGTCGAAGTTGAACCGTTCGTAGGTCTCGTCCACAATAAGGGAGCACCCGCAGTCCCCGGTGAGGGAGACCAGCCTCCGCAGCTCTGAATCGGAAAGGGCCGACCCGGTGGGGTTCCCGGGGTTCACAAGTACCATCACCGATGCCCGGGATACCTCCTCCTCGAGCCTCTCCCAGGGGATCTCCCAGCCGTTCCCCTCCGCCATTGGGACCTCCACCAGTTCCAGACTGGAGAACTGGATGGCGAAGACATGGTCGAAGTAATAGGGCGATAGCACCACCGCCCTGTCCCCGGGATCGGCCACCGCCAGCAGGGCTCCCAGGAAGGCCTGGCTGGCACCGCAGGTAAGGTGCAGCTCCCCCACTGGGTCCAGTTCTATGCCCCTCCGGCGGGAGAAGTCCTCAGCCAGGGCTTTCCTGGTGCGAAGGGCCCCGGGATCCGGGCTGTAGAAGTGGAATCCGCCTTCGCCCATCCGTTCGGTCAGCCGCTTCACCGCGGCATCCGGGGGGCCGTACCACGGAACCGCCTGCGCCATGGGGAAGACCCGTTCACCCTTCGCCTTCATCTCCCGCACCCTGTCCATTATCCCGTGGATGGGCGGCATCCGCACCGCCTTCATCCTCTTCGACGTATCCCAGGCCATCTCATATCCTTCCCGCAGGTTCCTTCGAGGTCCGCTATGATTTATAAAAGGTATTCTACGAAAGGACAAAGAATGAGAATGCTCATCCTCAAGGGCGGAGAGAACGGCAGGACCGCCGATATGGTAAAAGAGGCCATCGCCGCGGCTGGCGGGGAAACGGATGGCCCGCCGGATGCGGCGGTGCTCCTTCACCCACGGGCCATACCGCGCCTTCCTGAAGGCATCCCTGTGGTCTGGTACGCCGAAGCCGAACAGGAACACCTGCTTCCGGGAAGGCGGAACCTCAGGGTTTACCGCTGGGGTGAGGGCAGGGACCGCCAGGTGATTCACCTTCCCGTACCTCCCGCTGAAGGTCCGCCGGAGCCCGATAACAGGGCAGCAAGCTTCCTGTTCTGCGGCA
>CAYLXG010000028.1:0-13461 GCA_964387445.1 uncultured bacterium
AGTGGAGCTTGCGGAAGGTATCCCTGAGGAAGCCGCCCCGGGGTGGAGCGGGTGCGAAGGGAACGGACCCTGGCAGCTCTGGAGGCAGGTAGACTGCCTGAATCCGGTCTTCCAGGGGCGGACCGACAGGTTCCTGTACTATGAATGCGTTCCCGGCTCACCGGGGGATCTGCCCTTCATATGCCAGGGGGGGAACCGTTCCTTCAGGGAGGAGTACCGTGACCTGCCATGCGTTGTGCTGGCTTCCAGCTCCGGAGGTCCCATGTACGGGGTGTTCACCCTGGGTGAGATATCCACTTCCATTCCCAAGGGCCGGAGGTTCCTGGATGAACCGGGCATGCTCAGGAGGGAGATGTGGCTCTGGGCCCAGGGAATCCTTCACGAAGACGAGTTCGATGCCTTCTGGAATACCTGGGAAAGCAGGTTCCTGGGGGACTCGTCCTCCGATGTAATGGTTCTCTACCCGGTTCCCTCGGAGGTGCTTGACCGCATAGCCGATCTGGAGGTCACTGCGGAAGACGGCTCAGAGGTTCAGATCAGCCGGTTCATTGTTGCGGAGCTGCCCTACAGAACCCCTTAGATTGCGATCCTCAGCTGAACCCTCACCGCAGTATCGGTCTTCTCGCTGCCCTCCACCGGGGGAAGGTTGTGATAGGTGATGTCGTAACCCATCACCAGCGACAGGTTCCCTGTAATGTCCGAGCTGGCCTCGAAAACGCTCTCAATACCGTAGTTCTCCGAATCCTGAACATCCCCTGAGAACCTGGCGTTCTCGGTGAGCTTCCAGGAATCGGCGATCTGCCACTCCAGCAGGGTTCCCCCGTACCATGCGGCGGCTTCCAGGGATTCCTCCAGGGTGTTCTCCCGTGAGTAGTAGCCGCCGCCTGCCTCAAGGGAGGCTGAGAACGCTTCGCCTGAGACCAGCACCCTTCCGTAGCCGGCGGTGGCTCCGTACTCATGGCTTATCCCGGAGAACAGGTCCCTGGTCCAGTATGCCCTGGAGGCTGCGTAGTCGCTGTCCGTGAAGGCGTACTTCAGTGTCCCCTCCGCGAGATACTTCTCCAGGTATGTCTCCTCCTCCTGACTGCCGTAGGAGGCTGAAAGGTTGAGCCCGGTCTCCAGTCTGGAGGATGGATTGCCCGTTATTCCCAGCCCGGAGTCAAGCTGCCTTACGTCGGTGTTCCCGGAGGTGAGCAGCCCGCCGAGGCTCACCGTTCCGGTGAGCGCGAACCCGGAGAAGGCCAGCAGGGCAAGGGGCAGAAGCGTCCTTTTCATTGTTCCCCCCTTCTACTCGTCGCCTTGCTGGGCCACGAAACCCATTATGGCAAGCCCTGTGTCGGAGGGTGTCCCGGCGATCTTCGCAAGGTAAGCGGACCCGAGCTTCTCAATGTGGTCGGCGATGTCATCGAAGTAGTTCATGTGGATCTGCTCTTCGTCGATGATCCTCTCGAACAGCTTTGCGCTTATGCTGTCGCCGCTGTCGAAGCAGACCTTCTGGAACTGGTTGTACTTGTCTATGGTGTCGTCCTCGAGGCCGCTGTCGAAGGGGAATATCTTCTCCACCGGCTGCCCGGGGACCACTTCGGCGGCCCTGTCGGTGACCGGTTCTCCACCGAGTTCCTTAATCCGTTCCGCGAAGGCTTCCGCGTGCTTCATCTCGTCTATTGCGATGAGCTTGATGTTCCCCGCCAGTTCTCCGTAGTCCATGTCATCCAGTCCGTAGTGCTGGTTCATGTACTGCACTATTGCATGCAGCTCCATCTTCCTGGCCTGGTTGAGAACCTCGATGACCGCTTTCTTCCTCTGTTCCCTCTCTTCTGAGCCCATTATCATCCTCCTTCTTCATCTTTCGGGTCAGCGGACAACAAAACAGCTGCAGTCTCCGATGTCAAGCCTCCGGTACTTCCTCGACCCTTGGAGCGTTCTCCTGAAAAAGCTCCTTTACCTTCTGTTCGTTGAGCTTCACCAGGGTGAAAACACCCAGGATGGTCCCGAAGGGCATGATCATGCAGAGAACGGCGGCGGCGATGAGGCAGAGCTGATAGTCCTTCTGGGCGTTGAGGCTCCGTCCGGCCCTGAACACCAGATAGGCTATCCCCCAGCCAACAAGGATTATCCCCCCGGCGAAGAGGGAAAAGAACCCCCCGGCGACGCTGAGCCCCGGCTCGTTCTCAGCCACGCCTCCGAAAACCATGAACAGGCCTCCTGCAAGATGGATCAGTGGAAAGCAGGCGATCAGGGCGATGAAGCCCGCCATAACGAAGTGAAAGATGGAGAGCAGGTGAAGAGTGTCCCTTTCTCCTGATGAATCCATATCCGCCTCCCCTTCAATAAGGTTCCCTTGACAGTTCCGAATAAAACTAACCCTTTTTCGCCTCAAGTCAATTGAATTCTCTCTCAAACACGAAGGCGGATACTTCATTATGTTCCTTCGAGAAACAATGGAAGGGGTACTTAAATGGGCAAATGGAAGCTGAACAGGGAGATCATGCGTTCCCACTTCGGAGTTGAGAGCGGAGAGGTCTCGGATCAGAACAGGGGTGTTGCGCAGCCACCCCTGGAGAAGCCCGATGAAGCCGGCCAGGAGGAAACGGTCCTTCCGGATCCTGTCACCGCCGGGCTTCAGAAGAACGGCATCAGGGAATGCATACTGGAGAGAAAAAGCAGAAGGAAATTCTTCGATGGTCCCCTGAACCTGGAGGAGCTCTCATTCCTTCTCTGGAGCACCCAGGGGGTGAAGAAGGTCGTCCCGGCCTACACGAAGGACGGCAGGGCAACCCTGAGAACCGTACCATCCGCGGGGGCAAGGCATCCGTTCGAGACCTACCTGGCGGTGAACAGGGTCACCGGGCTGGAACCGGGGATATACAGATACTCGCCGCTGAGGCATTCACTGCTCTTCACCGGTTCCGTGGACGGTCTGGGCATAAGGCTCACGGAAGCCTCGGCGGGTCAGGGCTTCGTGGGGTCCGCCCCTGTGGTGTTCATCTGGTCATGCAGGCCTTATCTGGGTGAATGGCGCTACATGGGCGAGTCACACAAGGTGATGCTCATCGACGCCGGTCATGTCTGCCAGAACCTCTACCTGGCCGCGGAGGCCCTGGGTCTGGGAACCGTGGCGATAGGGGCCTATTCCCAGAAGCTCATGGACGACCTGCTCAAGCTGGACGGCGAGGAGGAGTTCGTGGTTTACTGCGCCCCGGTGGGAAGGGTGGAATCCTAGCGCACCGCGGCGTAGAAAACGCCCCTTGCCATTGAATAGGTCTCTATCCTCCCGGCCTCCTCCAGTATTGCCAGGTACTTGTTCACCTCGTTTGCGTGAAGGTCGAGGATACCGCAAAGGTCCTTCAGGGTGCAGGGTCTTCTGCTGACGGTTTCGTATATGGCTTCCTCCACGTCCTTCCGGTAGGATGACCTCTCCCGGCGCCGGGTCACGGGTGCGATTACTTCCGTCCCGGGAAATCCCCATTCCTCAGCAAGGGCTTCCAGCCATTCCCCGGGGGCCGGCCTCAGTCCCGCCACTGCACCCGGACGGTCCAGGGTGTTAAGCTGCACCCTATGGGGCTGGATCCCGCCGATGGCCTCCCTGAGGCTCTCAAGGTTCTCCGGGCAGTCATTGTACCCGGGCAGGAGGAAGACCTCAAGCCACATCTCTCCGGAGAACTCCCTCCTCAGGTCCGCAAGCCCCTTCGTGTGAGCTTCCACGTTCAGCCCGGGATGGGGCCGGTTTATCCTGTGAAAGGCCCCGGGAACCGCGGCGTCCAGGGAGGGCATCACGAGGTCAGCCCGGAGGATCTCCCTCCGCACCGAGGGATCGGTGAACAGGGTGCCGTTGGTAAGAACCGCCACGGGGACCTCAGAGATGTCCTTTATCAGGGCGATCACACGTCCGATACTGCTGTTCAGCAGAGGTTCACCGGAACCGGAGAAGGTAATGTAGTCGGGAGCGGGATTCTCCCTGAGATAGACCTCCAGTTCCCTCTTGACTTCCATGAAGGGCACATACCCGGCCCTCTCCAGTGTGAGACTGGTCGTTTCACCGCACTCGCAGTAAACGCAGTTCAGCGTGCACACCTTGTGTGGAACAAGATCTATACCCAGGGACACGCCCAGTCTCCTGGATGGGACCGGCCCGAAAAGATGACTGAAGCTCATCAGTCGTAGGCCAGCCGGGTCTCGGTATCATCAAGGGCGGGGGCCAGAAGCTCGCTCCACTTCTCCCCCTTCCAGGTACCCAGGGCGGCATGTATCAGGTAGTACTTCTCAGGCACCGGATGGGTGCCCGGTACCACCGGAACACCGTAGCGCTCCTCAATGAACCTCCTGAAGAAATCGATCCTCGGACACGGGGGGTAGCCAACGATGAGACCTGTGGCCAGGTGTATCACCTGAGCCCCGTTCCTTATCATCTCCTGTGGCACGTACTCCACATTGCCCCCGGGACAGCCTCCGCAGGTGCCGTAGCCCACCACTTCCACCTCGGTGTCCTCCGGGTACCGTCTGAACGCTCCGGTTCTCTCCCTGATGGCCCTGAAGCACTTCCCGCCTCCGCAGGTATGGTACCTGTGGCATATGATTATCCCTATTCCGATCTTTTCCTTTTCCATTACTGCCCTTTCCCCCTGAGGGAGTACTCGAGAACGAGATCCCCCTCTCTGACACCAATGTCCCCTGCGATGACGGGGCATTTCGCCTTCAGAAGGAAGAAAACCGGTCTCCCGGTACCTGAAAGGCCCTCGTAGTTCCCCTGACCCTTGCTGATTATCATCTGGGATGAATTGAACATCTCCATGAAGTCCGGGCTGCATAAACGGGGCACCACCGCCGGAGCCGGAGAGCCGGAGGATATTATCTCCGCCACCTCGCCCAGCCCGGATGCGATTGCTTCTTCCATTGTCACGTCGTTTATCACGGGCCTGGCGCGGACCGCGTAGGTAACCGGCTTATCCATTGTTTCGATGAGAAGCCTGTCAAAGACAGACTCCCCGGCATTGTCTCCCAGGTAGAGAACACCTGATACATCGGAAAGCTTCCGGCGGAAGTCCTCCATGTGATCTATCCCGAACCGCCGGTGGAGCACGCCCTCTATCTCCTCCCTGATCCTGATGTCCTTTCCCGTGCCCAGGTCTATCACATTGCCGGCGATGGCTATCCCCACGGCGGTCCTCAGCGGGTCGGAGGAGTTCAGCACCCTCTCCCTCATTGATGGATAGAGACGAAGGGCCTCCGCTATGTGCCTTTTCTTGGCCTCCCGGAAGGGGTCTTCCACCCCGGTGACCTCCCTTATGTCATCATACACCCTGAGCGCTATCTCCGGGGGGGTGTGATCCAGGGGGATGTCGCCTATCCTTCCGCCGACCCTGTCAAGCAGGGCCTTCAGCACGGTTTCGTCGGAGGTGGCCGCCCTGCCGGCCCTGAGGGCCTGGGAGAGGAAACATGGAATGCAGTCCAGGTATGTTCTCACTTGATCCCGTCCCTGCGTACGGGGAAGGAATATCTCCTGCCCACGCCGCCTGGGAGGTACTTCTCCGGGAAAAGACGCTGGATCTCCGTTATGTGGGCGGTGCAGTGTGTAGGGCATACACTTTCCACCGATTCCAGAAGACCGTAGGCTTCGAAGCCGTGGAGACCCCCCAGCAGGGCCCTTACCTCTCCGTGCTTCCTGGCCACCTGAAGGATGGTCTCAAGCCCGGGGTGGGAACATCCGGCCACCAGCAGGAAACCCCTTTCCAGGGGAACCAGAAGGGACTGCTCCAGGGAATCCAGCTCCCCGGTGGACCAGAAGTCGTCACCTATCTCCAACTCCCCGGAAACGGTTACCACTTCGTACCCCCTTTTCACCCCCCGGAGGCTCCGGGGAACGAAGATCCTGGCCCTGGGGCATGCCCAGATGGCAGCGGACAACCCGCCGATGTGATCGAAATGGTTGTGTGATACGAACACCGTATCCGTAAGGGAGAGGTCAACCCCGATGGAGGCCGCGTTCGAGAGCAGGATGCTTCCGTCGGCCCCTGCATCGAACAGTATCCTTCTCCCTGGGGTCTCGATGAAGGCCGAGAAGCCCCAGTCTGCCTCCAGGCCGGGGAGCGCGGTGTTGTCGTAAAGGATGGTAACCCTGACCATCTTCACCTCCCAGCTGTAATCATAAGCATTCTCCGGTGCAAAAACCCGGCTCAAGTAACGAAATTCATCAGTTGTTACTGAATTGTTCGAACCATAACATTAAAGTAACGATTTCCTGCTTGCAGTGAACAGCACACCAAATCCCCTTCAGTGCAGAACGCATATGTTTGCTTCTCAGTATTTTACAACTCATTATCAATACATGGTAACAGCTTCGTCCACCCTGTTTGTTTTCCCGTTACGGGGAGGCATATATTACCGTTTGCCTGCCGGTTGGCAGGCCGCACAATACACAACGGAAGCTCCGTCTTCATTGTTACCGGCCACGGCCGGTAGGAGGTACAGAAATGTCCAAGAGTTTCGATGCCTTTAAGATGGCACAGGATCAGTTCGACCAGGTCGCCGAAAAACTCGATCTCGAACCCGGCGTCAGGGCGTTCCTCCGTGAGCCCATGAGGGAATACCATTTCACTATTCCCGTGCATATGGACGACGGCTCGGTAAAGGTCTTCAAGGGATTCAGGGTTCAGCACAGCGACGTTCGCGGCCCCTCCAAGGGCGGCATCAGGTTCCACCCCGACGAGACCATCAGCACCGTGAGGGCCCTGGCGACCTGGATGACCTGGAAGACGGCAGTTGTGGACATTCCCCTGGGCGGCGGCAAGGGCGGAGTCATCTGCGATCCCCACGAGCTTTCCATGCGTGAGCAGGAGCAGATCTGCCGCGGCTGGATCCGCGCGGTCTGGAAGAGCATCGGGCCGGTTCAGGACGTTCCCGCCCCCGACGGGATGACCACTCCCCAGCACATGCTCTGGATGATGGACGAGTATGAGACCCTCTCCGGCGGAAAGTATCCCGGCGTTATCACCGGCAAGCCCGTTGGAAGCGGCGGATCCCTCGGCCGTACAGAAGCAACCGGCTACGGAGCGATCTACACCGTCCGCGAAGCCCTGAAGCGCATGGGCGTGGACATCAACGGCGCCACCATGGCCTGCCAGGGCTTCGGCAACGTCACCCAGTACGCCGCAGACCTCTTCACTCAGTACGGCGGCAAGGTGGTGTGCATCTCCTGCTGGGACCAGAAGGACATGACCTCCTACACATACAGGAAGATGGAAGGGCTGGACCTTCAGTTCATCCTCAGCATAACCGACAGGTTCGGAACCGTTGACGGCGAGAAGGCAGTGGGCGCCGGCTACGAGAAACTCCCCGGCGGAGCCTGGATCGAAACCGAAGCCGATGTCCTCCTTCCCGGCGCCCTTGAGAACCAGATCAACGCCGAGACCGTGGGCAGGATCCACAGCAGGGTGAAGGTCATCGCCGAGGGCGCCAACGGCCCCACCACCCCCGAGGCCGACGCCGTTCTCAGCGAGAGGGGCATCTTCGTCATCCCCGACTTCCTCTGCAACGCAGGCGGAGTTACCTGCTCGTACTTCGAACAGGTTCAGAACAACATGAACTACTACTGGGAAAAGGACGAAGTCCTCTCCAAGCTGGATACGAAGATGACCACGGCATTCCACGCCGTGGCCGACCTTGCGGAGAGCCACGGGGTCTACATGCGCGACGCAGCCTACATGATAGCCATCGACAGAGTGGCCAACGCCGCCAAGATGCGCGGGCTCGTGTAGCCAGATCGCTTCTAAGAAGGCCGGAGCCCAGCGCTCCGGCCTTTTTTTTCGCGTCCCGAGGGATTAGGATTTCCGAAATGGAAAACACTCTTCTGAAAGGCAGTCTATGAACCCTCTCGACAGCACGGGAATGTCACCGGCGGGAACACCGGAATGGAAGATAATCATCAAACTCCTCCGTGAAACCGACCCGGAGCTCCTGGGCAGGCTCAGCAGGAAGATGATGAACTACCTCTACCGGAGGAAGGTTCATAGGATCTCCAGCATCATGGAGGAGTACCTGCCTAAGCAGGCCAACGCCGTGGAGACCGGCGATCTTTACGGGGAGAACCAGCCCGCCCCTCGGATAGACTACGACATAATCGAAGGCCTCACCACAAGGGTGTTCAGACTTGCTGAAGAGGTGCTGACACCGGAGGAGATAACCATGGCCCTCCACCGGTGGATGAGGTACGAGAAGCTCAGGTTCCTCTCCCTTGCCGCCGGACGAAGGGACATTCCCCTGGGACATCTGCAGGAAGCGCTGACCAGATATGAGATGCTCCCCCAGCGCAGCAAGAAGATGGAGGCGAAGGACAGGGAAAGCATCATCGTAGACCTTACCAGGAGGGTGTTCACCGACGACCTGAAGTTCATCAACACCATAAGGAAGCACGTGAGCATAAGCGACTTCGGTGAGGTTCTCAGCCACACCATCGGCCCCTTCAACGGCAACGGCAAGGTGGGGGGCAAGGCGGCGGGCCTATTCCGGGCCAGGAAGATCCTCTGCTCCCACAAGAAGTCCCACACCGTTCTGCGGAATCTCATGGTGCCCATGACATGGTACATCGCCTCCGACGCCGTGCTGGAGTTCATAAGGCACAACGCCCTGGAAGAGATGATGGCCATCAAGTACGCCCACCCCGACGAGATCCGCCAGGAGTACCAGCTCCTGGAACAGGTCTTCAAGCACTCGGTGATGCCCTTCAGCATCATGACAGGCCTGGAACAGGCCCTGGACCATTTCGGCACGACCCCGCTGGTGGTCCGTTCGTCGAGCCTTCTGGAGGACAGTACCGGGGCGGCCTTCGCAGGGAAGTACAAGAGCCTCTTCGTGGCCAATCAGGGGACCAGGAAGGAGAGGCTGGAAGCCCTGGTGGATGCCATCCTCGAGGTGTACGCCAGTATCTTCGGTCCCGATCCCATCGAGTACCGGAGGGAGAGGGGTCTCCTGGACTTCAACGAAGAGATGGGCATACTTATCCAGGAAGTGGTAGGCAACAGAATAGGCGACTATTATTTCCCCCCCTTCGCCGGTGTGGCCTTCAGCAGGAACGACTACCGGTGGTCCCCCAGGATAAAGGCGGAGGACGGCATCGTAAGGCTGGTGGCGGGTCTCGGCACCAGGGCTGTGGACAGGACAGGTCAGGACTTCCCTGTCTTAATGAGCCCGGGCCAGCCCAGGCTGCGGATCAACGCCAGCACCGATGAGATGATGCGCTATGCCCAGAGGAGCATGGATGTTGTCAACCTTGAAAAGGGATGCCTGGAAACCGTAAGCACCGACAGGGTGATAAAGACCCACGGCGCGAAGATACCCTGCCTGCCCTACATGGTCTCCACCATCGAAGGCGGTCATGTGCAGCTGTCACCGGGTTCCATGCTGAACATACAGAACAAGGATACCCTGATAACCTTCCACAACCTTCTGGAAAAAAGCCCGGTGCCGCTCTTCTTCAAGACCGCCCTTACAATACTGGAGGAGGAGATAGGAATGCCGGTGGACATCGAGTTCGCCTACGGCCCGGACATACACACACCCTACCTTCTTCAGTGCAGGCCGCAGAGCATCGGCAGGGGATCCGTGGACACCACCATTCCCAAGGGGATCGACGAGGACCGCATCCTCTTCACCGCGGGAAGGTACATCATGTCCGGGGCCAGCCACGGCATAAAGTACATTGTGTATGTGGTGGGTTCGGAGTACGACGCGGTCCAGAGCAGGGAGGAGCTGCTGGAGATCGGCCAGATAATCGGAAGGCTGAACCAGGCCCTTCCCCACAAGAAGTTCGTTCTGATCGGTCCGGGAAGATGGGGAAGCAAGGGGGACATCAAGCTGGGCGTTCACGTGGGATACAGCGATATCAACAACACCGCCATGCTCATAGAGGTGGCCAAGGAAAAACAGGGCCATGTTCCGGACCTGTCATTCGGCACCCACTTCTTCCAGGACCTGGTGGAGGCGGACATCAAGTACATGCCCCTCTACCCCGACGACGAAGGCATAATCTTCAGGGAGGAGGCCTTCCTGGAGGCCGAGAACCACCTGACGGACCTTGTGAAGAACGCCGGAAAGTACACCGGGGTCATCCGGGTGGTGAAGGTCTCCGACCTGCTGGAGGGGGCCACCCTTTCGGTGATACTGGACAGCGAAAGCGAGAAGGGCATAGCCTATCTGAGATCGGAATGATATGACGGAGAATGTGGGCTTCGCGTTCCTGCTGACCCTTTTCGCCGGGCTTTCCACCGGTATCGGAAGCTTTCTGGGGCTTCTGTCGCGGAAGTTCAATCCCAGGGTTCTTACGGTATCCCTGGGTTTCTCCGCCGGGGTGATGATCTATGTTTCCCTGGTTGAGATATTCCAGAAGGCCAGGATCTCACTGACCATGTGCATGGGAGAGAAAGCCGGCTATCTGTGGACCGCGGGAGCCTTCTTCGCCGGCATCCTGCTCATAGCGCTGATCGACCGGCTGGTGCCTTCCTACGAGAACCCCCATGAGGTCAACCTTGAGAAGAAGATCGCCGGAGCATCTGAAAAGGAAAGGTCCAGGCTGCTCCGAATGGGAGTCTTCTCCGCACTGGCAATAGGCATTCACAATTTTCCCGAAGGCCTGGCCACCTTCATCAGCGGTCTCACCGATCCCGCACTGGGAATAAGCATCGCGGTGGCCATTGCCATACACAACATACCCGAGGGCCTCGCCGTTTCAGCCCCGGTGTACTTCGCCACCAGGAGCAGGAAGAAGGCCTTCTTCTACTCCTTCCTCTCAGGGCTGGCTGAACCTGTGGGGGCCCTGGCCGGGTACTACCTTCTCAGGACCCTGTTCTCCGACATGATGTTCGGGCTGGTCTTCGCGGGAGTGGCGGGAATAATGGTCTACATCTCCCTGGATGAGCTGCTTCCTGCGGCCGAGGAGTTCGGAGAACACCACCTCGCCGTTGGAGGCCTCATCGCAGGGATGGCTGTAATGGCGGCAAGCCTGGCCCTTTTCATGTAAGCGAAGGGCCCCCCGCAGCGCGGAGGGCCCTTCAGCAGCGTTCTGTATCAGACTATTCCCTGTGCCATCATGGCGTCGGCTACCTTGCGGAAGCCGGCGGCGTTGGCGCCGAGAACGTAGTTGCCCGGATCGCCGTAGAACTCAGCGGCGTCGAAGGCCTGCTTGTGGATCTGGATCATGATGTTGTGAAGCTTGTGATCCACTTCTTCCCTGGTCCACTTGGAGAAGATGGCGTTCTGGGCCATCTCCAGACCCGAAGTGGCCACTCCACCGGCGTTGGCAGCCTTGCCGGGGCCGTAGAGTACCTTGTTGTCAAGGAAGATGCTCACGCCGTCTGGGGTGGTGGGCATGTTCGCGCCCTCGGAGACAAGGAACACACCGTTGTTGACCAGGTTCTGGGCGTCCTTGGCGTTGATCTCGTTCTGGGTGGCGCTGGGGAAGGCGCAGTCGGCCTTGTGGTTCCACAGGGGGTTGTAGTCAATGTTGGGATCGATGGGAGTGTACACCGCGTTGGGATACTTGTCGGCGTACTCCTTGATCCTTCCCCTGCGAACGTTCTTCAGCTCCATCACGAAGTCGAGCTTCTCGGCGAAGATGCCCTCTTCATCGTAGATGTAGCCGCTGGAGTCGGAGAGGGTAACCACCTTGCCGCCCAGCTGGTTGATCTTCTCGGTGGTGTACTGGGCCACGTTTCCGCTTCCGGAGACCAGGCAGGTCTTGCCGTGGTAGCTGTCGCCCCTGGTCTTCAGCATCTCCTCGCCGAAGTAAACCGAACCGTATCCCGTGGCCTGAGGACGTATCAGGCTTCCGCCATACTCCAGGCCCTTTCCGGTGAGCACGCCGCTCCACTCGTTGCGGAGCTTCTTGTACTGGCCGAAGAGGAAGCCGATCTCACGGCCGCCTACGCCGATGTCGCCGGCGGGGATGTCGGTGGAGGGGCCGATGTGACGGAAGAGCTCGCTCATGAAGCTCTGGCAGAAGCGCATCACTTCGTTGTCGGACTTGCCCTTGGGATCGAAATCGCTTCCGCCCTTTCCGCCGCCCATGGGGATGGTGGTGAGGGCGTTCTTGAAGACCTGCTCGAAGGCCAGGAACTTAAGGATGCCCAGGTTCACCGAAGGATGGAAACGAAGCCCGCCCTTGTAGGGTCCGATGGCGCTGTTCATCTCGATGCGGAAACCCCTGTTGACCTGAACCTCCCCGTCGTCCTTCACCCACGGAACACGGAACATTATCACACGCTCAGGCTCGACGATCCTCTCAGGGATCTTGGCGCTCCTGTACTCGGGGTGCCTGTCGAGAACTACCTCAAGTGATTCCAGAACCTCCTGGACAGCCTGGTGGAATTCAGGCTGCGCGGGGTCCTTTTGCACTACTTTCTGGTAGAGTTCTTCCAGCATTCTCACTCTCCTTTTCCGTGGATGTTAGAAACGACTGGTAGCAGGTTTCCGCATGGTTTTTCATACGAACGTGATAGACTACTGCCACGCCATGGTGCTGTCAATACTGTTCCTGGCAATGCGCTGACAGCTTGACCGGCTCTTCAGAAGGGGGGCATAATAACCCTCCGGAACACACGCCTTTTCACCCTGCACAAGGGAGGATGTCCGTTGACAACAGGAGAACCCGGCGAACTCAAGCTGCACATGATGGAGTCCACCTACCGCAACCTCAACAGGCTGCGGATACAGAACGTGATGCTCCTCTGCAGCCTCTACGACTACTACACCGTCGAGGAGGACGGAATGCTGGAGGACATCCTCCAAGGGGCGTCCTTCGCAGGCGAGACAGGGGGTGCGCCCTCCTTCCACCAGGTCCCCGACGCCCCAACGGCCCTTCGGATGCTCAGGGACCCCGCCGGGGTACGCTTCGACCTGATCATCTGCATGTCCACCGGGGACGGATCCACCTTCAGGGAGTTCACGGAGAGGGTGAGGGAGATAAACGGGACCATTCCGGTAACCGTTCTCACCCACAACACCGAGGAGCTCAGGAAGGTGAGCAGCCGCAACCCCGGTTCGGTTCCCTACAGGCTCTTCACATGGATGGGCAACGGGGAGATCATCGGAGGCATCATACAGCTCGCGGAGAACACGCTGAACGCCCCGGGGGACTGCGGAGAGCTGGGTGCTCCATGCCTGCTCCTGGTGGAGGACGACGTGACCTTCTACTCCAGATACCTTCACCAGGGAATGGAGGTTGTCCACCGCAGCTGCCGGGATTCCCTCTCAAGCATGAAATCCTCCACAAGACAGAAGCTTAAGGCCAGGGCCCGGACCAAGATCCTTCTTGCCACCAACATGGAGGAGGCCCTGGAGAACCTCGAAGCTTACTCCCACTCCCTTGTGGGCGTGGTAACCGACATGCGTTTCCACCGGAACGGCACCCATGACAAGAAGGCAGGTCTGACCCTAATCGAGACTGTCAGGGAGAAGGCCCCGGGGGGGCCG
>CAYLXG010000028.1:13471-19346 GCA_964387445.1 uncultured bacterium
GGAGAACGGGTCTGAACTAGCCGCCGGGCATTCCGTGGGATACCTGAACAAGAATTCGGAAACACTCATAGCCGATCTGAGCCAGGTGCTCAGGAGCTACATGGATTTCGACGAGCTCAGGTTCCTGGACGCGGATGGAAACACTGCAAGAACGATCTCCAATGTCACGGAGTTAGCCACCGCTCTGGAGAACCTGCCGGAGGGGTACATCAGCGAGTGCTGGCTCTCGGGAAGGATGCGCCGGTGGCTCAGGATACGGACGGAACTCGACCTCTGCAAGTTCCTGGAGAAGGAGGCATCAGGCGGGCTGGCCGGCCGTTCCCTGCTCAGGGGATACAGAGCGTGGAAGACGGAGCAGAGGCGGGGCTATGTGACCCCTTACAGCAGGTCCTTCCACGAGGAGAAGCTGATGTTCAGCAGGCTTGGCAGCGGTTCCATGGGAGGCAAGGGCAGGGGCCTTGCGTTCATAGACCGGATGCTGGCTGCGAACCTGGAGGAAGACAGGTTCAGGAGGGTGGACCTTTCCGTTCCCAATACGGTGATAATCACCACCGAGTTCTTCGACGAGTTCATTAAGAGGAACGACCTGCACGGGTTCGCCATCGAGTGCCAGGACGACGACAGGATAAACAGGGCTTTCCAGAAGGCCTCCCTTCCCGCCACCATATTGGGAGACCTGAGGGACTATGTGAGAACGGTTACCACCCCCATAGCCGTCCGTTCCTCCAGCCTCCTTGAGGACGCCATGTACCAGCCCTTCGCGGGCATCTACGCCACCAAGATGCTGCCCAACAACTCCAGGGACCTGGACGTACGATTCAGACACCTCGTCAGCGCTGTGAAGTTCGTTTACGCCTCTGCTTTCATGAAATCGGCGAAGTCGTACATCAGGGCAACCAACCACAAGGTTGAGGAGGAAAAAATGGCGGTGCTCCTCCAGAAGGTGGAGGGGAGGCAGCACGGAGACCTTTTCTATCCCCACTTCTCCGGAGTTGGAAGGTCCTACGACTTCTACCCCGCCGGCTCGGCGAAGCCCGAGGACGGAGTGGTGAACGTGGCTCTGGGTCTGGGCAAGGCCATCGTGGACGGGGGCATGTCCCTGAGGTTCACCCCCAGATATCCCAGGGTGCTTCCCCAGTTCGGCACCCTGAAGGACATGCTGGACAACTCGCAGAAAAGGTTCTACACCGTTGAGATGAACAACTCCAACTGGGGTTCCACTATGAACGAGGACCAGTACATTACAAGCCACGGTCTTGAGCAGGCGGAGAAGGACGGAACCCTGGAATACCTGGGATCCACCTACGACGCAGCCAACGAAAGGGTCATGGACGGCATTACCCGCCCCGGTCCCAGGGTGCTGAACTTCGCCCACATCCTGAAGAGTGGCATCTTTCCGCTTCCGCAGATAAGCGACTACCTGCTGAAGATTGGAGAAAAGGCCATGGGTTGCCCTGTTGAGATAGAATTCGCTGTAACCCTGGGAGAGAAGCGCCCCATGCCAGCCAGGTTCGGGCTGCTTCAGATAAGGCCCATGGTGGTAAGCCACGACCTTGTGGACGTTGACCCGGAGAGCTTCGCCACCGAGGAACTGCTCTGCATCACTCAGACTGCCCTGGGGAACGGCACCATTCAGTCGATAAAGGATGTGGTGTACGTGAAGCCAGAGGGGATCAACAGAAAGCTCTTCGATGCGGAAAGACCCTTCATACTCATCGGGCCGGGCAGGTGGGGCTCTTCGGACCCCTGGCTGGGAATACCGGTGACCTGGAGCCAGATATCAGGGGCCAAGGTCATCGTGGAGGCCAGCCAGCCCAACATGAACATAGATCCTTCCCAGGGATCGCACTTCTTCCAGAACATGACCTCCCTGGGGGTGGTCTACTTCACCGTTCCCCACAACAGATCCGGGTCCATGATCAACTGGGAGAGGCTGAACTCCGCAGAGGCCGTGGAGGAAACGCCGCATCTGCGCCATGTCCGCCTGGACGGCAGCGTGAAGGTAATGGTGGACGGCAGGACAGGCAGGGGCGCCATGGTCCTGGCAGAGGACTAGAAGTACCTGATCAGCTTTGTGTAAACGGTAAAGACCGGGTCCATGTCCTCCTCCTGGACTTCCCCGGCAAGGAAGTGGAACCAGCTGCCAGGGGCGAACTCCCAGCTGTAGAGAAGGTTTGCCCAGAGATCGCTGGAAACATAGCCGCTTTCCACGGTCTGCCAGTTCCTTTCGAACCTGGACAGCTGGCCGTTGAGCCTGAGCCGCATTCCGGAGTTGAGGAAACAGGTTGCGGAAACCGTCAGAGACCTCCAGTCAGAGTCCGTCAGTTCCCACTCATCCGTGTCCCAGTTGTACCTTGTTGCCGGATCCTGGAACCTGATCGAAGGCTCCACGCTGATGAACAGTTCGGGAAGCGGCTTGATCCTCAACCCCAGGGAGTATCTCTCCGTATGGGAGTCGAGGTAGGAGTTCCTGTTGAAACTCATCCATCCCGCCAGCGGCCTCCTGTAGTCGGTGGAGGAGGAGATCCCGCCGGAGAAGCCGGATGGGTACCATCTTCCCGCCGGGCCCTCGTACCTGTCGAACCATCTGTCAGTGTAATCCCCCCAGAGGTTCAGATCGTACCTTTCAGGGGATACCGCTCCAGTCCATAGGTTGACTCCGCTTCCGGCGTTTCGTCCGTTCATGTCGGAGGAGTACCAGGAGTTCACCCCTGCCCAGAGATCGTTCACCAGAGCGCCGTCGATCTCACTGGAAAGTTCGGAAAAGACCGACCAGGTCTCCTGGCCGTTCCCCTGGAAGTACCCCATCCTGTCTGGAACGAAATCCTCCCCCAGTCGCCTGTATCTGAAGTTCACCTCGAACATCTCCGGGAAGTAGCCAGCATCCACCTGCACCGCGCTGTTATCGGCATTCTCCGCTGACCTGTTCCAGGTGAGCCCCAGCTTGCCCTGCACCTGGATATCTTCCCAGGGTTCTGCCATGCCCATGAAGGAAGAGGACCGGCTGTAGTCATACTCGGTCTGCATCTGGGCTGGAGCGTCCACGGAAGTAGTGGCCACCTTGAACCAGTTCGTGCTGCTGAACTCCCGTACAATGGAACCTGCGAACCACGAAGCGGCAGGTTCCACCATTTCGCCGTCATCCGTGACCCTTTCGGTGAATACTCCCAGGGCTCCGTAGCGGAGTCCTCCGCTGGTGCCGGTGATCTTCGTGCCGCCAAGGATCTGGATCAGTTCCCCATTGGAGGCAACAGAACCTATGCTCCTGGAGTAGAACATGCTGAAGGGCATATCGAAAACGTCCGTTCCCTCCATGAAGAAGGGCCTCTTCTCATTGAGCCAGGGGGCCCAGTGTGATATGCTTCCCTGGTCGGCATCAGACTCCACCTGGCCGAAGTCAGGCAGTACGCTCACATCCATCACGCTCTGCATTCCCAGGGGGATCTTTACATCTGCTCCCGCCGCCAGCCAGGGATCGACGGATGTTTCATTCCCTTCCGTGAACTGCAGTCTGCCTGCAAGGAAAGGCCTGAACTGCATGCCATGGGATGAGGGAAGATCCGCCAGACCGGTAAGTTCGCCAAACAATGACACATCGGTACCCCCCTGCTCCTTCATCCTGAACAGGTAACCGGCTTCATTGGTGTAGGAGATCGTCCTTCCGAAATTGATGCCCCATTGCTGCTGATCTTCAGGGGAGTAACGCAGCGCAGAAAAGGGAATGGCCATTTCCGCAGTCCAGCAGGAATCGTTCACCACTACGGCCGAACTCCATACAGCGTCCCAGTTCCTGTCCTCTCCGGAAACGGCGGTCCTCCTGGAATCCAGCTGGGTTCCGTCGACGGTGACCGCGAACACATAGCAGTTGGAATCGTCGTTGAAGGTGTCGATATAGACATATATCTTATCCACAGGGGCATCATCGTCCCTTGTCCCCGCCTGGCGGTTGATCCTTGATGGATCCGGATCGTGCATTACGCATCCGAAATAGATGTGCTCGTGGTCATAGAGCACCCGCACCGTGGTAGGCTGGGACATGGGCGAATCGCATACGGGTCTGAACCCTGTGAAACTCGCCGTCAGGTTCTCTCCCGACGACCAGCACAGGTCACCCAGATCGCCGTCGATAACAGGCGGAGAATCGGTCCGCCCGGCGGTAATTGCGGTAAGGATAACCGCTGTAATTACATGAAGCATGCCGTACTATTACCGGGCAACCCCTTTTGTCAAGTCAGTAGCGGTCCAGGTATCGCTCCAGCTCCCAGGGGTGGATCACCTTTATGTACCTGTCCCACTCCCTGCGCTTGTTCAGCAGGAAATGCTGGAAAACATGCTCGCCCATGGCCTCCCTTACCGTTTCGTCCTTCTCCATGTGGTCCAGGGCCTCGGCCAGGCTGTCCGGCAGGGTCCTTATCTTCAGCCTCTTCTTCTCCCTGCCGCTCATGGAGAAGATGTTCCTGTTCACCGGTTCACCGCATTCAAGGCCGTTCTCGATCCCGTCGAGACCGGCGGCCAGCATCACCGCCAGGGCCAGATAAGGATTGCATGAAGGGTCAGGGACCCTGATCTCGCATCTGGTTCCCTTTCCCCTGGCTTCCGGTATCCTGATCAGCGGCGACCGGTTCTTCATGGACCACGCAACGTTGATCGGGGCCTCATAACCGGGGACAAGCCTCTTGTAGGAGTTCACCAGGGGGTTGGTCACCGCGGTGAAGCCCATGGCGTGCTCCAGTACCCCCGCTATGAATCCCCTGCAGAGAGGTGAAAGACCGAACTCGTCATCTCCTCCGTAGAAAACGTTCTCACCGGAGCTGTCGAACATTGAGAAGTGGGTGTGCATTCCCGAACCGGCCTCGTCGGCCATGGGTTTTGGCATGAACGTGGCGTGGAGCCCGTGCAGAAGGGCTACCTTCTTCACCACGAACTTGAAGGTGATTATGTTGTCCGCCGCCTCAACGGCCTCCACGTACCTGAAGTCTATCTCGTGCTGCCCCGGGGCCACCTCGTGGTGGGCGGCCTCCACCTCGTATCCCATGGCCTCCAGGGCCAGGACCACGTCCCGCCTTGCGTCCTCGCCCCGGTCCACCGGGGAGAGGTCGAAGTAGCCCCCTCTGTCGTGGGTTTCCGTTACCGGATCTCCCTTTTTGTCGCAGTGAAAGAGGAAGAACTCAGCCTCGGGACCCACCATCACCCTGTAGCCCAGCTTCGCCGCCTTCTGCGTCGGTCTTCTCAGAATGGACCGGGGGCAACCGGGGAAAGGGGTCCCGTCGGGGCTGGATATGTCGCAGATGAGCCTTCCTATCCTCCCATACTGGCTCTCCCAGGGGAACACCGCGAAGGTGTCCAGGTCCGGGGAGAGCAGCATGTCCGACTCCTCTATACGGGTGAATCCCTCGATCGACGAGCCGTCGAACATGATCTCGCCTGAAAGGGCCTTCTGGAACTGGCTCTCCGGGACCTCGACGTTCTTGATTATGCCGTCGATGTCGGTGAACTGAAGCCTGAGGAAATGCACGTTCTCATCCCGGCACCTTGCAAGGATATCAGGAATGCGTTCAGACATAATGATCCTCCATTCGTGTTCAGAATGCAGGAATCATAGCCGTTATTACGGTTTCGTCAATTCACACATGCGAAATGCACTAGAAGCAAGGTGCGTTTTGCAGGATCAGCCTTCCAGATTCTCCCTTGCCTCGGGAACGAACTCCAAGAAGCCGGCGATCCTCTCGCATGGGTACTCGGAGCATTCCCCGCAGTTGGCTATTCCCCTGGGAAGGGCACAGGGCCTTATCTCGCACCCGTGTTCGCAATGGTGGAACTTGATGCCCTCCCCGGTGCAGCCGGTGCAGTTGATGCTATCAGGAGATATGTCCGC
>CAYLXG010000029.1:0-19036 GCA_964387445.1 uncultured bacterium
GAGAGGAAGCCGTGGAGTTCTGGCTTAGTTTCAGAACGGGGAAACCTTCAGCTCCAGCCGTACCCCAACCGGTAGAGATTCGTATAGGATGGGTAAAATTAACTGAGTAGAGAGAAGGAGAGTGATGAAAAGAGCGATAATCCTTCCAGTCCTTCTTTCGGCTGCTGCAGTCTCAATGGACACACCAGCGATCGAGTGGGTTAAAGTATACAGCTTAGGATCATCCACTACAAAGTTCGGTTTCGTCTCTGAGGCTAGCGATGGAGGCTTCTTTATCACCACAACTCAAACCGACACTGAACCAGAATATGCAGTCTACAAGCTGAATAGTCTTGGGGAAATTGAATGGGCAGGAAGATCTGACCTTGACAACCAACTGGGAACTCAAGCTCTCGAGCTATCTAGCGGCGAAGTAGTCGTAGTCGGATTCGGACGAGAAACTCCATCAACAAGCACAGAACTTCTTATCTCAAAGTATGACACACTAGGAACAGAGATATGGACAAGATTGTACGATAGTCAGCATTATGGGTCAGAAGTAGCACTCGGCGTTACTCCACTACCGGATGGGGGATATGCTATATGCGGCAGAATCAGCCCTTCAGAAGGTAAAGCGAAGGCTTGGATTCTAAGAACCGACTCCCAGGGAGACACCCTGTGGACAAAAGAGTGGGGATACTCAGGGTCAGCCAGCGCTGTTGACTTGATTTATCATGAAAATGGTCTTCTAGTTTTTATCCAGGGAAGCACTCCAACAACCCCGGGAGGACCCCATCTGGTTCGTTATGACATGGACGGGAATCTTCAATGGGAAGTTGGTATCCCTGACTGGCCAGGTACAGTTGCTCCAATCGCTCAAGCCATGTGCGAAGCATCAGATGACGGGTTGCTGCTGATGGATCACTACTGGCCGGCGATCGTCCACACCGACTACCTGGGAAATCCAGACTGGACAATCTGGCCCCCCGGCAGCGACCAGCCTTACGGTTACTCTCTAAGCACGACCATGGATGGTGGAATTCTCTACGGTGGAGAAATAAAGGGAGAAATGGGCTCAAAGAACATCTGCGGCGTGATAGCCAGATTCGATGCTCTGGGAAATGATCTTTGGTACGACAATATCTACGAGGAGTCCTGCGATGCAATCTACTCTGCCACCCAGCTTTCACAGGGAGGATACATCGCAGCAGGATACGCCTACTCGCCATCGGCTGGCAATCAGGGCTTCCTCATCAAGTACGCCCCTGAGACAGGGATATCCTGGCCAGACCCTTCTAGTACCCCTCTCCTTGAGGTTTCCCCCAACCCATGCGGTTCCTTGCTGTCTGTGAGTTTCTCCCAGTCTGAAGCAGGCCATGTTTCAGTTCGGGTATATGACCTTGGAGGAAGGCTTGTTTCAACCGTTACCGATGAAGAGTATCCAGCAGGAAGAAATACCACCGAGTGGAATGTTCCAATTTTAATTTCGTCGGGGTGCTATATAGTAAAATGTGTAACCGAGTTCGATTCCCAGAGTAAATCAGTGATTCATATCAGATAATCATATTCGGGCTTGTTCCTTATTAAATTACTAGATCTGATAAATAGTATTTGGGGGAGGCTATCGAAGACATGGATACGTACAAACCGAAAGATGCAATGGAGCAAGCGCTGATAGAACTCACCGAAAAGGTTCTGCCCGGCTGTTTCCGCCTGACATGGAAAACCGTTCCCATTCCCGCAGACGGCGTGCCCGATTGCCTGAGAGAGTTCCTGGGGGATGAATCAGAACCGGTCTACATGGATGTCTACCGGAAGGGGCTCACGGCTTCTCTGGCACTTGCCCTGTGGTTCATGGAGTTCGACGAGGACAACTGGTTCAACTTCCAGGACGTTCATGGTGTGCTCAAGAAGGAGTTCCTTTCCCGGAAACGGGTGCGGGAACAGCTCGAGCTGATACTTGTGAAGGGATCCTTCCCCCCTATGATGCTTGATCAGCCGGTGCTGGTGGATCACAGGGAGGAAACTATCACTCTTCTATTCGGAGAGCTTCTCGACTGATCAGAGGACGACCCTGAGGGCTTCCCTCTCTTCCACTGGCATCCTGCGGGTTTCGAACTCACCGGTGCTTGTAACAGCTGTGAAAGGCTCAGACCCTTTGGTGAAGGAAGCCACTATTGCCGCGAGGGTCTCCATTGTGCTTTCGTCCGCCTCGCCCAGAAGCACTCCCAGGGGGCTTGGAACCCCCTTGATGTCAACAAGGCATCCCTTTCCCGCTTCCCTTATCCTTCTGTTCTCGTCCTTCGTTCTGCCCACCAGGCCTATGGAGCCGTTCAGCACGAACATCCTGCCGAACCGCGCCATTAGGGCATTGTCCGGGGCGAGAAGGTCCAGGTCCCTGAGCACCGCAAGCCTTCTGGAGTAGCCGGGGTCCGTAAGCAGGCATCCACCAGCCGGGGAGGGGATGAATGAGAAACCCCACTTCTCCGCAAGCTCCAGCTGCCGGGTCCTACCCCTTCCATTGAGGTCCAGAAGCCTCTCCCTGTCCACCAGCCCGTTCTCCTCCACGGGGGTGGGGGGCATCAGGAGGGCGGAGAGAGGTCTCAGGAGGATGTCTCCCGTTTCGGAGAGGTTCCTTACCCTGTTCAGGGAGCCTTTGTTCTGGCTCATGGGTCTCTGGCCCAGGACCTCGCCGGAGAAAATGAAATCGAATCCCTCCTCCCGGGCCATGCGGCTGAGAATGGCGAACATGGCCGCATGGCAGTCGATGCAGGGGTTCATGTTCTTTCCGAACCCGCTGGGGGGGGCTTTTACAAGGGCGAATATCTCTTCCGTGAAATCCACCGCCCTCCAGGGTATCCTCAGCTCTTCCGCGGCCTTCCTGCCGGATTCGGCGCTGAAGAACGGGCTTTCGAAGGTAACGGCATGCACCTCTATGCCCTGTTCCATGAGAAGCCTTGCGGCCAGCATTCCGTCGAGCCCTCCGGAGAAGGCTCCCAGAGCCCTTACCGTTCCATTACCGTTCCGCGACAACACGCCAGCCCCTTTCCGCCGCCAGTGCCCTGAGCTTCCTGCCGGGGTCCACCGCCACCGCGTCTCCGCAGATCCCCATGACGAATCTGTCCGACCAGGAATCGCCCAGGGCGAGGGTCTCTTCGGGGTTTACGCCGTACTGGTCCATCAGCGCCAGCGCAGGGGCCACCTTCGCCCTGCCCCACGGGCGCTGTCCGATGAGGTTCCCGGTAAGCCTGCCCCTTTTCACCGCCGGGATGCTCCCCCTGAAGCAGTGGAAGCCTAGCTCCCTGGCAACTCCCTGCACTATGGGTGAAATGGATGCGGAGAGGATGCAGATCACAGCGCCTTCCCCCTCTTCCTCCCGGAGTATCCTCAGCACCTCGGGGCGGACCCTGGTCAGAAGGAAAGGTATGTCGTTGGCCACCTCTTCCATCATCACAGACACGGGGAGACCCCTGAAATAGCCCCTGTTCCAGCCCCTGCCCTCGGTGAAGGTACGCACCGGATGCCTGAGATAGTGCCTGAAGAAATCATAGAGCACCGCCGGGGTGAGGACCTTCCGTCTCAGCAGACCCTTAACGAAAACATACTCGCTGGATACGGAGACCAGGGTCCCGTCGAGGTCGCAGATGACAAGGCGGCTCAATCGGCTACCAGTACTCCGCGGCCGGTGCCCGGTGTGTTGTCGAAGGTTTCCAGAACGTGGACGAGGATTCCGGGGAACATCCTGGGGAACTCGCCGTGGAAGTATGAGTGGGCTATGTTGGTGTACTCCACTATCCGGGAGGCATAGTCCGCTGACTCCCCTCCGGCGTGGTCCACCAGCTGCCCCACTCCCCTTACCTCGTATGACTTGCTGTCAAGGAAAACCAGGCTGGTAACAGGATTGTGCATCAGGTTGATGAAGGTATGGGTCTCGAAGGTGGGGGTTGAATAGAGTTCAAGGCTTACCAGCTTCGTGGTGTCGAAATTGCCCCTGTCGGAGTAGAGGTCCTTCAGGAACTGGACCTTCTCTTCCATGGAGCTCTCCATGGTGTCCCTCATCTGCTGGATGCGGTCGGCGATTATGTCCCTGTTGGGACACAGGCCCATTCCCTTGAAGGCGTTGTTTATGGTGAGGATGCTGTCGTTTCGCCGGGCTCCGGTGGTGGCCATGGCGGCGTTGTGGGGGCCGGCCAGGGAAGGAGGGGCTCCGCCCTGCCCTGTGACCATGGCCATTATCCTGTCAAGGACATCCTGCCTTGCCTGAAGGTTCCAGTCCAGGAATGAGTCGGGGAGGTTTGCGGTATCGTAGTCCCTCCACACGCCGTCGACCCGGGCCCTGATCACACCGCTGGCCTCTTGGGAGGCGTCCACGCAGTCCTGCAGGAAACCCGAACCGTTCCAGAGTTCGTCCAATCCCTGCTCCATTTCCCCGGCAAAAGCCCTGCCCGCAAGGGACGAAAGCAGAAGGGCACCCCCGGCTTTTCCCGCTTTTTCAAGGAACTCGCGCCTGTCCATAGAATACTCCCCTCGAACACAAGACTAACACCGCGATGGGTAGATTGTTATTTTCCGGTGAATGTACAGAACAATACTACCGGAGAGGAAATGCCATTGTCCAGACTTGAAGAACTGGCGAAAACCGCTGAAGCCTTCCAATTCGAGAAGGAATGGGAAGGGGCTCTGAGGTCAGGCACACCTGTCCAGGAACTCGTTGCCGCCCTCGCCGCCTTTGCACCCAGGGAAAACGAACTGGCCCTTCTCCTGGCCGAAACCGCCGCCGAGGAACTGGATTCCGGCCAGCAGGAAAAAGCCCTGGAGTTCACATCCGGGGTGGCCCCTCTCTTCGACTCGTCGGAGACCATCGCCCTGATCCTGGCCGAGTCCCTGAGGGACAGGCATCTGCTCTTCGAGCCGCTGGAGGCCTTCATAAACGCAAGCGGCATCCTCAATCCCAAGAAGTCCCTCTCCGGTTCATGGGCCAGGCTGAGGGAGTACCTTCGGTTCTCAGAGGGCAACTACATACTCCACAGGGAGTTCGGCCCGGGAAAGATACTCCGCATCTCAAGAAGCTCCTGCACGGTTGATTTCCAGCGGTCCAGGAACCATGACATGTCCCTGGAGGCCCTCATGGAAACCACGCGGCCCATAGAGCCCGACTCCCTTTTCGTGCTAAGGTGGGAAAGACCGGAAGAGTTCATGACCCTCATTGAAGGTGAGGATGAATCCCTCCTCCGGCGGGCCTACGGCGACATGGCATCCGAGGGGTCCCTGACAGAGGTCAACCTCTTCAAGCTCCTTGAGGGCTCCGACGTAATGCCCAGGACCATGTGGAAGGCCCTGAAAAAGGCCGCCGAGTCCTCGGGGGACTTCATGCTCATGGGCGACTCCATCATCCCAGCCGACAACACCTCCCTGGTGACCCAGGTGAGGGCGGTCCTGGCCATGGGCCGGACCCCTATGTCGGGGAAAACCAAGACCATAAACTCCCTGGTAAAGGCGGCTCCTGCCCAGCAGACGAAGGAGCTGCAGGTGCTGTTCGATGAAGTGACGGCCCTCGAGGACATAGAGAAGGGCGCGGTTTTCGAGCTGGCATGGCTCTGCTCAGGCAAGGGCAAAATTGACGGCTTCCAGGAGAGAACGGCCCGCTTCATAGAGGACAAGGCCGTAAGGGTGGAGAGGGCCATGGGGGAGATACACTCCGCCGCCTGCAGGAAGCTCTACCTTGAAAGGTTCTTCGAGACCTCCCCCGACCGGGATGAAACCGCCATTCTGCTGGACAGGCTGCCCAGGACCCTCAGGGAGCAGGCAGCGGAGCACGTTGCCAAGATTGACCCTGAGACCCACGCCGAATACCTGCTCACAGCGCTTAACCGCCCTGAAGAAACCGAGCACTTCATGTGGGCCCTGGAGAGGGCCGCGAACCTGGGCGAGTTCATGGAGCCCGACAGGATCGTGGAGCTTGCCCTTAAGAACCTGAACTTCGCCAGGTCGGAGATGCAGCGCAGGATATGCAATGTTCTCATGGACAAGCTCAGACCTCAGCTGGAGAACCACATCTCCCTTCTGGACACCCGCAGGCTGGAAACCCTTACCGGGAACCTCGAGGAGAGCATAGGAGCCCAGGAAACAGGTCTTGTCCTCCTGGCAAGGCGGGAACTGTCAGGAAGGCGCACCGGAGGCTTCACCAACATCAAGAAGTACTGGGAGGGTGATTCCATCTACAGCAGCAGAAAGGCCATAGCAGAACTGCACAATGAGACAGAGGAGCTTCAGTCCGAGAGGATACCCGAAGTGGCGAAGCAGATTGCCGAAGCCGCATCCCACGGAGACCTTTCCGAGAACGCCGAATACACCGCCGCCCTCGAGAAGAGGGACTTCCTGCTGGAAACCCTGAACAGGTACAGGAACCAGCTGAAGGTGCTTCTGCCCTACCCGGTTGGTCAGGTGACCTCCGAGATAATCTGCCCGCCTTCAAAGGTGCTCCTGGAATCAATGGACGGCGAATCCGGCATCCGCAGGGTAATGGTGGTGGGCCCGCTGGACGCCGATGCGGAAGAGGGTTTCATCAACTATCAGGCTCCCCTTGGCGCGGCGCTTCTGGGCCTTTCCAAGGGTGACACCGTCCAGCTTCCCGGGGAAAAGGAAAGCAACTGGCGGGTGACTGAGATAGAGATACTCGAGGAACTCCTCCAGTGAAGTGCATAGTCTGTTCCACCGAATGGCCCCTTGAAAGGGTGTCCTTCGGTTCCGTATGCGAAGGCTGCGGCTGCTGGCTTCACAGCTGCGTTCAGTGCGCCCTGTGGAACGCCAGTGCACAGAGCTGCCGCTCCTCCACAACCGATCCCGTGGCCGACAGGGAGGGCAAGAACTTCTGCGAGGAATGGATCCCCCACGAAGGGGAAGGCGGAAAGGCGAAGAGAACCGGGCCTGCGGACTTCAACAAGCTCTTCGGCGGCTGACCCGTGAGGATACTCGTAGCAACGAAGCACACTGTCCCTGGATATTCAGGGGGCTGGACCACGCCCCTGGATCTTTTCGGAGAATCCCACCAGGCCATGTATGTCATCGGGAATTATCCGCCTCTTGTCAGAGAGGTGGAAGGAGTGAAAGTGGCCGGCGCCGGCGCATGGGGGTGTTTTTCAGGGCCATGGTCCATTGGCGAAGGATACAGAGATGCCATCTTCAGACGGCTTTTCAAGCGTGTCATCAAGGAACACTTCCACCGTTTCAGGGCGGATTTCGTTCTTTGCCTCGACCCGTCAGCCGGCTACGCGGCAATGGAAGCCTCCCTTCCCTATGCCATGAGGTTTCATTCGAGACTTCATCCTGAGCACCTGGGACATGATTTCGATGGTCTCCTCCGCAACTCCGTCTTCAACATTTCCGGCCCGACTACCGGAGCGGAGGGAATAGAGGAAATACCCCACAATCAGGACCTTTCAAGGTTCAGATACGTCGAGCACGGAAAACCCGAAAGAGCCGTTCTCCTCACCAGCATCGACGATGTGCACGAACCTGAGGTGTTCCTGGAGGGCATAATGGCCTCAAGGAACATGAAGGGGGATATAGTGGGAACCGGACCCGCCGTGAAGCGGATAGCCCGTCTCTGCAGCCGGACCGGTGGAAGGGTAAGATGCCTCCGCCCTGTTCCCAGGCTTCAGGTGCCCGGGCTTCTAACCCGCTATCAGGTGGGGGTTGCAACAGTTAGGAAGATCGCTCCGGTGGTCTATCAGATGAAGGTCAACGCATACATGGCTTCCGGTTTGTACACTTTGGCAAAACCATGGACCCACATAGCGGAGGAAGCCCCTGAGCTGATCAGCACCTTCACTACCCCCGGGGAGATGGGCATGAAGCTTGACTGGCTGCAGGACAACTGGGATGCCACCCTGGAAACGAGGAGGAACGCCAGGGAGTGGATATGCAGGAACTATTCAGTGGAGATCCCGAGAAAACGGTTCGAGGAGATCCTCAGGAAGAGCTTCCCCTGCGGGAACGGATCTCGCTGATAACCCTTCTCATCGCTTTGCTGCCCGAAAAATGCAGGGAGGCCGCTATCACACCAAAACCGGCGGCGGAATAGACGATCAGCTGCGATGACCTGAGAAGGAACGGGGATTCGGTCGAAAAAGGCCACAGCCGCAGCATCAGAACACACGCTCCAACGCCGAGCATGTTCGAAGCGAACAGCCTGCCCTGCTCCGCGGCTATCAGCTTCAGATCGAGCCCCCCGAGCTTTCTGGACAGTGACCAGGTCAGATAAATCGTTTTTGCCGTTGAGGTGATGGTAGTAGCCAGGGCCAGGCCGCCGATTCCCAGGGGACCAACGAGTATCACGTTCAGAAGAACATTGGCGATCACTCCGAAAATACCGATCACCACAGGGGTCCTGGAGTCCTTCAGAGCATAGAATGCCCTGGATACAAGAGAACCAAGACCGAACTGGGCCAGCCATGGCGCGTAGAACGCGAGCGCATACCCGATATACCTGGCATCTGCACCTGTCAGATTGCCCCGCTGAAAGAAAACCGAAACGACAGGCACGGAGAGCATCATCAGCATGAATGCGGTGGGATACATTATCAGCGATGTGGTGTTCAGGCTTCTCCTCAGGGCATCTAAGAGTGACTCCAGCTTCCCTTTCGCAGCTTCAGCGGAAAAATCCAGATCGGCGAACACCAGAAGGGGGCCGAAAACCACGGAAAGCACTATCGCCTTGATCCTGTTGGCGTAGTCAATGGCGGTGACTGAACTCTCCGGGAGATAAGAAGCCAGCATCTTGTCTGCGATGGGGGCAAAGAATCCCACCACCGTACCCAGGACGACTGGACCCGACATCCTGGCAAGCTGAACGGCATATGAATCGGCAGCCACGGAGGGTCGGAACCTGAAACCGCTTAGCAGTGCCTGATAGAGAAGGAAGACCAGTTCCGCCATGGACCCTGCAAGCATGGAAACAGGCAGGATCGACACACCCATTCGGTCCCCCACGGCGATTATCATTCCCAGGGACACCGCAAGGTTGATAATGCCTGCCACGGGAAGGATCCTGAACCTCTTCTCGTACTTGATGAAATTTGCCAGGATCCCGCTGAAGGGGACCAGAACGATAATGGGAAGCACCGTTTTCAGCAGCATAGAGGCCAGATCGAGAAGCTCCGGGGACCCGCTGGGGCTGACAAGGCCCACTATCGAATCGCTGGCGAACCACAGCAGGGCGAAGAAGGCCAGCCCCACCAGCAATATCCAGGTCAGTATCTTGCTTACGAACCTGACGCCCTGCTCATGCCCCCGCTGCTCCACAACCCTGGAATAGATGGGGATGAAAGCGGAGCCGAAGGAATGGGCAATGACTTCCTTCACAAGCTGAGGGAAAACCATTGCAACCGCTAGAGCATCAGTTCGCCAGTTAGCCCCGAAAATGGCAGTGATCTGCGCGAATCTGAAGTAGGCCAGAAGGGCTGATGCCATGTTCCCCAGGGACATCGCGGAGAAACCCAGAAGCTTGCCGTCCTCTTCGGGTCTTTTCCTTTCAGCCATGGGACCTCCGGGGAAGCCGGGGGGGACATCTCCTCGCCAGCGACATCAGTGCTATTGCATAACCCCTTGCTGAGCTTGGCATTAAAGGCCAGATCGACAGGGCTCTCAAGGCGCATTTCGCAAGAATGTATCTCCTCGCAGCGGGAAAAGCACCTGGCTCATGCTTCCTGAAAAACTCTGCCAGCCCCCAATGGAAACAGGATATCCGCACAGCAGGGGAACCGGATGAACCGGTTCCAGGAGGATGAACGAAACGGCTGTCTTCATGAAAGACCATTTTCATCCCTGCTTTTACGGCCCTGGCGCACAGGTCAGTGTCCTCGAAGTAGAGGGGATAGTCACCGCTGAATCCCCCGAGTTCCAGGAACTCCTCCCTGGATACAAGCATCAGAGAACCCTGCAGCCAGTCAAAGCGGTCATCCCTCCATAATGGAGCGGCCCTGGAAAAGACCTGGCTTTTTATCCAAGGGAGATCAGGCCAGATGCCGGTGGAGTGGATGATCTCGCCGCTGCTTCCAATGGTAAGACCCCCTGCTATCGTACCAGGTGAATGCGCAGAAACCAGCGATTCAAGCGATTCAGGACCCTTTGGCAGAGTGTCGGGATTGGTGATGAGGATAAGAGGTGTATCCGCTTCAGCAGCCGCTCGGTTTATTCCTGCCCCAAACCCCGGGTTGCCCTTGAAGGGAAGCACTGTCATGCCCCCGCCGGACGCAGTCGAAAGACCGCCTCCGTTGTCGCACACTATACAACGGCACCCAAGGGAACCCCAGGACATAGCCCACTCCTGGACTTTGCCGTAATTGCCGAATGCCACGGTCAATACTGAAACGGATGAAGCCAAGCTGCCCCCTGTTGCTCAATGATCATCGAACGGAGCAATATAGTCCAATTCTCGATCCCCCATACAGGATGTCCACCCTTTTCTTCCCGGGGCGGTTTCTGTATCTTCCTTTCCCGCAATAGATGTTTCTCAATTAAGATGGAATGTTCAAGTGATTGACTCAGAGAAGCGCAGAACTGGAGTTCTGCTTGTTAATTACCGTCAGTGGACACTAACGGAGAAGTGCATAAGATCACTGCTCGCCGGGAACCCGGAGGACTGTGTTATCGGCCTGGTGGATAACTGCTCCGGTGATCCTCCTCCTGAATGGATTCTGGAGGATCCCAGGATACTGTTCCATCTGAACGATTCCAATGAAGGACTTACCGCAGCCAACAACAAGGCATATGAGATGGTGGTTTCCAGAGGCGTGGACTACGTGTTCATCCTTAACAACGACACGGAGGTTTCTCCGGATGCCGTAAGCCTCCTCACTGATTTCCTCGAGAACAATCCGGAAGCGGGAGCCGCCTCCCCGGCCGTTATGTACGCTTCTCACCCGGATGTGGTCTGGAGCGCGGGAGGGCGTTATTCCAGGATCATGATGAAGCTGAAACAGGTTTATCCAACTGTTTCCGAACTCCCTGAGGAACCTGTGGAGATGGATCAGGTTTCAGGATGCGCCATGATGATGAGGGCCTCTGACTATCTCAGGTGCGGAATGCAGGATCCCGACCTCTTCGTTTACTACGAGGATACAGACCTCTGCTTCAGGATAAGGGAACACGGGCTGGGTGTGTTCCTTGTCCCGAAGGCAAGGGTACTGCATCATGTGTCCATCTCGGTAGGGGGTGTCTATTCACCCTTCGCCGTATATTTCACCCACAGGAACAGGTACATCGTTGCGGCAAGACACCTGGGATTTCCATCTTCCGCTCTGTTCAAAATATACTACGCGGCTGTTACTCTTTGGAAAACTGCGGCATATCCCCTCAGGGGCAAGACTGAACTGGTAGGCAGCATGTGGCTCGGCTTCCTTCATGGCATACTGAAGAGCCCCGGAAGAAGACCAGCCCGGCTTTTCAAGGAGAATCAATGCTGACATCCATCTCCGTAATAGTGCCCAATTACAATGGCAGGGAGATCCTGGGCAACTGCCTCGACTCACTTTTCAACCATGACAGAACACCGGATCAGGTGGTAGTTGTGGACAATGGCTCCAGTGATGGTTCCACGGAATCGGTCAGGTCGAACTTCCCTAAGGTTCGCCTAGTCGAGCTGAGCACGAACACCGGGTTCACGGGAGCGAACAACGCCGGCATACAGGCTGCGGACGGGGAACTAATCGTTCTTCTTAACAATGACTGCGTTGTGGAACCGGGCTGGCTGGCCAGTCTGGAAAAGAGGATGAATGACTCATCCGTTGGCGCAGCAACAAGCTCAATGAGGAACATCGCAGACCTGGCGGTGATGGATTCCGCCGGGGGCGAGATAGACTGGATGGGGTTTTCCAGGGACATTGGCAAAGGTTCTCCATCCACCGATTTCCAGCGGCCGATGGAGCTCCCGTTCCCCTGTGGAGGAGCGGTGATGATAAGGCGTAGCGCCCTTCCGGACGGGACAAAGCTCTTCTGGGACGAACTGTTCATCTACCAGGAGGACCTGGACCTGGGCTTCGAACTGCTGAGAAGGGGATGGAAGGTCGTCTACGAACCAGAAGCGGTGGTCAGGCACATGCATTCCGCCACAACAGGCAGGGGAAGTTTTTTCAAGGAACAGCTCTGTATAAGGAATCGGCTTCTTGTGTTGAGAAAGCATTTCGACCTTGAAACCTTCTCGAAACTGCAGCCGGTGATCAAGAAATGGCAGGGTTACTGGGCGGCCGTTAGCCTTCTCCGGGGGAGAACGACCCTTTTCAGAGCGATAATCAAAGGTACTTCCCGGGGGCTTTCCATGAAGGTGCCGTCCTTTGTGTCGGGAACCTCGCTTAACGAGGTTTTCGCAAACCACGCAACTTTCTTCGAGCCGGTTAACCCGGTAAAGCGAAAGCTCTACCGCAGGGCAAAAGAGATCATCATGAACGGAATCCCCGGAGAAAAACCCTTCTGAACACCCTCTTCAATCCATAACCTGTTCCGGCCTTCCGGGAAAGCTCCCTGAACTGCATTGCGAAATAGCCCATGGAGTTCATACGGGGAACGGTTGGCCTGCCCAGGTGTTCGCATGATGCCGCAGCCGGCCTTTCGCACCATCTCAAAAGAGGATCGAATACCTGCGCTGACGACCCCTTCCCCAGACACCACTCCTTCTGACTGCTTCGGATCCCTTCGGTGATCTCGGGGTTTGCCGCAAGTTTCAGAAGGCTCTCCCCGAGTTCTTTCCAGTTCAGTTGCGGGACTACCAGGCCAAGTCGGTATCTCTCAATGTCTTCGGATATCTCTGCCCCGGCGGTGCAAACCACCGGGATCCCCCTGGATATCCAGTCCAGCGCTCTGGTCCTGGCGCCAAGAAATGTTTCCGGAGAAGGCATATCGGTATAAATCGCCGCCGAAGCCTGGGAATAGACCTCCTTCAGCCGTGCGGTATCAACCCATCCAAGAAGGCTGAATCTGCTACCGTATCTGGAGCCTTTCACCATCTCCTGGAAGTTCAGATACTTCCCCGGCGAGAAGGGAATGCTGCCTCCTGTGGAGAGGAAGCTGATGCTGGAATTTTTTCCCATGGCATATTCAAGGCCCCTGAAAAGGGTCTCTTCGTCGAACCACACGTTGAAGGATCCGGATGATACTACCGTGAACTCCTGCGTTCCCCGCTGCCCCGCGGGATTGAAGCCATCGGCACAGTGCGGTATGGGATGCAGGGCGATCCCTGATTCTCCATTGAATCCTGTTCTTCCCAGCAGCAGAAGCTCTCCGAGTACAGCTGCCGTCTGTCTGCGAGAAGGGGTTGAGAACCCATCTCCCCTGAGAAGGAGCCGGTTTTCCAGGGACAGGATCCTGAGGAGTCTCTCTCCGTAGCGGGGATCATTCTGATCCTGAACCTGAAGCTCCGCAGGGTGAGTGCCGTTCAAGTCTATCCACATTGGCAGTGCCGTTCGGGACTGTACTGCGCATTCGGCAGGGAAGGGGCTTATGGCAACCACGCAGGAGAAGTCCCCGTCCCTAATGACCCGAGAGACCATTTCCGCCCCCTGCCGGCCCTCGGGAGGAGAACACAGAACAACCTGCTGACCGGCTTCGGAAAGTGCACGGTGAAAACGCTTCGTTCTTGCTATACAAGCGCCTAGACCCTTGCCTGCTTCCGCAGAGGACCCTGCGCACCCAACCAGAAGAATCGAGATGAAGAACTCCTTTCCGGGAATGGAGCAACGATCTTTAATATAACCGACACCCTGGGCGTGCGTGATTCCTTTATAGTTGTGACCTGGGAGAAGAAGACGAAGGGAAGCCAATTGAGGACTATCTGCATGTTCCACATGCTGCCCTCAGGGGGAGGGATCAGAGTCCTGAAGCAGTTCGCGGAGGGGCTTCGGAAAAGAGACCGCAAAGTCACCGTATATGTTCCGCGCGGAGGCTCTCTCCTGGGATCCCCGGGAGAGACCGTGATACCATATCCTATGTGGCGAAGGCCCTCCGGGCTCCTTAAACTTTTTTCTCCAGTCTTTCTCCCCATTCGTCTGCTTGCCTTCAAATCCGTCTGCAGAGAAGCCGCCAGGCTCATTAACCGCGAGGGTGGTATCGCCCTTGTACATAATGCTATGCCCGTTGCCGCTCCTCCCGTACTTCAATACCTTGCGGTCCCTTCCGTGTATTTCTGCTTCGAGTACCCAAGGCACATATACGAAAAGGACATTATCAGCAGAACAGGAGGGAAACTGCGGGAACACACCCTGAAACCTCTTGAAGAACTGGAAAAACGAATTGACTATGAATCCGCTGTAGCGGCGAACAGGATACTGACCTTTTCAACCCATATGGGAAGGATGGTGAAGAACACCTACGGGATGGAACCGGGAATGGTCAGACCGGGGATCGACTCAGAGTTCTTCTATCCGTCCAGTACCGGGAAGAAGAAGGGTTATGTTCTTTCTGTGGGAGCTCTCTGGCCTTTCAAGGGTCATGAAACGGCAATAAGGATTATAGCCGAACTCCCGCCGGATTCCAGGCCGTCCCTTACGATAGTCGGGGACAGGGAGTTCCCTTCATACTTACCTGTGCTCCGCCATGCTGCAGAATCCGCTGATGTCAGCCTTACCGTGAGGAGGAATGTAAAGGACACCGAACTCAGGGAACTTTACAGAGGCGCTTCAGCAGTATTGTGCTGCCAGAGGAAAGAACCTTACGGTCTCGTGCCCCTGGAAGCCATGGCCTGCGGAACACCGGTCGTAGCCATTGCCGAAGGCGGGTTCACCGACAATGTCTTCGACGGGAGAACAGGTCTGCTTTTCGACGGCTCGGTCGGTCACGGAGCAAGAAAACTGGCAGAGGCACTGGATCACGGGAGTTCTATCCGCACGATGACAACGGCAGCCCATGATTTCGTAAAGCACAGAAGAACAGTGGATCAAGGCGTCAGCGCACTCCTGGAGGAACTGGACAGCATATGAATCTGGCTTTCAATATTGACTATGTGTACCCGATGAATACCGGCATCGGAAGGTACGGAGTTGAACTGATGAAATCCTGCATCGAGCTGGGGATCCCCACCGAAGTCTGGATGACACAGTACATGAAGTCCTTCGATCCCATAAGCGAAGAGATCACCGCCAGAACCGTTTACTATCCCTGGCCCAGGAGAATGACCGACTTCTTCTGGCCTTCCTTGAGGGCCAGGAAGAAACGTATCGACTGGGTGCATAGTGCAAACTGCGACATTCTGCCATCCTCAAATTCATTAAGGCAGGTCTGCATGATACACGATCTCGGGCCATTCATGTACGGCCACATGAAAACAAGGCAGGACACAACGATCTGGAGAAGAAGGATCCAAAGGGCGGTTTCCCGGGCCCACTGCATAACGGTCAATTCCCGGTCAACCATGGAAGACCTGCTGAAGTACTTTCCCGAAGCATCGAGAAAAACATTCGTGACCCCTCTCGGAATTGATCATTTCCAGAACAGTGAATCAAGAAAAGGCAGGGGAAAACATGTTCTCAATGTGGGAACGGTGGAACCCAGAAAGAACATCGATGGCCTTCTCAGGGGTTATTCCATCTTATCACAGAGGGGAACGGTGCCGCCCCTGGTCATAGCGGGGAAAGACGGCTACAGAGCCGAAGAGTACAAAAGGCTTACAGCCTCTCTGGGCATTGAGGATTCAGTTCGCTTCACGGGATACATAAGCGACAGCGAACTGATGAGACTCTATTCTGAGGCCATCTGTCTCGTTCACCCGGCTCACCACGAAGGCTTTGGTTTCACTGTTCCAGAAGCCTTCAGATGGCAGCTTCCGGTTGCCGCTTCCAGTACCGGCGGCATCGGGGAGTTCTTCTCGGACTGCATCTGGCCAGTAGATCCTGAGGATCCCGATTCGATCGCGGAGGGATTGGCGATGGCCCTTGATTCTGGAGCTACCGCTGAGCAGATGGAAGCACGAAGAAGAGCTGCTTCGGAACTGACCTGGCGAAACTGCGCGCTGAAAACCCTGGAGGCTCTGGAGAACGCATAAACGCCAGCACCTGATGGTGTGCGAGCTTCACCAATTCTGTTATTTTACACAGTCAGTTGCTTGAACACAGATCGCGGCGGGGTCTTTCTACCCCGGCTAATTATCTAAGGGGGAAACAATGGGAAAAAGGGTTCTGATCACCGGAGGAGCAGGCTTCATAGGCTCCCACCTCGCAGACCTTTTCCTGGAGAACGGATACAGCGTGCGCGCTTATGACAACCTGGATCCCCAGGTGCACGGCATCGACGCAAAGGTACCAGATTACTTGAACAATGAGGTAGAGTTCATACAGGGGGATGTGCGTGACCGGGAAAGCTTCGCAAGGGCCCTGCAGGGCTGCGACACACTGGTCCATTTCGCCGCCGCCGTGGGGGTGGGCCAGTCCATGTACGAAATAATGCGCTACACTTCCATAAACACCATGGGAGCCGCCACGGTTCTCGAGGAAGCTGTTATTCAGAGGGACCACATCGGGAGGATGCTGGTGGCCAGCTCCATGTCCATCTACGGAGAAGGGCTCTACAGCTGCGGGAACTGCGGAGAGGTAACCCCGAGGCTGAGGCCTTCCCAACAACTGGAAGAGAGGAACTGGGAGATGCTCTGCCCCTCGTGCGGCGGCAGCTGCGATCCGCTCCCCACCCCCGAGAGCAAGCCCCTTTACCCCACCAGCGTTTACGCGGTGAACAAAAGGGATCATGAAGAACTCTTCATCTCCATCGGCGAGGCATACGGAATACCCACCACCGCCATGCGGTTCTTCAACGTGTACGGGGAAAGGCAGGCCCTTTCCAATCCCTACACCGGGGTAGGTGCCATCTTCGCTTCCAGGCTTCTCAACGGCAAACCCCCGGTGGTATTCGAGGACGGCGGCCAGAGCAGGGACTTCATCCATGTGAAGGACATTGCCCGTGGGTGCTTCCTGGCTCTTCAGAGCAACCGCTCCGCCGGGCGTGTTTACAACCTGGGCACAGGAAGGAAACTCTCCATCCTTGAGGTCGGTCAGGCCATAGCCAACGAGCTGGGCAGGCCTGTGGACGACTTCATAGTACGGAATGAGTACCGGGCCGGGGACATAAGGCACTGCTACGCCGATGTGACCAGGGCCCGTGAAGAACTGGGATTCACTGCGGAAAAGACCTTCGAGGACGGAGTTGCCGAACTCTGCGGCTGGGTAGCGAGCCAGACCGCTGTGGACATGGTTGAAAAGGCCACCGAGGAGCTGAAAAGCCGGGGCCTGGCCAGATGAGCCTTCACCTGCTGCTTGATTCCAGGGCCGTGCAGAAGAACGTGGACGGGATCAGCAGGTACGCCCTGAACGTTTCCAGGTGCATAATGAGAAAACGCCCTGACTGGCGGATAACCGCAGTGATGTCCCAGGAAGCCAGCTTCCACATGGAGGGCACCGGGGCCACGATAGTTCACGACAACTCTTCCAGATTTAGAAAAAGGGCTAACGGGAAGCTGTCTGAAAGGATCAACTCACTCTCTCCCGATGTGTTCCTGAACTTCTCCATGGCCGGCCCGCAGCCGGACGTGCCCACCATCATAACGGTGCACGATCTCATGGTGCTGAACCTTCCCTGCTACTTCGGGGACAGCGTTGTACGGAACGCATTCAGCCGCATGCTCTTCACCAGGGCCCTTTCCAGGTCCATAGGCCACGCGAACGCCGTTGCGGTGCCCACCATGGCCACCAAGCTGGATGTGCTTAGGAAGTTCAATTCCTCCGGGGACAAGATCTTCATAACGGGCGAGGGGCAGGCACTGTTCACCAGACCTGTTCAGAACGGCAGGAAAAGGGAGAACTTCTTCCTTTACGTTGGCAATGCCCGGGGCTACAAGAACATTCCAAGGTTCCTCACCGCCTATGGAAGGCTGTGGGCCATGGACCGCTCCACCCCTCCTCTTGTGATGGTGGTGAGGAAGGACAGGGCATGGGGCCACTTCAGGAAGCACCTCGACTCCAACCCCGCCAGGAACAGCATAAAGGTGCTCACCTACATAAGCGACGACGAACTGCGTGAGCTCTACATGACCTGCCGCGCCCTGCTCATACCCTCGGTCTACGAGGGCTTCGGTCTCCCGGCCCTTGAGGCCATGGCCACAGGAGCACCCGTGATGGCCTCCAAGGCCACCGCCCTGGAGGAGGTAGTCGGGGATACGGGGATACTCATAGATCCCTACTCGGTTATCGACATAATGAGGGGAATGGCGGAGCTCAAGGCCGCTTCCGATGAAACGCTGGCGGAACTGGGCGAAAGGGGCCGTGAAAGGGCCGGTATGTTTACCTGGGAGAAAACCGCCCACAGGTTCCTGGAGAGGATCGAGGCCATAGTATGAGGGTTGCCGTGGTCAATCCTCCCTTCATGAACGGAAGGTTCTCACGGTCTTCCCGCTCGCCGGCCATAGTGAAGAGCGGCACAATGTACTGGCCCTTCTGGCTTGCCTATTCCGTGGGGATGCTGGAAAGGCATGGTCACGAGGTGCTTTTCCTGGACTGTCCGGCGGCGGGGATAACCGACGCGGCCCTTGTCGAACTTGTCAGGGATTTCGGCCCTTCCATGACGTTCTTGTACACCAGCACGCCGTCGATACACAGCGACATCTCCGTTGCTGAAACCCTGTCTTCCTTCGGGGGCTCACTCTTCCTGGTGGGCACCCATGTCAGCGCCCTCCCCCGGGAAGTGCTCCTTTCAGCGCCGTTCCTTACCGGAGTAGCGGTGGGAGAGTACGATCTCTCAATTGCCCAGGCGGCGGATGCCCTGGAAAAGGGAGAGGACCTCTCCCGGGTGCCGGGCCTCTGGCTCAACGGAACCTCCGGCCCTGAGAGAACCCCCGACAGAACCCCTGTGGAGGACCTTGACTCACTTCCCCTCCTCGCTGATGTCTACAGGAAGCACCTGAAACCGGAGAACTACTTCTTCGCCGCGGCCAGATACCCTTCGGTGATGATGATAACCAGCCGTGGATGCCCCTTCAGGTGTTCATACTGCGTCTGGCCCCAGGTGCTTCACAAGGGAGGCTACC
>CAYLXG010000030.1:0-12626 GCA_964387445.1 uncultured bacterium
GCCGGCGGTCTCCTCTGCAACGTACACGGTTCCTTCGGGGAAGAAGGCGAGGCCATCGGGGCTGTGAAGGCCCTCGGCGAAGACATCACCACTGGATAATGTGACGGAAAGAGCAAGGATCAGACTCATCTAGTCGCCCAGCTCTTCCACTGTCCTGTTCACCAGCAGGGAGAGGGAAAGGTCCTCTCCGCTTATCCTTCTGAAGAGTTCGGGGAATGTGTACCTGCCCGAGGGCGCGATAACCTCTTCCCTGAGGAATTCCCCGAATTCCCCGGCCTTCTCGGTAAGATCGCCGATGCCTTCCCTCTTAAGGAACACCGTTTCCAGCATGTCGCACATCAGGTCTCCGAGAAGGTAGTTGTGAAGGTAGACCGGATGGGTGGTGTGGTGGATGGTGTTGGCCCATACAGGTCTGTCAGCGTATGGCGGTGTGCCGAAGAGCTCCTTCTCCGTTCTCCAGCGCATATCTTCGATCTCTTTCAGTGAAGTCGGGTTCCCGGTGTGCAGCCCTGCGTCGAAGAGTATCCTGCCCACATTGAGGAGCTGGCTTGCCCTTGCCCACTTATCGAGTCTGCCGAAGCTGATCCTTGCCTTCTTCAGATCCTCTCCAGAGAAGAACCGCCCATAGAAAACCTCCCTGGTCCTGAAGGAGCCGAAGAGGTTGGCAATACCCTCGCTGGTTATTCCGCTGATCCCCATGTTGAGCACCGCTTCGTCAGGGCTGGAGGTGAAGGAATGAACTCCGTGGCCAGTCTCGTGCAGAAGCACCCTGAACTCGTTGAACCTGTTGCTTACATTTGCCAGTATCCTTGAATCGGCCCCGGTCTCTATGGGGAAATTGTAACCCCATTCCGATTTATGCTTCCTGGGGAAGATGTCGTAGGTGATGTTCATCGAGCGGATGTCGAAGCCGAACATCTGAAAGAGGTCCGCTATTGGATCCAGGAAGCCGCTCAAGTCAACTTCCTGGTGGAGCTGGGGCGCTATTGCCGAGGCTATGTAGGCTTCGTCCCAGGGCATTACCTCGCCTGCTCCGGTGTACTCCTCGGCGAATGCTGCCCTGGTGTTCATCATGGCGGGTACGGCCCGTTTCACTTCAGCCGGCCAGGAATCGAACAACCGCGGATCGAGCTCCTGTTCTTCCAGGCTATGAGAAACGAAGTTCTCCCTTCCCATGCCCTCAGCGTATTCCCTCCTCATATGAAGAAGGTCCATGAACCCGTTCTCGATAAGGGGTTCCGCAACGCTTGTCCTGGAGAGGAAGGCCTTCCTTCTCAGTTCCCTGTCGCTGCTTTCGGAGAGTATCCGCCCGATCTCCGGGCCGCTCTTCTCCACACCGTCCACCTTGAACCTGTGGGTGTTCAAAACCGCTGAGAGCCTGGAAGTGAGCTTCTGCATCTCCGAGGCGAGCGTTGTCATCTCCTGGGAAAGGTGGAAGGGTCTGAAGGCTTTTCGGAGTATCTCGGCCTTCCTGGCCTCCAGGGGGTCAGAAGGGTTATCTGCGGCTTCCTGTATCGTGTTCCACCGGATCTCATCCCTGAGGAACTCCACTATCCCGGCGTAGGCTTCATCGATGCCGAAGTCGAATCCCGTTGTGTACTTCGTCCAGTTGAGCCTGCCGTAGTCCCTGCGCTTCCCGGAGAGTTCCCTGCCTATTCTGTCCAGTTCAGAGGGGGAAGTGTCCATCGGTTCTCCTGTCGCTATGTTGTGGGGGTGTTGGCAAAGCTATAATAATACTCTTCAAAGGAAGAGGTGCCATGACCGGGATCCCTGCGCCAAGGCTTGACGAACTGCTGGAAACCCTTAAGAAAAGGAATTCGGCCCCGATCCATGAATGGATAGAGGATTACGAGGAGGCCTTGAGGCTGGCAACATATTCCGGCCAGAGCGATACCGTGTCATACCTGATAAGCAGCTACATGGGCCTTTTCCACCCCCCGATACCCCTGGAGGTGCGGTTCTACTGCGCCTTCTACGACGCCACAAGGTACTGGAGGGCCGGCAGCTTCCAGGAGGCGAGGTCCAGGTATTCCTCCGCAAGGGAGATCGCCCTTGCCGGCGGAGATGAACTGGGGGCCGCACGCTGTCTCATGGCTTCCGGTGTTACCATGTGGGCGGAGGGGGACTATGCCGGCGCCCTTCCCGTTCTGGAGAAGGCGGAGGAGGTGCTCAGGCAGGTCCGTGACATCACCCTCTCCAACTGTCTGAACTGGCTGGGGGTGGTCTGCGGCAATCTGGAGCTTCTCTCAAGGGCCTGGAAGTATTACCGGGAGGCACTGGAGCTGAACAGGGAACTGGGTCTGACCCAGAGCCAGGCCTTCCTGCTCTGCAATATGGGCCTGCTGTGCCAGCAGATGGGGCTTTACGACCAGGCGGAAGAGAGCTACAGGGAATCCCTGGAGCTGCAGAAACAGTGCGGGAACAGGTACGGATATGCAGACAGCCTTGCGAATCTGGGCATGCTTGTCCTGAAAAGGCACCGGAAGCCGGAAGCCGCTTTCAAGATGCTTCTGGAAGCGGCTGAGATGCAGCTTGAGAACGAAGACATCAACAAAGCCGGTCTGGTGTTCGCCAATGCCGCGGCGGCCTGCTGCGATACAGGGGACGTTCCCCGGGGGATGGCCCTCTTCGACCGTGCTGAGGAACTGGTGTTCTCCACGAAGCACGGAGATTCCCAGGTGGAGTTCCTGGGGCTGAAGGCGGAAGTGTGCATTTCCCGGGGGGACTACGATACGGCGGAGGAACTCTGCAACCGGGCGGTTGCGATTCGCGGGGAGATCATGCCCGGGAAACCTGACAAGCTGCTGCTTCGGGTACAGGCCGACCTTTACCGCCGCAAGGGAGATTTCCAGCGGGCATACGAGGTTCTTTCTGAGAGCATACTGGCCGATGAAGAGGTGGAAAGGGTAAGGTCCGAAGCCCTTCAGAGCGTTATTCAGGTCATTGGCGATGCCGCCAGGAAGAACAGGGACATACAGGAAGCCAGGCACCAGGCTGCGCTCCTGGAGGAACGGAACACCCTGCTTTCAGCCAACGAGGAGAGGTTCAGGGCTTTCCTGCACGCACTGGCTGGAATAGGCATAATGGCGCTGGATCAGGAGGGGAGGATCACCTTCTGGAACAGGACCTGCGGCGAGATATACGGATACGGATCCCATCAGGTCTCGGGACGGGCTGTCTCCGATCTCCTGATCCCCTTCGGCCCTGGGGAGGATACCTGCAGCCTCCTGGAGATGTGCCTTCAGGGAGAGGAGTTCGAAGCGGCCTTCAGGACAGCCGACGGATCCATCAGGGAGGTGAGCGTCTCCCCTGCTCACCTTTCCTCCGGGGAGCTTTTCCTCGTTCAGGTGGACCTTACCGAGCAGAGAAGGGCCGAGGCCAGGAAGAACCTGATAGAGAATCAGATGAGAAGGGCCCAGAAGCTGGAGGCCCTGGGAACCCTTGCCGGGGGGATAGCCCATGATTTCAACAACCTGCTTCAGGGCATTCTCGGGAACGCCTCGCTGCTCTGCTCCTCGCTTGAGCCGGGAACCAGGGAGATGGTCAGCGCCGGGATGATAAGGACTGCCGCGGAAAGGTCAGCGGAACTCTGTGCCCAGATGCTGGACTACGCCGGGATCAGCCCCATGGGACTTGAACTGCTTGACGTGGAGGGCCTGGTCTCCGAGCTGACCCCTCTGCTCAAGGCGAGCCTCCCCGGGGGAGCTTACCTCGAGGTGGAGCGCCGCGGCGACCTGCCTCCTGTGAAGGGGAATGCCTCCCAGATCAGACAGATCATCATGAACCTCGCCGTCAACGGCGCTGAAGCCATCCATGGGCAGGGCAGGGTGATCATCAGGACAGGGCTGAGAACCATGGAGCGGTGCGACTTTGCCGACAGCCTCATAGAGGATTCACCGGAGTCCGGGGAGTTCGTCTACCTCCAGGTTGAGGACCATGGCACGGGGATAACCCAGGACACAATGACCAGGATATTCGACCCCTTCTTCTCCACCAAGCGAACGGGGAGGGGTCTGGGTCTTGCAGCGGTCCTGGGGATAGTGCGGGGTCATTCGGGAGGGCTGACGGTTGATTCTGAGCCAGGACGGGGTTCGGTGTTCACCGTGTATCTGCCTGCGGCGGAGGGAACCGCTTCACCTGATGCTCCAAGCCAGGGAGACGGTAGCCCCGGAGATCTCTCGGGAACCAGGATCATGGTGGTGGACGACGAGGAGATAGTCAGGGATACGGTCTGCGCGATCCTTGAATCAGCCGGGAGCCGTCCCGTGCCGCTGCCCGGTGGAGCAGAGGCCCTGGCTGCCCTTCAGGAGAAGGAATATCCCTTTGACCTGATGGTGCTGGACCTGACAATGCCGGGCCTGAGCGGGGTTGACGTTTTCAACGCCATGGAGGAAATGGGTGTTCATCTGCCGGTACTGATCATCAGCGGCTACAGCAGGGAGAAACTCTCCTCCCTTTTCGCCGGGCACAGCCCGGGAGGATTCCTCCAGAAACCCTTCAAGCCAAAGGATCTGGTGGAAAGCATACTCTCCATCCTGAACTGATCCCTGGAACCCGGCGGAGCCGTCGGAGTATTTCCAAGAAAACAGAGAAGAAAGGAGGACTGCATGGGCAGGATAGCTGCCGGTTTCTCTGCCACGGCGGTGCTGTTCGCGGCGCTGGGATATGCCTACGCCGAAGAAACGGCTGCGCCCTCCGCCGGAGATCCGGTTCAGACCACGGTTGTGGTGGACCCCAGGGGCATGAGCGACCTCTTCGCCGACATCTCCCGGAGGGTTGGCCCCAGCGTGGTAACCATAACATCCAGGACCACTGTGACCGCGCCATCGATGCCCCTGATGCCCTGGGGCTTCGGATATGGATTCCCCGGTCAGGGCGGTACACGGGAGTACACCCGGGAAGGGCTGGGGAGCGGCGTGATAATAAGGTCCGACGGGCTGATAGTGACCAACAACCATGTGGCCGGTGAAGCCGATGAACTGATGGTGATCCTCTCAGACGGGGAAGAGGTGAACGCTAAGCTGGTGGGGGCCGACCCCAGAAGCGACCTTGCGCTGATACAGATCGAGTACGACCAGGAGCTTCCGGTAATAGTCCTTGGGAACAGCGACGACCTGCGGGTGGGAGAGTGGGTCCTGGCCATAGGATCTCCCTTCGCCCTGAGTCAGACGGTCACCCAGGGCATCGTCAGTTTCCTGGGCCGTGAAGGTGTGGGTCTCGCCGACTACGAGAGCTACATACAGACCGACGCGGCGATAAATCCCGGGAACAGCGGCGGCGCCCTTGTGAACCTGGACGGGGAACTGGTGGGGGTGAACACCGCCATTGCCTCAAGGTCCGGGGGCTACCAGGGGATAGGCTTTGCGATACCGGTGAGCACCGTCAGGGACGTGGTCGACGACATAATGGAGTTCGGAGAGGTGAGAAGGGGCTGGCTTGGGGTGAGCATTCAGGAGGTAAGTGCTGAACTGGCGGAACAGTTCGATCTGGACAGCGCCTCCGGCGTACTCCTTGCGGACATCCTTCCGGATTCCCCCGCCGGGGATGCCGGGCTGCAGAGGGGTGACGTGATAACGGAAATAGACGGAACCCCATTCGGTTCCCTCCAGGACTTCAGGAACAGGATAGCCGCCATAGATCCGGGCACGGAAACCAGGCTCACGGTGATCCGGGACGGAGACCAGAGAAGGGTCACCGTAAGGCTGGGTTCACGGGAGGAAGACCCTGAAACAGTAGCGACGAACCTTGAGGACGAGTACGGCTGGCAGCTCTCAGAGCTTACCGAGGAAATCGCCGCCAGGCTGGGAGCCGAGGACGTGGCCGGGGTCCTGGTTGCCGGGGTGTACCCGGGAAGTCCCGCAGCCGCAGCGGGCATACAGGCGGGCGACATCATCATCGAGGTGAACAGGAAGCAGGTGACCAGGGTCTCCGAGGTGGGAGAAGAGCTTTCGGGAACCGTGGGAGATGCACTGCTGCTGGTGTGGCGAAGGGGAAGGACCATCTTCATGGTGATCTGACCAGTGTCCTTCTTCCCGCCGGCTGTCTTATCTTTCAGTTCATGAAAGGGGGCGGCCGTGGAAGAAGTGATCGCCTTGATGGATCTCGGACTGGGGAAGCGGGAGTACTGGTTCTCCATCGATCGGCGGCAGGGTCCGCCGATCCTTCATATCCCGGGAGACCACCGGGGCCGGATCTCTGCTATCCCGACAGGCCCGAGCAGGAGAAGTGGCTGAACGGGCTTTCGGATGTAATGACCCCGTTCTGGCACTGTCAGTGGAAATTCATCGACGACGATGCCTGCAGCACATTCATCGATCAACTGAAGGGTGGAAGCCATGCCGAAGGAGAATAACGAAGAGAAGCCTGTGAAGGAAGAAAAGGACAGGTTCGAGCTTCCAGGTCTGGAGCCTGTGGAGCGATACCACGAAATGGAACTCGGCGGCGAGACAAGGAAATACATGAGCCGGGCCGGAGTGCTTCCCCTGAAGGACGACAAGGGGGAGATCGAAGCTGAGATATTCTTCACCGCCTATGAACTGGGAGGCGACACACCGCCGGCGGACAGGCCTCTGACATTCGTCTTTAACGGAGGGCCGGGATCTTCCTCAGTATGGCTTCACATGGGAGCCATCGGCCCGAAAAGGGTGGTGATGGAGCCGGAGGGCTGGATGCCCCGCCCCCCTTTCCGGCTGGAGGACAACCGCAGCACCTGGCTTGACCGAACGGACCTGGTCTTCATCGATCCGGTGGAAACCGGCTACAGCAGGTGCGCCGATGAGGCGGCCATCGATAAATACTGGGGGTACAAGGGAGACCTGGAGTCCGTTGGAAGGTTCATCCGTCAGTATCTCTCCAGATACGGGAGATGGGATTCCCCCCTCTTCCTGGCCGGGGAGAGTTACGGCACCACCAGGGCAGCCGGCCTGGCCGGAGACCTTTTCTTCAAAGGTGTGGCCTTCAACGGTATAGTGCTGATCTCCACCGCCGTGGACCTTCAGCCCATCCGTTTCACGGAAGGGGACGACCTTCCCTGTCAGCTCTTCGTTCCCACTTACACCGCAGCCGCCTGGTATCACAAGCGGCTTCCGGAGGAGCTTCAGAAGAGGAAACTCACCGAGCTTCTCGACGAAGTTGCCGCCTGGTCCGAGAGCGATCTCACAGTTGCCCTCATGAAGGGGGACAGGCTCTCCCGGGAAGAGCTGGAGAGAACCGCGGAGAAGCTTGCCTGGTATACCGGCCTGGATGTGGACTACGTGAAGGGCTCGAACCTCAGGATCAACATTCACAGGTTCTGCCGCGAACTCCTCAGGGACGGAAGGCGCAGCGTTGGCAGGCTGGACGCCAGGTTCACGGGAATAGAGCCCGATCAGGTGCGGGAGTATCCCCAGGGAGATCCTTCCATGGCGGCCATAATGCCGGCCTACACATCCCTGTTCAACTCATACGCGGTGCGGGAGCTGGGGGTGGAGACCCACATCCCCTACAGGATAATGCACCACTTCGAGAACAGGAAATGGAAGTGGGAGAACGGCGAGCTTCCCAGGACAGGGGAGATACTCAGGTTCGCAATGGCGAAGAATACCTACATGAAGGTGCTGGTTGCCCAGGGATTCTATGACCTGGCCACGCCGCACTTCGCCACGGAGTACATGATATCGCACATGAACATGGACCCGGAGGTAAGGAAGAACCTGTGGATGCGCTACTACGAAGCCGGTCACATGTTCTACCTGGACACCGGCTGTCTCAGGGCCTTCAGGGAAGACGCCGAAGAGTTCTTCAGAGGGGCATGTCCCTGCTGATGAGGTCCGTGGATATCCTGGCGGATTCATAAATGGTGGGGAGCCCTGAGCCCGGGTGGGTTCCCCCGCCCACCAGATAGCAGCCCTTCACCTCCTCGAACCTGTTGTGGGGCCTGAAGTAGAGCATCTGCATGATGTTGTGCCCCAGGTTGAAGGTGGCGCCGTGGTGTATGGCCCTGTTGTCCCTCCACTCCTCGGGGGTTATCACCTTTTCGTACTCTATCCTGTCCTCCAGGTTCCTGAAGGAGGTCCTCTCCTCTATTCGCTTCAGGACCCTTGAACGGAACTCGCGTACCTCTTCTTCCTTCCAGCTTATGGGAGCCCTGGTGTTGGGAACCGGCACCAGCACATAGAGGGCGGTCTTACCCTCCGGGGCAAGGGTCGGGTCGGTAACACCGGCGTTACGGACATAAACGGAGATATCGTCGGAGAGGACCTTCTCCCCCATTATCTCGGTGATGTTCCGCCTGTAGTCGTTGGCCAGGATGATCTGGTGGTGCGGTTCGTCCCAGGTTCCGTCGAGCCCCAGGTAGAGCATGAAGGTTGAACAGGAATAGTTCGCCTTCTGCAGCCTCGTCGGAGTCCATTTCTTCAGGAGACCGGGTTCGAAGAGGTTAACCGCGGCGTGGCCGAAGTCCGCATTGAGCACAACTGCATCGAAATCCTCCCTGGACCCGTCGGGAAGCTCCACCCCCCTGGCCCTTCCGGTGCCGTCGGTTACTATCCTCTTCACAGGGGTGGAGAGAAGGATCTTCCCGCCGTACTCCCCTGTTACCTTTGCCATGGCCGAGGATATCTCCGAAAGACCTCCCTGGACATGGTCCACCCCGAACTTATGCTCGATGTAGGGTATCATCGCGTAAAGCCCCGGGCAGTTCCAGGGTGACATACCCAGGTACTTCGCCTGGAAGGTGAATGATATCCTCAGGTTCTCGTCGCTGAAGTAGTCTCCCAGAACGGAGAAGAGCGATCTGCCCGCGGACAGGTGCGGCAGAGCCCTGAGCAGCCTGCCGGACAGCATTGACAACGGGTTGCCGTAGGGGCTCTGGAGGCACGGATACATGTACCTGTACCTCACGGCCTCCCGTTTGAAGAACCTGTCGAAACCCTCTTCCTGGCCGGGGAATGTCTCCGCTATCCTCTGTCTTGTGACCGAGTTGTCCCTGGACGGGTCGAAATTGCGGTCGGGGAAGTTCAGCCGGTACATGGGGTCGAGTGGGACCACCCTGCAGTAGTCGTCCAGGTCCCTTCCCGCCTGGCGGAACATCTCCCTGAGTATGAAGGTCATCATCAGGAACGTGGGGCCGGTGTCGAAGGTGAACCCCCCATGGGTTATCGCGGCGCTTCTGCCCCCGACCCTGTCTTCCTTCTCATACAGCTTGACTTCGTAGCCCCTTGCCGAAAGGAGCATTGCCGCGGTGAGCCCCCCGGGACCCGCTCCTACAACCGCTATTTTTCGAGACATTCAGAACCTCTTTCCATGGTCAGAAGAACCTGGCCAGAAAACGCACTAAACTTCTTCCAATCCTGTAGGGGGGATACACCATGGGCATTTCAATGCCGGGGCACTTCACCAGCTCGACCCTCTCCCATGTGAAATTCCGGTAGCCGGCGCTGCCCCTGTACCTGTTGAATCCGCTTCCCCCGACCCCTCCGAATCCGATGGAGGAGGAGACTATCCTGTGAAGGGTTCCGTTAACTGTGACGGACCCTGACCTTATGTGCCTTTTGATCATATTCGCCATCTTCAGCGGCCTTTTAGAGAATCCGTAGGCCGCCAGCGGAGAGAAATCCCCCCCGGGGATCGAAGCCATTTCTTCTTCGATGGACCGGCAGGGGATCACAGGGAGGACCGGGCCGAATATCTCCTCCCGAAGCAGCGGAGAATCCTTTTTCACCCCGGAAAGCACCGTTGGGGCGATGAAAAGGTCTTCTCTTGTGCCATAGCCGCCGCAGACGGGTTCTCCCATGTTAAGCATGGGCTCCAGCCGGCTCCATGCTTCCAGGTCGATGATCCTGCCGTAATCCGGTGAGGTCTCCGGTCTTTCCCCGTAGAAACTGGCTACGGTTTTCCTGAGCAGGTTCAGGAATTCCAGAAAGACCTTCTCCTCAACGAAGACATGGTTCGGGGCCAGGCAGGTCTGACCGGCGGCGAAGAATTTTCCCCATGCGATCCTTTCCGCAGCCGCTTTCAGGTTCGCATCGGCCTTTACGAAGCATGGGTTCACCCCGCCCAGTTCCAGTATCACCGGGACCGGCCTTGCAGCCGCCGCTGCCATCACCCTCCTGCCGGTATCGCCTGAGCCGGTGAAGCACACGACATCGGCGGCGTTCTCTATCAGCCACCTGGCCGTATCTCCGCCGCCTTCCACCACCGCCGCAAGGTTGGGCTGGAAGTATTCCCCTATGATGCTTCTCAGGGTTTCCGCTGTTCGCGGAGCCCTCTCCGACGGTTTGAGGATAACTGTGTTCCCCGCTGCCAATGCGCTTACCATAGGCGCCAGAAGAAGTCCCGCAGGGTAGTTCCATGGCCCGATTATCACGGCGGTTCCCAGGGGTTCCCTTCTGGAGCGCACGATCCCGGGTATCATCAGGGGAGACGGGCGGTGAAGCCTTCCCGGCTTCCAGAGGAAGAGGCTGCGCAGTGCGTGTGAAGCGTCGGCCATCACCAGCCCCGGCTCAGAACTCCAGGCCTCCATCCAGCAGCGGCCGAGGTCTTCCCCTATTGCCCCGGCAATCCTGTCGCCTTCGTTTCGGAGCATACGCACCAGTGTTCTCAGCGCCCTGCGTCTTGAGGAGAGGGAGAGGGTTCCTCCCGTCTGGAAGTGCTCTTTCTGCCTGCGGCTGATCTCTCTCAGTTCGTTCATCGGTGCTCCTCCGGTGTTGCCCGGAACCGTTATCACTCTTATATAAAGTAAAGCTAACGATTCTCCGGTTCAACCGGAAGGGGGAACATGGCATCCGGGAAAGAACGGGCGGTTGTGATAGGCGGAGGCCTGGGGGGGCTCAGTGCGGCTTCTTCACTGGCTTCCAGGGGCTTCTCGGTTACTCTTCTCGAAAAGAATCCCCGCCTGGGGGGCAAGCTCAACATCATGGAGAAGGAGGGTTTCACCTTCGACCTGGGTCCCTCCATACTCACCCTGCCGGGAATATTCAGAAAGGTCTTCCAGGAAGCCGGGATGAGCTTCGATTCCCTCTGCCCGGTGAGGGAGCTGGACCTTCACTGGCGGAACTTCTTCGAGGACGGCACACGGTTCGACTTCTCCGCCGACATGGAGAAGACCGCAGCGGAGCTCGAAGGGCTTCGCCCCGGGGTTTCCCGGGTCTTTCGGAAGTACATGGAGTACGCCGGGAAGCAGGATTCCATAGTCCGGCAGGGCTACTTCGAGAAGGGGCCCGACACCTTCTTCGGAATGATAAGGGCAACCGGCCTCCTACGCATTCTGGGGCTCGACCTTTTCAGGACCATGCACGGGGCCAATACCGCATTCTTCGGCAATTCCCACCTGAGGGATGCCTTCGACTACTTCATCAAGTACGTGGGCGGGTCCGCCATCGATGCCCCAGGATTCATGAACATGCTTTCTTCCGTGCAGTGGAAGGACGGTCTCTGGTACGCGGAAGGCGGAATGTACAACATAGCGCTTGCCTTTGAGAAGCTGCTGGAGACCCAGGGGGTCGAGATCAGGAAGAACTGTCTTGTGAGATCCATTGTGGTGAAGGAAGGGAAGGCCGCCGGTGTGGCGGTTGCCGACGGTGACCCCATTGAGGCTGATGTGGTGGTGTCCAATATGGAGGTGATCCCGGCCTACAGGGACCTTCTGGGGATGGAAGGCCCCTGGCTTTCAGCCCTTGAGAGGAAGTTCCATCCCGCCTGCTCCGGCATCGTGCTGCATCTGGGTACCGACAGGGTCTTTCCACGGCTGGCCCACCATAACTTCTTCTACTCGAGGAATCAGGCGGCCCACTTCCACAGGATCACCAGGGAGGAGCTTCTTCCGGATGATCCCACCCTTTACGTTGTGGCGGTCACCAGGACCGACCCAGGCAAGGCACCGGAGGGCTGCGACAACATCAAGATACTGCCGCACATACCTCCGCTGAATCCTGAAAGGAGTTATTCCAGGCAGGACTACGAGGACCTGGCGGTCCTCTGCATGACGAAGATGGAAAGGATGGGCATCACCGACCTGAGGAAGCATGTGGTGGTGAAGGACATGTGGACCCCTGTGGACATAAGGGACAACTACTTCTCGAACAGGGGAGCCATTTACGGAGTGTCACCGGACATGCGGACGAACTACGCCTTCAAACTGCCGAAGCACAGCAGGAAGATCCGGGATCTGTGGTTCGTGGGAGGCAGCGTGAACCCCGGGGGAGGAATGCCCATGGCGGTTCTCTCCGGCTACAACGCCGCCAGGTGCATAGCCGGAGAGATAAGGGAATACTGACCTATCGGTTAACTACAGTGCAGTTCTCCAGGCCCACCATTCCGAAGGATTCCCCTGCCACAGTGCCCCGTATCTGGACTCCGGCACGGTTCTCCACCATTGCCGCATTCACATCTTCCGGGATCTCTCCGGCCATCTCGCAGGCCACCAGCTTGTCGTAGGTGCTTTCCGGATCGGAAAGGTCAACCCTTACTATCACACCTGAATTCAGGGTGGAGGTGGTGGTTGAGTTGTAGTAGCCTTCCACTATTATTTCCTTGCCTGCCAGTGCATTGTAGAGCTCGACGAACTGGTCGGCAGGTATCGGTTCGCCCTGGTATGCCCAGGGGCTGGTCTCTACCCATTCCATTGATTCCGGAGGGTCGACGAACTC
>CAYLXG010000030.1:12636-18806 GCA_964387445.1 uncultured bacterium
GGCCCGTACTTGCTTTCCTCTTCAGTGGTGATGACCACAAGATCCAGCAAGGGACGTCGTTGAGTTCCGGCCCCCACCAGCCGCTCTCCACGGTGCCTCTGAGGGCAACCAGCTCACCGCGGTAAACAACATTCCCGGAAGCTTCCGGGAAATTTGCAACGGCTACCTCATCGGTGCTCTCGGGCTCGAGCACGAGCCGCAGCTCGTCCTCCACCACTGCGCTGTCGCCGTACCAGATATAGGGATAGGCCGCAAGAGTGACCTCCATACCGTCCCACGCGAAGTAGGCCTGATTCAGTGCCGCGGCGGATACCAGATCGCCATCCTGAACGGTGAACGGATCCAGGGTGCCCTGGGGATAGAGAACGACCTCCGGGATCTCTTCCACGGGTTCCTCCACTGTATCCTCCGCTGTATCCTCAACTGGTGAGGATTCCTCTTCGGCGGGTGGCTGCTCATCACCGCACCCGGCGGCGAGGATAAGACCCAGGACAAGCAGCAGCGTTGTTCTCATATCATTTTCCTTCCTGTCAGTGGAGTTCTATGAACATCAGCAGGGTTTCGGTTCCAAGCTGAAAAACTGCGTCTTCATAATCAGGAGGGCCGGTTATGGCCCTTGCGCCTGAGGAGAAGCCTATCTCCTCAGTGGGAATGCCCAGGAAGTTCCGGTCGACCACCGCGTCACCGTCCCGGTCGTGGAAGAGGGCTATTGCGTACTCGCCGAACTCCAGCGGCGGAAGGGGCACCGTCACAGTCTCCGAGGATGCGGGCACTGTTACCTTGAGAAGGGCGTTCTCTATCCCCTCGGGGAAGTGCTCCTCCCCCTGGAAAACTGCGATACGCAGGAACCCCTCGATGTGATCGATCCCGGTAACCCTGAGGCTGACTACCCCTGGATTCAGCAGCAGAGCAAGAAGAAGAGCCAGTTTCAACCCCCTCTGGAATGGCGTGGCCAGAAGAAAACTATATACTTGAAGCATCCATATGAACAGGAGGTCCCATGCTTCTCAGACATTTCTTCATACCAAAGATAGCCCACAGCTCCTACATTCTCCAGGGAAACCGGACCTGTGCGGTGATCGATCCGGCAAGGAACATTTCCATGTACCTTGACGCCGCGGCGGAAGCCGGGCTCAGGATCACGATGATACTGGAAACACACCTCCACGCCGATTTCCTTTCCGGGCACATGGACCTTGCCGGCATCACCGGAGCTGAGATTGTAGCCCCCGCCTCAGCCGGATGCGCTTTCCCCCACAGGGCGGTGAAGGAGGGCGACTCCTTCATGCTTGAGGACATGCGGATATCGGTGATGGAAACCCCCGGACACACCCCTGAGCATGTTAGCTATGTGGTAGCCGACACCTCCAGGGGAGAGGAACCGGTGGGGGTATTCACCGGAGACACCCTTTTCGTGGGGGACGCGGGAAGGCCCGATCTGTTCCCCGGCAGGGCCGAAGAGCTTGCGGGGAAGCTGTTCCACAGCCTTCAGAAGCTCAGGGAACTGCCCTGCCACTGCGAGGTGTGGCCCGCCCACGGAGCGGGATCCCTCTGCGGCAGGGCGGTGGGTGCCAAGTACAGAAGCACAATAGGTTATGAGAAGCTTTACAACCCTGTGCTGAAGATAGACACCGCCGAAGGGATGATCCGCCACCAGACCACGGGGATGCCCCAGGCGCCGGATCACTTCAGCCGTTGCAGCGAGATAAACAGGAAAGGCCCCGGGCGGATCTGGGGCAGCCCCCCTCCCCCGGCCCTCACTCCGGAGGAGTTCCTCTCCCGCTCAAGGAAGAAGGATGCAGTGGTGGTCGATCTCCGTTCCTGCGACGCCTTCTCCGCCCAGCATATACCCGGATCCATCAACATCAGCACCCTGGGCAACTTCCCCACCTTCGCAGGCTGGATACTGGAACCCGGGAAGGAAGTTCTCTTCGTGGGGAACTGCAGGGATCAGGTAATGGGAGCGGTGGATGACCTTGCCATGGTAAGCGAAAGCCCGGTGGGGGGATATCTTGATGGCGGACTGTTCGCCTGGGCCATGAAGGGCCTTCCGGCAAAGGGTTTCTCCCAGATTTTCGCGGAAGACCTTAAGGCGATGCTGGAAAGGGATGAAGACATCACGCTGGTGGATGCAAGGGGTCCGGGGGAGTTCTCTTCGGGAACCATAGACGGTGGGGTGAACATCCCGGCCCCTGATATGCGCACGAGGTACCCGGAACTCGACCCCGGCGTGAAGACGGTTATCTTCTGCAGCTCCGGCCACAGGTCCAGCCTTGCGGCAAGTCTGCTGGAAGCACGGGGATTCGGGAACCTGGCCCACCTTTCCGGGGGGATGGCGGCGTGGAAGGCCCGTTTTGGCTGATCTGCTCCGGATGGCTGCCTGGTCCCCGTACGCAGCCGGAGCGGGGATAGGGGTGTTGAGCTGGCTGGCCTTCCTGCTCAGCGACAGGCCCCTGGCGTGTTCCACCTCCTTCGCCAGGACCGGCGGCATGCTGGAGAGGCTTCTCGGCGGCAAACCCGGGGAAAGGGAGTATTACAGGAAGTTCACCCCGGAGATTGACTGGCAGTGGATGCTGGTCGCCGGGGTGTTCACCGGTGCTCTCCTCAGTTCCGTACTTTCCGGAGAGTTCCAGCTCAGCAGCGTGCCTGCCCTCTGGGCAGCGACCTTCTCCGGGAGCTGGCTGGCAAGATACGCGGTTTCCTTTGGAGGGGGGCTCCTTCTGGGTCTTGGCTCCAGGTGGGCCGGGGGCTGCACCAGCGGTCACGGGATAAGCGGCACCCTTCAGCTGACCCTGTCAAGCTGGCTTGCGGTGGCTGTTTTCTTCGCCTCGGGGATATTCTTCGCCTGGCTCCTGTACGGGGGCGGATCATGCTGAACCGGCTTCATTCCAGGAAAAGGGTTCAGCTGGTCCTGGGCTACCTGATGGGGATAGTGTTCGGCTTCATGCTCCAGAAGAGCGGGGTCGCAAGTTACGATGTGATAATGGGTCAGCTCCTTCTGAGGGACTTCACCGTGGTGAAGACCATGCTGGCCGCCGTGATAACCGGTATGGCAGGGGTCTGGATACTGGTAGCCGCAGGAAAGGCCAGGTTCCACCACAAGAGCGGTTCTCTGGGTTCCATCCTTCCAGGGGGGATACTTTTCGGCGCCGGATTCGCCCTGCTTGGCTACTGCCCGGGAACCCTGGCCGCCGCAGCGGGGCAGGGCAGCCTGGACGCCGCCCTTGCAGGGATACCGGGCATGATAGCCGGCGCCTGGCTCTATTCGGTGATCTATCCCCTCCTTGGCAGAAGGGTGCTTAAGTTCGGTGATCTGGGGGACCGGTCACTTCCGGAAGTGCTTGGAGTTCACCCTGCGGTGCTGGTGCCTGTCTCCATGGCGGTTATGGCCGGGCTCCTGCTTCTGATCGAACTGGGGGCGTAGGCGCCCAGGGGGGTCGGACCCTCAAGGACCTCCCTTGCCATGAAGAGCTGGGAATCGGTCCCGGTACCGGAGGCCAGTGGCGTGGAGACCTGCCATTTCACCAGAGCTATCTCTCCGTTCAATATCTCCATGGCGGTGATGGAACCGGGGTGCACGCAGCTTCCGCAGTTGAAGTAGGGCGATCCCCCGGGGGACGGGAATTCCGGCTGATGGGTATGGCCGGTGATCAGGGCTACTCCTGTGTTCCTGGTCCAGGCGGTGAGCCTGCTCTCGACCTCTTTCATGAGGGCATAGTTGCCGGCAGGCGTGATCCTGGGCCTGACCCCGGCGTTCTGAAGGAACCTCCACACTCGCCTCACCAGGAAACGGCTTATTCGCCAGAGCCCGTCGCTCCACAGTTCTCCCTGATGGCCGTGGGTCACAAGGATATCCAAGCCGCTTTCCCTGTGTCTGAGCACGATCGCCTCTTTTACTGGAAGGCTGCAATTCCTCTGTATTATGGGGCTGGGTCTGCCGTCATAGTAGTGGTAAAGTGCATTGAGAAGCTGCCTCCGGGTGTTCTCCGGTTTCCTCCACAGGTTGTTGTGGTTCCCCCACAGGAAGATCAGCCTTCCGTCGCTGTGGAAGAATCCCATCCTTATGTAGATGTCGGAGTAGGCCCAGTGTATGGGGGAGAAGCTGCCGTTCTCCCAGAGTTCTTCACCGTCCCCCACCTCCACATACGTGAAACCCTGGTTCCTGTACCAGGCAAGGGCGTGGAGGAAGATCAGCCTGTTCTGTGCGAAGTCGTCCCCCCTGCCGCCGTTCCCTCTGTGGCAGTCGGACATGAAGACCATTCTGGAGGAATCATCCACCTCAAGGGGCATGGAGGAATGACTCTGGTACAGTCTGCTGAGTTTCCTCAGGGAGAATGCTGTTGTCACGACCGGTCCTTTCCTGGCGGTGCGGTTTGGAATGGCCGATAATAGACCTCGATGGTTAATACGGTGTTAATTCCAGCATAAGGAGGAGCAGATGGTGCGCCTGGTGGCTTTCGCGGGAAGCGCAAGGAAGGATTCTTTCAACAGGAAGCTGGTCAGGATCGCGGCGGAGGGGGCTTCCCGGGCCGGGGCCGGGGTGGAGGTCCTGGAGCTTTCCGAGTACCCCATGCCCCTGATGAGCGAGGACCTCGAAGCGGAGAAGGGGATGCCCGAGGCGGCAGGCAGGTTCAAGGGTAAGCTCCTGGAGGCAGACGGGTTCATAATCTCGGCGCCGGAGTACAACAGCTCCATAACTCCCCTTTTAAAGAACTGTCTCGACTGGGCTTCAAGGACGGAAACCCCCGATGAGCCGCCCCTCTCCGCGTACAGGGGAAAGACCGCGGTACTGATGTCCGCCTCTCCGGGCTCCCTGGGGGGAATGAGGGGGCTTGTTCCCCTGCGGCTGATGCTCATGGAGCTGGGGGTAACCGTTCTCCCCGCCTACAGGTGCATTTCATCGGCACATGAGGCCTTCGCTGAGGACGGCTCCCTGAAGAACGGCAGGGACATGAAGGCGGTGATGGGCCTGGGGGCATCGCTCTGCAGGGCACTGGAAGGGGGCAGCCATGGAGAAGGGTGACTTCCTTCCGGAGTTCCAGCTTCCCGATCAGAACGGCAGAACGGTATCAAAGGGCGACTTCAGCGGGGGCTGGCTGGTTCTCTACTTCTACCCGAAGGACAGCACATCCGGCTGCACCAGGGAAGCGCTTGACTTTTCACAGCTCAGGGGGGAGTTCCAGGGGGAAGGCTGCAGGATCGTCGGCGTCAGTCCGGACTCAGTTGAAAGCCATGCCCGTTTCGCGGAGAAGAATGACCTCCGAATAACGCTTCTCAGCGATACGGAAAAGACTCTTCTGAGGGAAGCCGGCGCCTGGGGAACGAAGCGGAACTACGGCAGGGAGTACGAGGGGGTCACAAGGACCACCCTGCTGGCGGACCCCACCGGGAAGGTGCGGGAGATATGGACCGGCGTGAAGGTCCGCAGGAAGACGAAGACCTGCGAGATCCTCCACGCCCGAACCGTTCTGGAAAGGCTAAGGGAACTGAAGGGTTAGCCCGGCGGTAACGAAGTTCACCAGGGTGAAGTTGTAAACCGTTTCAACATCGGCCCCGCCCTCGACTATCCTGTAGCCTGCCCTGACGTCCATACGGTCAGAGAGGGGGTACTCCCCGCCCAGGAAAACGTCTTCGGCCCTGCCCACGGGGCCCACCAGGGCGTCTCCATCCAGGAGCACCGTGAGATCCCCCGCGGGGACCCATCTGAGTTCGAAACTCAGCAGTGGAACGAATCCGGTGTTGGTCGTATTCGCGGTCTGGCTCCCTGACTCGATCCGTATCTCAGCATCACGGATCTTCGCGGTGAATCCCAGTTTGAAGAGGAACCCGGGATCGTCCACCAGCAGGTACCGCCAGGTGGCCCTGTAGGAGTCGAACCTGTAGAGTCCCTCCACCTGTTCGCCTTCGGAGAAATCCTCCCCGGCGAAGCTGATATCCTCAGGAAGCGAGCCTGTAGCGTTCAGTCTGAGCGGGGCGGCGAAGAGGCTGAAGGTGTTCCTTCCAGTTTCGTAGCCTGCCCTTACCCTGTAGATGAGCTTCGACTCTATATCGAGGGCATCCGCAAGGGAGAACCTGGTGCCGGTTTCGTCGTTGGGCACCTGAACGTCGTTGTATCCCGGGAAGGCCATGCCTCCCTCAACGTCCAGGAACCAGGTGCCGGCGGCGCAGGG
>CAYLXG010000031.1:0-18424 GCA_964387445.1 uncultured bacterium
GTCTCCCAGCACCAGGAAGAAAGCCCCCTGAAGACCGAGTAGCCCTGAGCCGGCCAGTGTCATGGTAAGGCCAACCGTGGCGCTGGAGCTCTGAACCAGGAGGGTCACCACCATACCGGCAAATATCCCCAGCAGAGGATTCCTGCTGAAGCTGGTGAAAAAATCCCTCACCGGCGCGCTGCCCTGAAGTGGCCTCATCACCCCGCTCATGGTGGTCATTCCAAGGAACAGGAGACCGAGCCCCGTAAGGGCCCGTCCCCACATCTGCCTCCTGGGGTTCTTCGAGAATGCTGAGAGGGCAAAACCCACTCCTATCATGGGGTATGCGTATGCAGTTACCTTGAATGCTATCAGCTGGCCGGTTATGGTGGTTCCGATGTTCGCACCCAGGATCACACCGATCGCCTGTTCCAGACTCATGAGGGCGCTGTTCACGAAACCCACCGTTATTACGGTTGTGGCGCTTGAACTCTGGATCAGGGCGGTAACGAAGGCTCCGGCGGCCACCCCCATTATCCTGTTCCTTGTGAGGGCCTTGAGGATGGCCCTCATCCGGTTCCCCGCAACCTGCTGGAGATTAGATGACATCAGCTGCATCCCCATGAGGAAAATGGCCAGTCCTCCGAATATCTGGAACGCTATCGCCCGTATGTCCAGGGAAACTACATGGAATGTAGCGGAGGACTGAACGCCGTCATGGTCGGTAACCGTTCCTGTCACGGCCACTTCACCCATTCTGCCAAGGGACAGCCCGACCCTGGCGATGCCGTTGGAATCGGTCTGTACGACGAGCCCCTCCGACCGTTCGCCGCTCAGGGTCAGGCAGCCCTCCGCAGGGAGCAGTTCTGCGCTGCCGCCGGTGACCGCGAAGTACACCGGATAGTCGGGAATGGGATTCCCGGAACGGGCGGAGGTGATTCTGAGTTCAAGAGAGGACTCGAGTTTCGAACCCGACTTTCCGTGGTCGGAGTACTCCAGCCGCTCCATCACCAGGGCGCTGTCCGCCGAGGCGGACAGAGAAAGGATTAAGAGCAGCGGCAGCAGGAACTTCACGAACCCGTCGCCCTATTCATCGTACTCTTCACCGTGCCAGATACCTCCTCCGAGGATCGACTGGGCGATGTTCTTGATGTGGTCGCCTGCCCTCTCGCAGTACTCTATGAAGTCCAGTATGGCCAGACCCTCGAGGTTGGCCACGCCGTAAGTCGCAAGGGATCTGCCGTAGTTCTCACGGGCCTCCTCCTCGATCAGGTTCAGCCTGCCTTCCAGTTCCAGCACCTTCTGTGCGGCGTCGATATCCTGGGACTCCAGAGCAAGAACGATATTGGCCACCATCTTCTTCAGCACCTTCATCGACTGTCCTGCGGCGGCGGATAGCGGCCCCTCAGTCTCAAGTATGTTGCCTTTTACCCTTTTCCTCGCTTCAACCATGTTCACAGAGTGATCCGAAACACGTTCTATGTCGTTCACCGAATGGAGTATCACGGGAAGGGTGAGGGTCTGTTCATCTGAGAGGTTCGCCTTGAAGAGCTTGGTGGCGTAAATGGTCATGTCCCTCTGCATGTCGTCCACGCTGTCCTCCATGGAGAATATGGCCTTGGGGTTGTGTTTCCCTGTGAGGAAATGCTCCGCCCCCCAGATGAGCCCTTTGCCGGAGAACTTGGCCATCACCGCCATCTCCCTGTTCAGCGTGTCCAGGGCAAGGGCCGGGGAATCCAGAAGGTTCAGGTCCAGATGGAGCTCCGGGTGCCTGCTCTCTATCTCCTCACGGCCTGCGGGAAGCACTAGCTTGCACAGCTTCGTGAGCAGCGGCACCAGAGGTATGAACACGATGGTGTTGGCTATATTGAAAATGGTGTGGGCGTTGGCCACCTGCCTCATGGCATCCGATGATGTCCGCCTTATGGCGTTCAGGAAGAAGCCGTTCTCGCTGGAGGCCAGGAGGGCGAAATACGAAGCCCCCAGGAGATTGAAAAGAGTATGGGCCATGGCCGCCTGTCTGGCGGTCCTGCTGCTGCCGATGGCGGCAAGCTGGGCGGTTATGGTGGTCCCTATGTTGTCCCCCAGCACCAGGAAAACCGCCCCCTGAAGACCCACCAGGCCGGACCCGGCCAGTGTCATGGTAAGACCCACCGTGGCGCTGGAGCTCTGGACGATCACAGTGACCAGCGTTCCTGCGAAGATTGCCAGCAGGGGATTGGTGCTGAATGTGGTGAAGAACTCCCGGACTGGGGCGCTGCCCCTGAGGGGCTTCATCACGCCGCTCATGGTGGTCATACCCAGGAAGAGAAGTCCCAGGCCCAGGAGCGCCCTTCCCCACATACGCCTCGTAGCGTTCTTTGAGAATGCCGACAACCCGAATCCCACGGCGATCATGGGGAAGGAATAGGCGGTAACCTTGAAGGCTATGAGCTGCCCGGTGATGGTGGTTCCTATGTTCGCCCCGAGAACAACCCCCACAGCCTGCTGAAGGGTCATAAGCGAACTGTTCACGAAGCCCACGGTTATCACCGTGGTTGCGCTTGAGCTTTGAACCAGGGCGGTTACCAGCGCCCCTGCGGCTACTCCCATGAACCTGTTGGAAGTGAGGGCCTTCAATATTGTCTTCATCCTGTTGCCGGCAACGCTCTGAAGGCTGGAGGACATCATCTGCATTCCCAGAAGGAACACCGCGAGACCGCCTGCGATCTGGAACACGATGGCGGTCAAATCAAGGGAGACCACACTGAAGGTTGATGAGGACGGGACCCCGTCGGAATCGGTGACGCCTGCGGCTACTCCCACTTCCCCCATATTCCCCAGTTCCAGGTCCGCCGATGCGACGCCTTCAGCATTGGTGTAAACGATGAGCCCCTCGGCGGACTCCTCGTCCATGGAGAGGAAGCCGGCGGCGGGAACGAGATGGCCGTCTCCGTGGTGAATGCTGAAATGTACCGGATAGTCCTCAACGGGACGGCCGCTTGAAGTGGAGGTCAGCCTTACGGAGACCCCGCCCTCCAGGACGGTCTCCGACTTCCCGTGATCGGAGTAATCCAGCGTTTCCAGCTGAAGACGGCTCTCAGCCAGCGACAGTGCCGGAACCAGAATAAGCAGAAAAACAAGAACTTTCAACAGCACACCCCTCTGTCGAATGTGAAGAGCCCGTGAACGGGCATGGAATCGAATACCTGCGGCGAAAATATAGCAAATTCAGTGCCGAACTCGCAGCTACTGTATCCCCGGGTGAAATGGTGTTATTTTAGCCCCATGAATACTCTGAAAAGCCTCCTGGAAGCCATGAGACTGAAAGCGTGGACAAAGAACGCCTTCGTGTTCGCCGCCCTGCTTTTCGGTAAGCTGTGGACGGTTAGCGCACTGCTGGAAACCCTGGCAGCTGCCCTGGGTTTCGGGCTGGTTTCCTCCGCCGTTTACCTTATGAACGACACTGTGGACAGGAACAAGGACCGTCTCCACCCGGTGAAGAAGCACAGGCCGGTGGCCTCGGGAAGGCTTTCCCCTGCGGCGGCCCTTACGGCGGCGGGGGTGCTGGCGTCGGTGACCATGGTGCTTTCCTGGATGTGGTTCCCATGGCTGGCCTTCGTCTACACCGTTTACCTTCTCATGCAGACCGCCTATTCCCTGAAGCTGAAGAACGTGGTCATTCTGGACTGCATCCTCATCTCAATGGGCTTCGTTCTCAGGGCCCTGGCCGGTGTGGCTGTGCTCCACGACTCCGGAGAGGTGATAGAGCTGTCCCCCTGGCTGGTGATATGCACCTTCTTCCTGGCCCTGATGATGGCCTTCGCGAAAAGAAGACATGAACTGGCGTCAATGCGCGGGGAGGCGGAGCACCACAGGAAGAACCTGAAGGAATACTCCATACCCATGCTGGATCAGATAATAGGGATCACCGCCGGCACCAGCATACTGGGGTATTCCATATACACCGTCAGTGACCGCACGGCCCAGGTGGTATCCCCCTGGCTCTGGGTGACCATACCCTTCGTGGCCTACGGTGTTTTCAGGTATCTCTTCATCGTATACTCCCTGGGTCTCGGGGGCAGCCCCGACAAGATACTCCTCAAGGACGGGCCGCTGAAGGTCAACCTGCTGCTCTGGCTGGCAACGGTGGCTGTCATACTTCTCAAAGAGTCCGGAATGATATGAGTTCCCTGACGGTCCGGGCCCACGCCAAGCTGAACCTGGGCCTTCGGATCAAAGGCCTTCGCCCCGACGGATTCCACACGATAGAGAGCGTTTTCTCCCAGGTCACCCTTTGCGACGAGCTGACTTTGGAGATAACTGGTGATCCCGGAGCCATTTCCCTTGCATGCTCAGGATATCCGTCCCCGAAGGACGAACGGAACATAGTGTGGAGGGCGGTGGAGCTTTTCAGGAAAGCCACCGGGAACAATGACGGGATCGCCCTGACCCTTCACAAGAGGATCCCCTCCCCCGGGGGTCTTGGCGGAGGGAGCAGCGACGGAGCGGCGGTTCTCTCGGCAATGAAGGCCCTCACCGGGGCAGGAACTGACCTGATGGAAACCGCGGCGGCCCTGGGAAGCGATGTTCCCTTCTTCATGGCCGGGCACCGGTCGGCGCTGGTGAGGGGAAGGGGCGAAATGGTAACGCCCTGCACAGTGCCCGACTACCATGCCGTACTGGTGAACTGCATGGAGGAGATACCCACTCCACTGGCCTACAGGATGTGGGACGAACACAACGAAGACTTGACAGGAGCAGGGCCCGTAAACCATTATACCGCCCTGAATTTTGGAGTTTGGCATGAGGGTAAGCCTTTCCCTGTCGAACTCGGCAACCACTTCCTGCCGGTGCTTGCAGAGCGGTTCAGTGGGGTAAAAAGAACGGCCGGTGATCTTGCAGCCGTCAGCAGCAGCTGGGGTCTCAGCGGATCAGGACCGGTCTTCTATGCCCTTTTCCGCTCGGAAGACCAGGCAAGGAAGGCGGAGGAGCATCTCAGCGGGAAATACCCATGGGTGTTCCGTTGTCGGTCCAGGCAAATTGGGGCGTCGTCAAATGGTTAAGACACAGGGTTTTGGTCCCTGCATTGGGGGTTCGAGTCCTCCCGCCCCAGCCAGCTTTCCCGTAAGTTACGAAAGGACATAGTAATGCCGATCCAGTTGAATGTGCAGAAGAGGATGAAACTCGGCTCCAGGGAGGCCAGAAGGCTTCGCAGGGCTGGTTTCCTTCCAGGGGTGATCTACGGAGGCATAGAGACCGAGGAATCCGTGAAAATGGAGACCCACGAGTTCATGTCGAAGATAGGTTACGCGAAATCCCTGGGTATCGTTGAGCTGAACCTCGACGGAACCGTCCACAAGAGCATCATCAAGGACGTTCAGTGGGACTCGCTTTCCGACCAGCCGGTGCACCTGGATTTCCAGGTGGTCTCCGACGATCAGCTGGTTACCGTTCCGGTGCCGGTCCACCTCGAGGGCAATCCCCAGGGCGTCCTGATCGACGGCGGTATCCTGGATCACACCATGTACGAGGTGATGGTCACCGTAAGGGCCGCAGACATCCCACACGAGCTTATCTTCAACGTTGAGCACCTCAGGATGAACGAAAGGCTACATCTCTCCGAAGTGGAGCTTCCCGAGGGCCTCTCAGTTGATCTCACCGCCGACCCTGTGATCGCCACCGTGATACCTCCCAAGACCCTTAAGCTGGCCGAAGAGGCTGAAGAGGGAGAGGGCGAAGAGGGCGAAGAGACCACTGCTTCCGCCGAGGGAGCCCCGGAAGAAGCCGGAGAGTAGCGGATCCCAGTGGATGTTTCAGCCGGGGGCATCGGCATAGTTCTCTGCCTGGGCAACCCCGGGCTGAAGTACGCCATGACATGGCATAACGCCGGATTCTGGGTGGCCGACATACTGGCCCGGGAATCCGGCGTTTCCTTCAAGCGCGCCGGAGCCTTCGAGATAGCCTGGCTCCCCGGCGGCGTGAGCCTGGCGAAGCCCTCCACCTACATGAACGAGAGCGGCAGGGCCGCCGGGGCCATCCTCACCTCCAAGCAGCTTGACCCGGAGAACATGCTGGTGGTGTGCGACGACGTTAATCTCCCTGTGGGTTCCCTCAGGCTCAAGGCATCGGGTTCCGCGGGAGGCCAGAACGGCCTGAAGGACATCATAGATGTACTTGGAACCCAGGATTTTCCCAGGCTCAGGCTGGGCATCGGACCTAAGCCTGAGAGGATGGACCTTGCGAAGTACGTTCTCTCCAAGGTTCCGGGGCGAATGCAGGATACCGCATCCATAATGGCCCACAGGGCGGCAGACTGCGTAACCGAGACCATCAGCAGCGGTATTGCCTCAGCCCAGTCCATCTACAACGGCAGCGATTCATCTGAATGAAAGAAGGGGCCGCCTGATTGGGCGGCCCCTTCGAAGAAAACACCTTTTACATGGTGGCGGAAAGCAGACCGAACAGTGCGAATCCCGTGGCAAGGGCATCGGCGCCGTTCAGTGTCATCTCCATGTTGATGGATCCGTTCTCGAAACCGCCGTTCCACCTTATCATCACATCGGAGCCCACTTCGGGGAGTTCCGCACCTGCGGGGCTGAAGGCCATTATCATTGAAATATAGCCCGCAAGGCTCATTTCTCCGGCCATATCGCCGTCGGCCTCAAGGCTGGCAGGTGTGTAGTCGCCGGAGACAACACCGGGCAGAAGCAGTGGTTCCGATGCCATCTCAAGGAGAAGGGCGCCGTCGTGCACCGTCATCCAGTAGTCGAAGTTCATGTCCGTAACGCTGTCCGCCTGGATGGACATGGACATGGAGTAATAGTCCACTCCGTCGAGCTGGACCACGCCCCTGTCCTCAACGGTAAACATTCCGTCTACCTCGGGCATGTCATCGAACATGGATGTAACTATCCCGGTGTATTCGGCGTAGGTTGCGGCGATCTCCTCCAGGGATGTCTCGCCGGGCATCTCATAGGCTGCCACCAGGTGCAGGGGATAGTCCTTGTACAGAGCAACACCGGCGTTCCCGGCCATTGATGCCCAGAACCTCATGTTGTCCTCGGGGAAATCTGCGGCGAACACGTTCATGAAGGCGCTGGTGATGCCGTAAGCCATATCCTCGGGCATCCTGAACCGCACGGTTGCGAGATCACCCGCGGGCAGCAGCTCCAGCATGTCCCTTCCGCCAACGGGAACAAGCATTTCCGCCAGCTGGGAACCCTCGGTGAAGGAAACGTGCTTCCTTACGGTGAAGTCCTCAGGCCCTATCTCCATGGTTACGGTCATCCTGTCCGCCTGGGTAAGGACCATCTCGATGCCGTCCATGTAAACGTCCATCATGGCCGGCAGGAAGTCGGGCATTTTGCGATCCTCGTTGAATCCCTGCATCATCATTGCCCTGGCCATAGGCATCTGGGCGGCGACCATGGGACCTATCATGGCAAAGTTGATGTCCATGGTAAGGCTGGTTGGGGGAACCTCGTATCCATCGGAGGAAAGCTGGCCCAGGAGGCCTTCCACCTTAGCCAGCGACATGGTCATGATGGCCACGCCCTGGGAACCTGTGATGTAGATGGTGCCGTCGCCGGTATCAATTGAATAAACGGGGTTTCCGTCGATGGGCTCCTCGTCGGTGAACTCGGCTCCCATTTCCTCCATCAGCGACAGGAAAAGGGGAAGGTCCGGGGCCGAGACCGCCATGCCCATGCTGTTGGGCATCGCGTTCTCCATCCAGAATACGATGACTCCGCTGGGGTCGAAGCCGTACCTTTCCGGCATGGAGTCCAGGGAGGAGATGGCCAGCTGCTCGCAGATCAGACCCTCCAGCATGCCCACACCGAGGATGGGCGCGCCCTCCTCTATGTAGCCGTCGATGTTCCTGACGACACCTGCGGGATCGTTCAGTGTAACAACCATCATGGCGTTCTCCGGGACCAGGGAGAGGGGATTAGCCTGTTCGGAAGGCTCCTCTCCGCACCCCGCCAGAAGCAGCCCTCCAGCCAGTACCAGCACAAAGATCCTTTTCATACCAGACTCCCTTCCAAGAGCTCTAAGACCCTATCTCCCATACTGTAATAAATCCGCTACCGCATTGTCAAAAAACCGGGGCTTTGCCGGGGCTTTCCCCTCCGTAAGAATTGAAGTTATGAACAGCAGCCCCGCTCCTTTCAGCACCATCGAAAAGGGCTCCACGAGGGTCCTCTTCCTGGATACGGAAACCACCGGCCCCGACCCCTCTGCGGCGGAGGTCTGCGAGGTGGCCTTCATGCTTGCGGACTACAGCGGCTTCACCGAGACCGGCACCTGCCAAAGGTACGAGTCCCTGGTGAAACCCTCCTCCCCCATTCCTCCGGAGGCCTCGGCGGTGAACGGAATCAGCAACAGGATGGTGGATGGAGCCCCCGCCGCCGCCGATATCAGGGACAGGATAGAGGCCATTGCCTCAGAAGCGGACTACCTGGCGGCCCACAACCTTCCCTACGATTTCGCCATCCTGAAGAGGCAGTATCCCGGGGTCTTCAGCAGATTCTCCCCGAACACGCACATAGACACACTGCGGCTCTCCAGGCATGTCTGGCAGGACATTCCCTCCCACTCCCTCCAGGCCCTCAGGTACAGGTTCGAACTCGACCTCGACCTCCAGGGGGACGCCCACCGGGCCATGTTCGACACCGAACTGGTCAAAGCGCTTCTCCACCATTCCTTCAGACAGCCCGGGCTGAACCAGGTAATGGATGACTGGAACGGTCTGGTGGAGCTGATCGCATCGCCCCTCGAGGTTAAGATCTTCTCCTTCGGCAAGTACAGGGGCAGCCTCGTGGAAGACACAGTGGCCGGAGACCCGGACTACATAAGGTGGCTGATGCGGCAGAAGTGGCTCTCGGAAGAGCACCCGGATCTATACCACACCATCCTGCGAAAGGCCGGGAACACAAAATGACATCAAGCTGGCTGGTGAAGGGGGGCAACCGCCTCCAGGGAACTCTCATGCCCTCGGGAAGCAAGAACGCCGCCCTGCCCGACCTTGCCGCAGCGCTGCTGACTCAGGGCACCGTTACCCTGAGGAACTGCCCCGACATCATGGATGTACGGGCCATGACAGGTCTTCTCAGGGACCTTGGCGCCGAAGTCACGGAGAACAGGGAGGAGTGCACCGTAACGGTAACCGCCTCCAGCATAGACCCGGAGAATCTCGATGAAGCAAGATCAAGGGCCATAAGGGCCTCCATCCTCCTGGCCGGCCCCCTGGTGGCCAGGACCGGCTCGGTGGAGCTGCCTCCACCGGGTGGCGATGTGATAGGAAGAAGAAGGCTCGACACCCACTTCCTGGTTCTGGAGAAACTGGGTGCTACCGTCTCCTTCAGGGGAAGGATGATACGGGTGGAGGCGAAGAACGGCCTCAGGGGAAGCGACATCCACCTCGACGAACCCAGCGTGACCGCCACGGAGAACGCCATAATGGCAGCGGCGGCCGCAAAGGGAACCACGGTGATCTACAACGCCGCCTGCGAACCAAACGTGCAGGACCTCGCCGAGATGCTCCTTTCCATGGGTGCAGACATACAGGGTCACGGCACCAACAGGGTCACCGTAACAGGCACAGGCTCTCTTCTGAAAGGCACCGACCACACCATCTGCCCCGATCACATCGAAATAGGCAGCTTCATCGGCCTGGCCGCCTGCTGCCGGGGAACGGTGACCATACCGGGGGTGCCTGAGAACATCATAAGACCCACCATGATAGGGCTGGGCCGTCTGGGGGTGGAGGTCACCCTGGAGAAGGGCATCCTCACCATACCCGGCGATCAGGACCTTCAGGTAAGGCCCGACCGCAGCGGTGCCATACCTGTGATCTACGATTCTCCCTGGCCGGGCTTCTCCCCGGACCTCACCAGCACCGCGGTCATAGTGGCCACCCAGGCGAAGGGCACCAGCCTGATCTTCGAGAAGATGTTCGAGTCCAGGATGTTCTTCGTGGACAAGCTCGCAGCCATGGGAGCGGCCCTGATACTCTGCGACCCGCACAGGGTTGTTGTCTCCGGCCCGTCCCGGCTGGTTGGAACAGAAGTCTCCAGCCCGGATATAAGGGCAGGGATGGCCCTTCTCACCGCGGCTCTCTGCGCCGAGGGGGAAAGTGTCATACACAACGTGCATCAGATACAGAGGGGCTACAGCGGAATAGTTGAACGGCTGAGCCGCCTGGGAGCCGATATCACACCCATCGGGTGAAGAACAGGACACCAATGAAGAAAACCATTGCATTCACAGCCGCCGCGGCTGTTCTAATTGCCGCGGCCTGCAGCGATCCCGAGGAGGAACAGGTCTGGCCGGATGGGGCTACCCTCTGGCTTTCAGGTACATACGCCGACACCGCACTTTCCTGGTCACCCTACGGGAACGTGCTGCTATTCTCCGCCTACGCAGACGGGGCCACACGGATCTTCGGCACCGACGGCATCACCAATCCCTCCGAGAGGACCTTCACGGGAATGGACGAGTTCCCAGGCCCCCTGGGCTGCTGGAACCCGGAGATCGGCAGGATAGTTTTCACCGCCATGAATGCAGACAGCATGCGGGGTCAGATAAGGTCCATAGCCGGCAACGACATCGCGGTAACGGTGCATGTACACGACAGCCTCCCCAACGCCTTCCCCACCTACAATGTGCCCGGGGACTCGATACTCTACTGCGGAATGGCCACCGGCAGCTGGCGTTTCTACAGGATCGCCTACAACTACTCCCCGGACTCTGAGGGTTCCCCTGTGCTCCTCTCGGGCTTCCCTGAAGGGGACCTGCTCAGGCCCTCCTACAGCCCTGAGACCGGCACCTGGCTCCTCTATCAGCATCGTTCCAATCCCTCCGACGACTGGGACATAATGGTCAGCCGCCCCGACGGATCGGAGCAGCGGGTGATCGCCCAGAGTTCTGCCGACGACATCCACCCCACCTGGGGACCGGACGACAGCTGGATAGCCTTCAGCTCCAACAGGACCGGCAACTACGAGATTTTCCTGGCCGATGTGGATTCCGATACGCTGATCCAGCTCACAGACGACCCGGGGATCGACCAGTACCCCGCCTGGAACCCCAGGAACCAGTGGATAGCCTTCTCCTCCGACAGGGTCAGCGGGAACTGGAACATGGACATCATGGCCATAGACGAGCCCGAGCTTCCCTGAACTGATCTCTATCGAAGTGGGCCGCCGGCAAAACCGGCGGCCCCCTTCTTATGCTGTCAGTACTGCTACTGAAGCATCGTTTCGATGACCTGCATCAGCTGGATCTCGAAGTCGGGATCCTCTGTGCTGATGGAAAGCCCGTAGCCTTCGCTCCTGCATACCGCAAGGGCGAACTTGAACTCCAGGTTGGCATAGGCCATCGCCGCCGCCATTCCCTTGAGCTTCAGGCTGGAAAGGCCGTCGTAGTGACTGAACGAGTACTCCGCCTCGTCTGCAAGCCCGATGAGAGCGGCGACTCCACTGTAGAGGTCGCCGTTCGTTCCCCTGGCGTGCTGAAGGATCGCGTAGGCGGCAACACCATCGTTGGCGATGGTCGTGCTGCCGTTTGCTGCATCGTAGATGGCGTACTCGAAGCTCATCTCATTCTCGTACATGCACCATGTTCTGAAGTTGTCACCCTCGAGGGCAACCCTCACGTAGGGAACAGTAAGGTATACGGTGCTCGTGGAAGCCCCGTTAACCACCGAATCCACCACGGCATCCGTAAGCGAGAACCCGTTTGCGAACCTGAAGATGGTGTTCACGTTGGGATCGTCGATCTCGAAGGTGTACTTGAAATCGATCGCTCCATACTGGGAGTAGAGCCAGTCACCTATAATCAGATTGTTCACAGCGTAAACAAGGGTATCTCCAGCTGCGTTGGTCTTGGGTACGAGGGTGTCGCCCTCAACTACCAGGAGACTGTCGCCATAGGCGGAGATTACCATCATGTCATTCGCTGTGAGAACAGGATCGATACACTGGAATATGGTCCAGTTAAGATCCTGTGCCTGGGTTGCGGTAACTGTGGACACGGGCCATAAGCCCCCGTCCTGCTGCACGGCCATGTAGTCGTACTGGTCGCCGGTCACCCAGTAATCCGGGATCATTATGGAGCACCATCCTGCCCCGAGGTAGCCCTCGGGCCTGGTGACATCCATGTCGATGGCTGCCTGGAAGCTCTCCATGGCCATGTCGTACTCGGCGGCCTCGAAGTATTCCCAGCCATCGGCTATGAAGCCGTCGTAGCCGATTGGGTTCTCCTGAGGATTACCGCCTTTGTAGCATCCTGCCAAAAGGATAAGGGAGGCAGCGATGACTGCAAGTATCATGTTTGTCGCTTTTTTCATTTTTCTCCCCCCTTCCTACTGTACTTTCAGCATCTTCTGAGTGAGAACCTGACCGGCTGCCTCGAGGCGGCAGAAGTATACTCCTGCGCCCACGGTACTGCCGTTCATATCGGTCCCGTCCCAGACGAGCGTGTGGTTGGCCGCGGCCATTTCCCCGTTGACCAGGGTGTTGACAAGACGGCCGGACATATCGAACACATTTACCCTTACGCTGCCGTCAACCGGAAGGCCGAAGCTTATCGCGGTCTGGGCGCTGAATGGGTTGGGAGCGTTTGCACCGAGTACAAGCTGTGCCGGGATCTCGGGAGCGAACACTCCGATGCCTTCGCCGAGTGCGTAGATGCCGCCTTCGTCAACGGATGCTGATACTTTGCCGTTCTGCATCCAGCTGTCCAGCTTAACCCAGCCCTGTTCGGCGTAACGATACACCGAAGCTTCGTTGGTGGAGCTGACGAAGGAAATGGTTCCATTCACATCGGGAATGGAAACAGGTCCGGCAAGAACACCGGTCATGCGTCCCCTGGCTGTGCCGATGGAAGCGCTTGACTCCAGGGCCATGCCCAGGGCATCGGTCTCTGCAAGGGTTATCATCGCTCCTGTGGGGGCTCCGCCCCTTGGAACGTAGAGGCTTGCGTAATCCAGCTCAAGGGTTATGTCGGTGTCGGCATAACCAACGGCAAGGTCGCGAAGACCCTGAACGTAGGTGCCAGTGCTGTCATAACCGGCGAAGGAAAGCTGGTAGGTACCGCTGTCCCAGGCGCTGAAGACACCGGTCCAGATAGCGCCGAAGAAGCTTTCCATCTTGATGTTCACCGTTGAATCACCAAGTGAGGCCTCGAATACAGGACCAATCCAGTCGTAGCCTTCGGGCTCGTTGGTTTCTTCGTCAACGAGGGCCGTATAGACCGTGACGAACTGGGACATCACGCTGTTCTGGTGAACAGTGGTCTCAGTTTCAGGCGGATCGATGATGTTCGAGATGTAGTAGCGCATCTCGGTGGGGCCGCCGGGGTTGTTGTTGGTGACTATAAGGTAGGTGTCACCGCCGGTGAGGGTGAACTCAGTGTTGTAGAGCTCGTCGAAGGTAAGGGGGGTAACCGCCTGGAACTCCATGGCATCGTCGTCACACGTGACTATAACGCCTTCCCATCTGGAGTTGATGGCTGGTCTTGCCCCGCTGCCGTCGGAGTACTGGCCGTTGAAGTAGGTCTGCCAGTCTTCGGTGTAGTCGTTGAAACGGCAGTACTGCATGGCCCAGACAGGACCCTGCATGGCGAACTGAGGAACGGCGATCTTGCCCTCGATAGGATAGCTGGTGAAGGAAAGGGTAAACGCCGCGGAAGCTCCCGGTCCGGCATGTGCCCAATCTTCATCCTCTGTGCCCTCAAGGAAATCGTACTTGTAGATCCCGTTGGCAAAGTCGCTTCTGTAGTCATTATGCAGGTTGCAAACCAGCCAGTCGAAGTAGATGGGGACCACGAGGTCGTTGACCGCTGTTTCCTCATCGTAGTTGGGATCTATGGCGTAGGCTATGCTCTGCATGCCCACATGGTCGGTATCCATGGCTATACTCTGGATAACGCTGTCTCCCAGTCTCTGGGCCAGGTACATGAACCAGAGGAACTGCTGCCCCCTGGAAGCGGCATACCCATACTTCGGGTTACCAGCCGTAATGGAGGTAAGCTCGATGTAAGGAGACAGACGGAAGTTCTTCAGGCACTCGAAGAGGCCATGGGCGTTGTTTTCGCCTATGGTAGTCTTTGTGTATCCGAAGACTTCGTGCTGTGCCAACTCGGCGATTCCTCGGATGAGCCAGAGCTCTTCCAGCGGATCGCTCTGCACCATGCTGAGATAGGCAAGGGCATTTGGTGTGTTCCAGAGCCTCATCTCGTCGGCGGTTGTGAACTCATCAACACCCACGGTGTAAGGATGAATGTTGATGTAGCACACTTCCTGTGCCACGCCTTCGATCTCGAAGAACTCAGGATCCACAACATACATTTCGTTTCTGGATGTCTGGGAGGTCTGGCTGCTGTTGTACTTGGTAGGTACGGCTGCCAGAACGATGACCATCTTGCCGTTCCCGTCGATATCCACGGGGGTGCCGGCAATGGATGTCACCGCACTCCACACATCCGACTCGAATGTGGTGATCAGAGTGTTGTTGAACCAGTCGGGGTCGACCAGGTTCTCCTCGGGATCCGAGCCCCATACTACCTTGGGAACAAAGGTGGTGTCATCAAAACCACCCTTGTTGTCCACGGAGCTGATGTCCTGAACAAGCCAGATCGCGTGTTCGGTAATGGCCCTGCAGGTGAACTGTTCCAGAACCGGATCCGCAGGGAATTCCTGAAGGTCCGGCACCAGCACGTTCACCTGGTCGCCCACTTCATAAGCAGAAGCGGTGCCAATACCGAGGAGCGGCATCAGGAGTACAGCGAAGACCGCGATAAAGCCGACCTTCCCCTTTCCCGAAATTCTGTTCATTTGAACCTCCTCGTAACTAGGTTTCTTTGTTGCTTCGTATCTATTTCTTCTGCCGGGTTTCTTTTCCCCGGCAAATGGTTTTTTCCCGCAGGCCATGTCAGAAACCTTCATCATCGTAGGAACCAGTTCCCCGATTAACGTTCTGTATCATACCCTGCCAGTTGGAATAGCTGACCTCACCCTCCACGGTCGAGTAGATCTGGAGGTAGTCCCCATTTCCCATCAGGTCTGCGAAAACGAACATTTCCTGATCGTTCCCGTAGTAGTACCAGGCCGTATAGGGGGCCTGGGTGGTGCTGAAGGGATTGGATTCCACTTCGTCGGGCTCACCGTAGATAAGGTAGACCCTTCCCCTGTCGGACTGCCAGCCCTCTCTGCCGAGGGAGCCGTACCTGGCCATAACGATGTTGTACCTTCCCAGGAAGTTCGCCAGCTCTCCGGGCCTGGCGTTCCAGAAGTTGTCGTAGTAACGGGCCTTTCCCTCCTGATCGAGCCTCTCATAGAGAGCGGACTCCTGTGTGTTCAGAAGAAGGGGAAGGACCTCGAGCTTCCTGCTGACGTCCGCCGCCGTTTGCCCGGCTGCTGCTGCGGTTTCCGCCACCTCTATGAACATGGGCTTCGAGAAAGAGTGAACCGTGTCCTCGCCGGCGGTGTAGGTTACCGAAAGGCTGTAAAGCCCCGATTCCCTGGCCACCGAGAGGTCGAAACTGTCCACCAGGGCAACCGTACCCATTCCAGCGGGAATGGATACCGCCTCGGCGGGCCTGCCGAAAACGGGCACACCCTCAGCATTCAGGAGCCGGCTGTGACGAAGCAGGTTCGTTCCCCCGAGACCATAGATCTCCTGGTAGGTGTAGAACATCTGCTCCCCGGGAACGGTGAACCTGGCGGAGGCCGCGGGATACACTATGAGCCCACCCTTGCGGAGAGGGCTTGTGGACCCCTCCACCGCGGGCATCAGTGTTCTCGCCATTTCAACGCTGCTGAAATGCTCCATGCCGTTCACCTGAAATTCCTTCACCGCCGTTCCAGTTCTTCCATTGTTCACATCGGTGATGGTAACCGTGAGTCTCCAGCCTCCCCTGAGCACAGGAAACATGGTGCAGTTAACGGCGGTGCCGCCCTGGCTCCATGTTACCGGCGTGTTCCAGATGTCCCATGCCAGGGTGTCACCTGAAAGGCTCTCAAGGGCAACCTCGGTGGTGTATACGCTTCCTTCTTCGCCCCGGGAGAGCTGACCGATGCTCAGCTCTTCGTAGACCTCCAGAAGGAGCGTATCCGGGTTCCCTATGCTGAAAACAGCCGTATCGATGGCAAACTGTATTCCTCCTTCACTCATTACCGCCATGTCACCGGCGGATGCCAGCGAGGCGATAACGGTGAGGAGAAGAAGGGTTCTTTTCATTGTTCGGCCCAGTCCTTTCCCGAAGAGAAAGCCCTGTTGACCGTTTCCCAGCTTTCAACGAGTTCGTAGAAGCCATAGCCCGACTGGTCTACGAAGGTTACGCTCAGAGGCGGGGAGAAGTAGTCCCATGTGATGTAGGGATATTCCCCCAGCTCGAACGGGAAATCCTGCACTATGTCAGGCTCGCCCATTTTCGCGTACACCACGCCTCTGTCGGTGTTGATGCCCCTCACTCCCGTGGTGGAGAACTCCCTGGACACATAGTCCAGCCTCCTGAGGTATTCCTCGAGGAATTCGTTCCCCCTGGTGGCGGGGTTTGGATCGCGGCGGCTCCAGAAATCGGCCATCACCGAGTTCCTGTCGCCCTGTCCCCCTGCCCTTTCAAGCTCCCTTATCTCGCCGGTGGATGCGATGGGTCTGATGAGTGTGGAGGTTGCCTCCGGATCATCTCCCCATATATCCCACGACTCGAGAAGGGTTACTGAAGAGGTGGCGGATGCCACTACTTCCCCGCCGGTGAGTGCAGCGGCCGTGATACGGTACCTGCCCTTGGGCAGACCGTTCAGCAGAACACGTGCGTTGAAGGACACCGTGCCCTCCGCGGTTTCCTCGCCCTGGAACCAGCCCTCCCGCACGACCTCAGTGTCGCCGTCGAGGATGGCGTAGGCCCCCCTGGGCTCTTCGAAGCCATCAGGCCTGTACACGTTCCATGACAGACCGATGTAGCCCGATGCCCTTACAGGACCGTCGGGCTCCCTTCTGATGGCTCCCGATGTCCAGAGACCCGATTCGAAGGAGTCGATGAATATCTCTTCCTCCGCTCTCCTCACAAGACCCGATTCCAGGTCGGTGAGGGTTACGGCCACCAGATGCCCGCCAGGCTGAAGCGATGAGTATTCCAGTATCTCGCTGATGGGAAACGGCCCGTTAACAGCCCTGCCGCCCCTGCGAAGGAAGGAGCCTCCGTCGACGGTGGCGGTGATCTCGTAGCTCACCTGCGGCCCGTCGGCGGTGTTCACCGCCAGGAGGTCATCCCCTTCGATGGTTACAGTGACCACTGCCCCGCCTTCAGCTCCGTCCGCCGCCGGAGACGAACTCCAGCTCACGGCAAAGCCTGCCAGGGCTGCGATCACTATTGAGGCTGCTGCTGTCATCCAGACCTTTCAAGTCCGGGAAGGGTTTACCCTTTCCGGGTTGCTCCAGCTTTCGCTAGAAGGAAAATCCAAGGCTGGCACGGTGAACCATTTCCAGCCTGTTGAAATCCTGATACGCGTAGTCCAGCGTTACGGTCTTGTCACCCATGGGAATGCGGAAACCCGCTCCCGCGGCAAGACCTTCCTCGTCGGTGTTCACGCGGTATCCGCCCCGGAGGGCCACCATGTTGTTGTACCAGTACTCTGCGCCGATGTTCACCTGCTCGACGTTGTCGTTGGGGTGAACGCCGTCCACCTCTACGGTAAGCTGGTGGGGGCCCTGGTCAACTACGTCCATTGCGAGGCCCAGCTTGAAGGTCATGGGCATCGAGTAGGAAGAATAGGTGTCCAGGGAGTCTCCACCGCTGTACCAGGTGGTGTCCTCGCCGGAGGGCTGGAGTTCCGGGCCGAAGTGCTGAATGGACATTCCGATACGAAGCGTCTTGAAGCCCGTGTCGTAGAGCGTTCCGAGGTCGACGGCCACACCGCCTGCTGAAATGTCGTCCCATGACTCGCGGACATACTTCGCGGTCATGCCTGCACTGAACCTGTCGGTAAGCATCCTTCCGAAGGAAACACCCACCACCATGTCGGAACAGGTGAAGGTTTCCCCTCCGTCGGGGTTCGTCACGGTTGTAAGATCCATGTCGCCGCTGGAAAGCAGGCCGAACTGCAGGGCGAAGGTTCCTATGCCCTGCATCTCATGGGTCACGATGCCGTTTCCGTAGAGTATGTCGCCGTAGAGCTGCGTGCCGGTGAACTGGAACTGAGTTCCCGGTACCCTTACAAGGGCACCCGGGTTCCAGTAGGCGGCGCTGGGGTCATCGGCGGTGGCAACGAAGGCTCCACCCATGGCCACTCCGCGGCAGCCTACTCCTATTTTCAGGAACTGGGCGCCTGAGGTTCCCACCTTCGCAAAACTAGCCTGCGCTACGGCTGGGAACAGCAGGAAGGCAACCAGTGCTGTTGCAAGGATCATGCTTGTTCGCTTCATGGTTTCCTCCCTTCTACTACTTTATGATTGCGAAC
>CAYLXG010000032.1:0-18149 GCA_964387445.1 uncultured bacterium
AATACGCGCCGCCTGGGACTGGTTCCCGTTGGCCTGCCGCAAGGCATCGATGAGGCTCCCCCATCGGCGGTCTCCTCTGCAGCCCGGCGGCTGGACTACCGCTCAATGGTGCTCTGCTGCATCAAGTTCCCAGTGGACATGATAACTCCCTTCGACGCGCACTACTTCCCGGGGAGGGAAACGGTCTTCTCCAGGATATCCGAGCGGAAGAACTACGAGGACGTGAACGAAGCACCGGGCTGCACCGGCCTTTGCGTCGAGATCCCATGCTGGCGGACCGACAGGCTATGGAGCCTGGACGACGACGGGATAACGGAAATGGTCCTTGGACAGCTCAGGGCATCGGGCCTTGCCGTTCCCCGACCCGTTCTTGGATTCACGGAAAGGATCAAGAATGCGTATCCATCATATCCGCTTGGCTGGAAGGACTCTTTCTCCATCATCGATGAATGGCTGAGGGAGATCCCCGGCGTGGTCAGCCTGGGCAGGCAGGGGCTGTTCGCACATGACAACACCCATCATGCTATGGAAATGGGCATGGAGGCGGCGGCATGCCTTGACGGATCTCTCGCATGGAACGGGAAAAAGTGGGCTGAATCCAGGAAGTCGTTCGCAAACCATGTGGTCCAGGACTGAACACAGGGAGCGAGGAGGGGAAAATGATTAAAAAGGATGGTCTTGTTCTTACGGGGATACTTCCCCTGCTTATCATGGGCATCCTGGCTGCGGTATCCGTTCCCAAGAGCCTGACCGGAGATGAATCCCTCACCGTTGCCCTGTGCAGCGAGAGTTTCGGCACCATGGTCAGGAACATATCCTGGGAAAGCCACGTGCCGGGCTATCACACCTTGCTCTGGCTTTGGATCCGCATCTTCGGGAACGGCCTTGCTTCCCTGAGGATCTTCGCCTTTCTGCCAGTGGGCTTCCTGGTTTTCGCCGGAAGCAGACATTTCAGGGAGAACGGGTCCCTGGTCCTCGCCACAAGCCCTTTCCTCCTCCATCTGGCGGTGGAGCTGCGGATGTACGGAATGATGGCGGCCATCGGAATGGTGATGCTGATCCTTCTCCAGAGGCTCCTGAAGCAGCATTCGGCCAGGGACTTCATACTCCTGGCCATCGCATGCGTTGCGGGGGTCTGGGTGCACTATTTCGTATGGTGCGGAGTCGTTTCGGTCTCAGCGGTCCTCTTCCATCAGAAAAAGAAGGCAGCCTCACTGATCATTCTTCTCTGCTGCGTCCTCGCCATGCTCCCATGGTTCTCCAGCCTCTCAAATCAGTTCCAGCGTTTCGTAACGGCGGATGAGAGTTCTTCCACGGAACTGTTCCAGCTGGCAACACCTGCCCAGCGCGTTATGGGAGCGCCTTTCTCCATGGCGGGAACTCTGCTTCGCTTCTCGGCGGGAAACGCGGTTTTCGAGTTCAATCTGTTCTCTGTGAGGCACCTGTCACTCTGGACAGCTGCGGGGCTCGTTCTTCTGGCGCTTTCACTGTATTCCGGATGGAGGGGCAGAAAGTCAGCCGGGAAGGGTGTCTTCGTGATGCTGCTGCTGGTGTTCCTTCCCCTAAGCCTCATACGCCCCACCGCCAGGCACTTCTCAATCGCTTATTTCAGCTATGCCTCCCTGGTGATCGCCGGGCTTCAGCTGAAGGACCGGCGGGGAAAGGCTCTCAGAGTAACCATACCGCTGCTGTCCCTGCTGCTCTGCATCCCCTTCATCACAAGGACCACCATGCCGCAGCGATGCACCTTCGACAGGGACTACAGGGAGGCGGCCATCACTGCCGGTTCAGAGGCCGAAGAAAGGGATATACCCCTTGTGGTTTTCCTGGACACACACTCTGTATCCGGGCTGATATATCATCTGCAGGACGAAGGTTTCGCTGAAGTGGAGCTGATCCACCCTCATCAGGAGAGGTTCGCCTCCGGCTGGTACATCTACCTTGACTCCGAAAGCATCCTTGCATACCTGATGCAGGATACCGACTCCCTTGTACGGACCTGGGGCAGCGACTTCCTGCTCCTTGCCAACGATCCCACCAGGACAAGGGGGCCCCTTTTCGGAGATGAGAACAGGATAGTGGGCCGGGGCAGCGACGCGGTCGCCGATCTGGACCTTGTGATCTCCCTTGAAAGGTATTACGACCTGCAGGAGATCCCCCTTTCGCTCAGCGAGGGTCCCCTGACCCTGTTCCACGCGACCGCCAGATGATCTAGATCTTCAGGTAGGTTCCGATCCTTACATAGGGGCCGGAGAAATCCACATTGAAATCGTCGGTGTATTCGGTATCGAAGCTTACGCTGCTGAACCTGTAGCCCCCCTCGAGGCCGAAGACTATGGGAAGCCCCAGGAATCCGCCTGATTCTCCGTCGAGCCTCACCCCTGCGGTGAACCCCGGACCGCTTGCGGATTCGGAGGATTCCGTATTCGGGGTGTCCATGCTCCTCGTTACAGAGACGAAGGTCGGCCCTCCGCCGATGGAGATGCTTCCCAGCTTGTAGTAGCAGGCAAGCTCTATGTTGGTGGCGGCGTCTTCCATTGCAACCACATCCTCGTCTCCGGAACCGAACAGGAAGAGAAGACCTCCGGTGAGAATGCCTGTTATGGCATACCCGAACGGGTCGTAGTCATCTTCGTAGACACCGTGGAACCTGCTGACCGAGACCGCTCCCCTGAGCCTGAGCTTCTCCGAAACGTCGCCCAGGGCTTCGATGCCCCCTGTCCAGGTGGTGCCGTCGAGGTTGTAGTCAATGCCGCCCTCCTCCAGAAGGTCAGCGTAGTCCCTCTCGTCCCCCATGGAGGGCCAGCTTCCGTCGAAGGTGAAGCCTATTCTGAATGAGGATCCCTGGAGAACCGCCAGTGATACTATCATCGTAAGTGCGCCCATCATCTGTTCACCTCCAGGACCTGGACCTCTATCCGCTGGCCGTCCAGGTATATCTCCACATTGTAAAGCCCGTTCTCCGGGTACTCCCCCCCGTCGTCCATCAGGTCCCAGGTGACTGTATGCTCTCCTGCCTCCTGCTCCTGGGAATCAACCAGTGTTCTCACAAGACCCATGTAGCTGTCGGTGACGAGGACCTCAGCAATACCCCCGGAAGCCAGGGTATAGGTAATGTCAACCGGGCCTTCCACGGTGTCGAACGGGTAGCTGGAGTCAATGCAGGCCGCGAAGAGCAGTATCAATGGAACCAGCATAAACCTGAGTTTCATTATTAATGCCTCCCTTTCTGTTGTTCCCTTCCTATTTATAAGATAAAGCCGTCCACAGGCAAGGGCTTCACAGGAAGGTCCTTCTTGACTCGACGCCGGGAATGTTGCATTAACGAAAAACTCGTAATTCGCAGGGGCACTATTCAATGGGGGCAGTATGATCACTCTTGAAGACCTTTTCTCCCTTATCGAGGGAACCTTCGATTTCCTGCTGGTGGCTGACGACAACGAGAAGATCCACTACGTAAGCCCTCTCATGAAAAAGGTGTGCTCGCCCTCGGGGGCCGATGTGCTGGGTCTGCACCTGGACGAACTTCTTGAGGGAAAGTCCCTGAGGTCGCTCCGGAAGGCAATGAACAAGGTGAAGAGCGGCAGCAGGGGGGTCGTAGCGGTCTTCTCAACGGGATCCAGCGGTTCCGTTCCCATCCCCATGAAGGTCGGCTACACGAAGGACGTCACCGGAGGTCTTTACCTCATCTTCGGAATGCAGGCCGACTCCCTGAGGAAAATGGACGACTGGGAGAAGGAGGAGAGGGTCAAGGAGCTCTCATGCCTCTACTCGGTGGCTGAATGGATCGAGGTCTCCGAGACCATCCACGACTTCTTCACCAAGCTTCCGCCTTTCCTGGCCAGGGGAATGAGATACCCCGACGAGGCCACGGTCTACTCATACTATCAAGGGGTTGAATACGGTCAGAAACCCGAAGCCGGCGATTACATATCCGTGCGCCTCTTCGTAACAGGAGAGGAAAAGGGAGAGATAAGGGTCGGTTATGTGAACCCCGACAGGGAACTCCTTCCTGAAGAACAGAAGATGCTCAACGAGATCGGCAGGATGCTCAGCCTGGCCCTGGAGCGGAAAGAGCTCAGGGAGAGGATCGCCCTGAAGCAGGGTGAAGAGGAGGAGTACGCCGGAAGGCTCGCCCAGCTCGAGAAGGAGATAACCGAGAAGGAAAGGGAACTGGAGGCCCAGAAGCAGCGGCTCAGCACCGTGGATTCCTACCTCGACCGGGTGAACGAGACCATGGAGGAAAGCAGCCGGAGGCTGGAGACCATGTTCAGGGCCATCCCCGACAAGGTGCTCCTCATCGACCTGAACAGGAATGTGGTGATGAGCAACAGGGACGATATGGAGCCCGGGGAGAAATGCTACAGAACCTGTTTCAACAGGGATACACCCTGCCCTGACTGCAGGCTCTCGAAGATAGTCAGGAACAAGACCCCCATCACCATCACCATAAGGGACGATGACAGGTATCTGGAGGTTCATGCCCTTCCTGTGTACAACAAGGATGAGGAAGTCGAGGGCATACTGGAGTTCTACAGGGACGTAACCCTGGAAAAGACCTACGAACAGCAGATACAGCAGGCGGACAAGCTGGCTTCACTGGGCCAGCTTGTAAGCGGCATAGGACATGAGATAAACAACCCCAACCAGTTCATACGCGGCAACATCAAGATCATGAAGCAGGCCCTGGACGACATGCTGCCCATAGTGGACGATTACTACAGGGAACATCCCGACCTGAAGATAGCCAGGCTCAAGTACGCCTTCTTCAGGGAGCACATCATGACCCTGGTGGACGACATGGCCCACGGATCCGAGAGGATAAAGAGCATAGTTGAAGGGCTCCGGGGCTTCGCAAGGAAGGACGAGGGTCTTCTTCTGGACAATGTGGACATCAACACCCTCATCGGTGCGACCCAGAGGCTGGTTCAGAACGAGGTTCACAAGCACGGGGAGATCAAGCTGGACCTTTCAGACAAGGTTCGCCCATTCCAGGGGAACTCCCAGAAGATTGAGCAGGTCCTGGTGAACCTGATCGTTAACGCCGCCCAGGCCATACCCGATGACAGAAAGGGCCTGATCAGGGTAAGCACAGAGATGGATGACGAATCAGTTGTGATAAGGATCGAAGACAACGGGAAGGGCATGGACGAGAAGACCATGAAGCAGATATTCGACCCGTTCTTCACCACGAAGCGGGCCAAGGGTGGAACCGGGCTGGGGCTGGCCATCTCATACAGGATCATCGAGGAGCACGGCGGAAGCATATCCGTATCCAGCAAAACAGGTGAAGGCACCAGGTTCACCATCAGGATACCGGTGAATCAGGGCGGAAGCGAGGAGAGGTCATGAAGAAGGTCCTTGTTGTAGACGATGACGTTGCCGTAACCAACTACTTCATGGTCTTCCTGATGCAGACGGAGAGGTTCGAACCCACGGTGGTGAACGATTCCCGGCGGGTTGAGGACATCACCGCCAGGGAAAAGTACGATGTGATGCTGCTCGACCTGGACATCCCGAATGTGAGCGGCAGGGACATCCTGAAGAGGATGCGGGCCAGGGGCATAAGCATTCCCGTGGTGATACTCACAGGGGCCAACGATGTGGACCTTGCCGTGAGAAGCATGAAGAGGGGGGCCTTCGACTACCTCACCAAGCCGGTGGACGACGATCAGCTGCTGGAGGTCCTCGATAACGCCATAGAGCACGGCGCCATGAGCGAGAAGATAGACAGGCTGGCGGAAACCCTTTCCCATGACGAACTGAGGAACAGGGAGGCCTTCGATCACCTGCCCACCAGGAACCAGGACATGATAAGGCTCTTTCACCACGCTGAGAGGGTAGCCCGGGGCGACCTCAGCGTGTTTATCTGGGGAGTGCAGGGAACCGGGAAGGAACACCTGGCCAGGGCCATTCTCATGGCAAGCCCCAGGGAGAGAGGCCCGTTCTTCGCCGTTGACGGAGCGTCGCACCAGCAGGAGGAGTTCTCCTCGGAGCTGTTCGGCCGCGACAGGGACTGGGGCGGAAAGCACGAAGCGAAGCAGGGCTTCATCGAGGCCGCCGAGGGGGGAACCCTCTTCATAGACAATGTAGAGTGCCTGAGCCTGCCGGTGCAGGTAAGGCTGAAGAGGGTGATACAGAACTCGGAGTTCTACAGGGACAACTCCACCGAGATCAGGAAGAGCGATCTGAGGATAATAGTGTCATCCACCAACGACCTCACCGCCAGGGAGTACAGGGAATCCTTCTCCAGGGACCTGCTCTATCACCTCATGGTAAACTCCATAAGGATCCCCCCTCTGAGGGACCGCTCAGAGGACATCCCCCTCCTTGCGGAGCATTTCCTTCGCCAGGAGCTGGAGCGGATGAACGGAAAGGCCCGTTCGGTGTCCATTTCGGACGACTTCATGGACCTTCTCATGCAGTACCACTACCCGGATAATGTGCAGGAGCTCCAGAACATCATTGCCGGAGCGGTGGTGGGAACCGAGGGAGACACCATAACCACCGATTCCCTGTCTCCCTACATACGGGAGAGAATAACACCCGGGGAGGTGGCCGGCGATTTCGTTCCTGCGAGTTTGAAGGAAACAATATCGGAACACCTGAAGAAAACACTGGAATACTGCGGAGGCAACGAGAACCAGGCGGCGGAGCTGCTGGACATCTCCCTGGATGAGCTACGGGAGCTTCTTCCCTAGGGTTCAGCCGGTTACCAGTCCGGAGTTCCGTTCTCCATTGTGCCATGGGAGGGTTCACAGGGGCATTCAAGACGCCAGGCACCGTTCTCCATCGTGTACTCGTATCGTCCCCCCTCCGGGCAGACCGCCGAGACCCCGGCCTCCTCAAGGGTGGATGGAAGGGATCCATTGGACGCCTGGTACATGAGGATGGAAGCCCCGGCGGTCTGCATGTTGGCCCGGCAGACCTCGAGGTTCGCCCTGTCGATGCCGGCGGTTATGTCAGGTGCACCTGCCGGTTCCACCTCCGAGGCGGGTATGTTGATGGCCGGGTCGGTCTCAGGCTGGTTCCCGCAGCCGGCCAGCAGAATTACGGCAAAAAAGGCGGAAAGGTGTTTCATTTGCTCACTCCCCCTGTTATGGTTTGCACCTGGAATGTAAGACATCATCGAAGGGAAGCAAAGACGAGATGGAGACAAGTGCGGTAACCATTCTGGGAACCCTTCTCCTGGCGGGCTTCCTGGCGGGAAGGATAGCGTCGAGGATAGGCCTGCCTGAAGTAACCGGTTATATCGTCGCCGGGGTACTTCTGAACCCGCAGATCTCGGGAATCGTCTCCCGGGATTTCGTCAGCGGATCGGAGCTGGTCACCAGCCTCACCCTGGCGGTGATAACCTTCTCCGTGGGAGCAAGTCTTTTCCTGCCGGATATCCGGAAAGTGGGAAGGACCATCGGGCTGGTGGCCCTGTTCGAGGCCCAGACAGCCAATCTGTTCATCGCCGCGGGAATGGCCCTGCTGCTTCCGGTGCTCCTTCCTGGTTCAGCGCCCTATGCGATACCCCTGGCGCTCCTGTTCGGAGCCCTGGGATCTCCCACGGACCCCTCCGCCACCCTGGCGGTGACCCACCAGTACGGCTGCAGCGGTCCCGTATCCAGAACGGTGATGGGTGCAGCTGCCCTGGACGACGGCATCGGCATGTTGAACTACAGCGTGGCAGCCTCGGCGGCGGCGGTGCTCCTGGCCCACTCGTCCTTCTCCGCTTCATCGGTGCTCTCCCCCCTTCTCCGGATCACCCTCTCCCTTGCCGCAGGGGGAGCTTTCGGAGGCTTGTTCGCCCTGCTGGAAAGGAAGAAGGTCGCAACGGGCGACTCGGCGATACTTGCGTTCCTGCTGGGAACCCTGTACGCCTGCTACGGAGCAGCGGAACATCTGAATGCCGACCCGCTTCTTGCGGTGATGAACATGGGCTTCGTGGTGGTGAACGCCGGGGAATGGTGCAGGACCATCCCCGAAAAGGCATCCGACAGGATAGAAGAAGTGGTGTTCATCCTCTTTTTTACCGTGAGCGGTATGAAGCTTGACTTCTCGGTGCTCAAGTCCTCAGCGCTTATCGTTCTGGCCTTCGTTGTCCTCAGGGCCGCGGGGAAGTTCACCGGCACCGCCATTGGCGCATCCATGGCAAGGGGTCCTTCGAAAGTAAAGAAATACACGGGCTTCTGCCTTATCCCGCAGGGAGGGATAGTGATCGGCCTGGCGCTGGTCCTTCACTCAAGGCCTGAGTTTTCCCCCTTTGCCGACACCCTGGTCAGCGTGATACTGGGAACTGTGATAGTCCATGAGCTTGCCGGGCCGCTGATGTCGAAGTGGGCCCTTCGCAAGGCCGGGGAGATAACTCAGGGGGTCCCTTCGTAGAACACCCACTTCAGCCGTGACCATGTGCACCTCTCCTTGACCTGGGAGTAGTCCGTCCATTCACTCACCGACCAGACCCCGTCGGAGACCTCCACGGCGGTGAACACTGCATCGCCCATCGCTCGATAGCCTGTGAGATCGAACAGCATTGCCTTGACGTCGAACTCGCATGAGATCCTCATCCTGCTCGAGTCCCCGGGGAATGGCTCGATGGAAGTAACATCCAGCTCAAGGCTTACCGAGTCTGCAGCCTCGAACAGCGCCTGTGCGTACATCAGTTCCGTGTCCAGGTACCAGACCGAGTCCGGATAGGAGGGGGATGGACCATACCACTCGTCGAAATGCACATTGAAGACGAAGTCGTCGGTGAAGCAGTCTGAGTAGTTCTCGATATCCATCTCGTTGTAAGCCATGATGAACTGATCCATTACATCCTGACAGTCCCTCTGGACCACCCCCGGTTCAGTGGGGGAACACGCAGCGGCAAATAGAACGATCCCCCACGAGAGCGCCGGAAGAAGTATCCCTTTCATTTCCTCACCCCTTTTCATTTCCTTATACGGGAATAGTCCCTCTCAAATGGATTTGTTTCATGCACCGGATGATGAACACTACCCCCGGGAGGAAAATGTGATTATCCTGAGCGTAGCGAATGATAGAAAAGGAACATGGAGGGAGAGAGTCATGCTAGCCGTTTGCGCCGTGCTTATGATGTCATTCGATATCGGGCCAACAGCGGGAGCTCTGCTGCCGGTCCAGGAGGAAGGAGACCCATGGAGGGCCAGCTTCATCTTCGGAGCCCAGGCCAGATACGGGTTCTCCGGCTTCGACCTGGAGGGGGAGATCCTCTTCACCGAACTTGGTATAGATCCGGATTCCTCCCGGGGGTACGACTATTCAATGGTCCCCATCACTGTGGGAATAGGCAAGCAGCTGGGCTTTTTCCGCTACGGAGCCGGTCCGGCCCTTTTCCCCATAGAGGCGAAGAGGGAGTTGAACGAAGAGCTGGAAGCCGTATGGAGCGGCACTTTCCCTGGTATGTACGTTTCGCTGGGAAGGGACCTGCGGGCAGGGTCCAATACCATTGATCTCAAAGCAAAGTTCAATATCATCGATTTTGACGGCCTCTGGATCGGACTAACCGCTTCATATCTGTTCTGATCCGCTGACTCAAGAGGGAGAAATGATGACAACTGCGACAGTTCTTGTAACACTGACTATCCTTTACGCTCCACTTGTTCATACCCCCGACGCCGGTATAATCTTCACTGAGACAAGCTCCGATGAAAGGCCTTCGGCATCAGCGGACGATGCCCTTCACCGGGGATGGCCTGTGAGCCTGGGTTCGCCAGGTGCAGGTTTCCCCTACACCCCTCTTCTCTACGACATCGACGGTGACGGAGCCTGCGAGATATTCCTCACCGGGGGTCACACCTTCGGGCTGGATGGAGACGGCCAGTTCCTGCCGGGCTGGCCCGTTCAGGAGATGGCCTACATGGGCTACGCCTCCACCGGCCAGCTTCCCGGACCTTCAGCCGGGGACATGAACGGCGACGGGGAAACGGAGATAATGTGGTCCACCAGGGACTGGTACGCAGGCAGCGCCCACCTGTGGACCTTCAACGGAAGGGCCGAGAATGGAACCGACCTCGCCGGATACCCGCTGAGCGCACCTGACCAGTCCTCCAACGCCCTCTCCACCCCCTTCGTACTGGGTGACGCCGACGGCGACGGAACCCTGGAGGCGGTAACCGCACACACCCTGGGAAACACCGGCGACTACTACAGGATATCCGGACTGAACTTCTCCGGCGGCATGCTGTTCACCACCGATCTGGACACTGCAGAGGACATACTTAACGTGTACTTCGGAGACGCCGACGGCAACGGAACGGAGGAGTTCTTCGCGGTCACGATCTTCGCCGGGGAGTTCAGGCTTCACCTCCTCAACCCCGACGGCAGCCATCAGTCGGGATACCCGGTATCCCTCTATTCTCCCGGCGGGGGCAGCCTGATGTTCGGACCTCCGGTGCCTGCGGATCTGGACGGTGACGGCGATCTGGAGATCATTCTCGGCTACAACTCCTCCTCCACTTCCCGGGCCATGGCAGTCAATCACGACGGAATTCCGGTAGCCGGTTTCCCCATTGCCATTTCCTCAGGGAGTCAGCTTTTCTACCTGGGAATGGGTGACGTGACCGGCGACGGCGAGCCTGAGCTAATTGCGGTGGACAACGAGCTCAGCGCCGACTACAGGGTGTGGGCCATCGACATGGTCACCGGCGCACCCCTTTCAGGCTGGCCGGTTGCTGTTGCCAGCTGGCCCAAGGGCTTCCCCGCAGTGGCCGACCTCGACGGCGACGGCATACAGGACATCTCCTTCTCAACCGACGGCGGCATGGTCCACGCCCTTTCTGGGGCAGGTGTTGAGCTTGAGGGGTTCCCGAAAGTCATGTCAGCCGCCTCCACCTCCGGCACTGCTGTGGGGGACATCGACGGCGACGGTCTATATGAAATAGTGGCAGCAACCTGGGACGGCTGGGTATACGCCTGGGATACCACCGGCCCCGTGGGAACCGGCAACAGGGACTGGCCCATGCGGGGGGTGGACCCGGCCAACACGGGGATCTACCGGGGAGCAAGTCAGAGCGGAGCCACGGAACCCCCGGTTCCAGTCTCCCTTTCCATTGCGCAGAACCCGGTTTCCTCGAGTGTTGTCTTCACGGTAACAGGAGTTCAGAACGCCGGTCAGATACAGATATTCGACACCGCAGGCAGGCTCGCTGCCAGCGTCTCCTCTGTATGGAACCCCAGCGCCGACCAGCCCGGCGGTGTTTACCTGGCAAGGCATTCGGGGTCTTCTCTGCCGGCGTTGAAGTTCGTTCTTGTCAGATAGGTCAGCGGACCACTCTGTCTGACACAATGCCGTAACGTGCCATTATCACGGGGTTGGCCTCTTCGGAGGCCGCCCTGTCGAGAACGATGACATTCCCCAGATTGGTCGTAAGCTCCAGGAATTCCCCCGACGCCCCGTCCACAAGTTCCGTGAACTGGGCGAAATCCCTTACCGGAATACCGTTGACCGTTTCGATTATCTCGTTCTGCAGGGTCTCGTAACCGGTGTTCACCTCGGCGGGGAGCATGAAGGTAAGCACCACTATCTCCTCCCTCTCCTGGGTGCGCCAGTTGTCGAACACCATGGGATAGCTAAGATAGTCCACCGCGTTCAGGTACCAGTCCCTGCCCCATGACTCCAGGTAGTTAAGCGTAAGGGGCATGAATACTGCCCCGCCGTAGATGAAGTATTCCGGGGGGATGTCGTAGATCTTGCTTGCGACGATCGTCAGTTCGTGGAGGGTGGCATCCAGCTCAAGCTGCACATCCATTTGAACGCCGTCCCTTATGATGCCCATGGAGATGGTGTCCCCCAGCTGATGCCGGTTCACCATGTAATCGAGCCTGGTCCTGCTCCCTGAAACGAGTTCCACCGTGCCGTCGCCCGCTATTTCATTGCCGTCTATGGACATGATAACATCCCCGGGCTGCAGCACCCTCTGGGCCGGTGAGTCCCAGGCCATGCCGGAGACCATTACACCAGTCTGCTCCCCGGGTATGTCGAACCTGTCGGAGAATGCCTGGTTCCTTATTGTCTGGTAGCTGAAACCGGCTGAGGGGAAGCCGTTGTAGACGCCGTCTTCCATGTCCTCCAGAAAGTGCTCTATCACAGGCACCGGGATCACGTAGCCTATACCCTCAGCCTGGTTCATTATCTGCATGGCAACGCCTATGATCTTACCGTTGCTGATCGCCGGACCGCCGCTGTTGCCGGGGTTTATCGCCGCGTCTATCTGAACCGTGAGCAGGGAGAGCCCGCTGTGGGCGTAGCGGGAACTCTCGATCCGCGAGATGACGCCCTTCGTGGTGCTCAGCGCGTCTCCCCCCATGGGGTAACCGTAAACGGTAACCTCCTCCCTGGCCCTGGGCAGACCGCCAAGTTCCAGCGGCTCCACGCCCTGGAAGAAATCAGGTGAATCCACGGTGATCAGTGCCAGATCGGCATCGTGGGAAACAGCAACGACCCTTGCGGGATACTTCCTGGGGTCTCCCTCCCTGCGGACCTGAATGAAGGTCTCATCGCTGACCACATGGGCATTGGTAAGGATCAGGTTCCCCTCCACTATGCAGCCGGAACCCGATGTCTCCATGGGGGCATCGGTGCTCCAGGGAATGTAGTAGTTGTAGGAAGCGCTGTTGGTGTAGATCTTTACCATGGCGTCATCGATGTCCGATGCCATGGAAAGGCCTGCAAGTGCAAGGAAAAGAAAAAGAGTTTTCATGGAGTTCCCATCGATTTTTTGTTTGCAGCCGGTCTGCTTCTGAAGGGTTATTCTAACGAAGTTCCGGGTCCTTCGTCATTTCCGCCCTGCCTTTCCCTGATCACGCTGTCTATCCCGGCGTAGAAGAGCAGGTTCAGCCCCAGCCCGAAAACCGCTGTCATCTGGGAGGCATAGAAGAGGAACACCTGGGTAACGAAGATGTTCACCAGAACGGCCCTGCGGAACCAGTAAAATCCAGCGAGAAGCGACCTTCGAAGCATGAACAGCCCCAGGAGAACAAGTATCCCGCTTGCCAGAACCCCTGCCATCGAAAACCCGGAAACATCCGAAAAGGGTATCCAGCCCTGGCTCAGCAGGCCGAATGCCACAGCCGGCTGGGCCAGATTCAGGAAAATGAAAAGGACCATGAGGAAGTGAACGAAGCCCGGAAGCCCCAGCATCCTGTTCACCGTTCTCCAGGTGAGTTTCCTCAGTCGGTCATACCCTGACAGTATCCGGGAGGTGGTGTCCCGCATATCCCCCAGATGACTTCTGATGGCACCGTTGACCCTCTGTTCCTCCCGGGTTAACTGGGACCTGTTGGCAAAGCTTCTGAACAGCAGGAACATGAGCACGAAGACAACGTAGATCACCGCGATCGCCGGGCGGTAGAAGTAGTCGTTGTCACTGGTTATGAACTTACCCAGCTCGTCCACGAAGAGCCCGAAACCCACTCCCCCGGTGAAGGCGGCGAACCTCCTAACCGACGGGTTCCAGTACCTGAGAACCATCACCAGAGCGGCAAGCATCAGCAGCCCACCCCACAGCATGTGGGCTATGTGCAGGTTCCCCGGAGAGAGGCGCGGGTATCCGGTTGCCGCCAGGAATGCCCTGCTCACGATGATGGTCACCACCGCGGACACCATGAGCAGTTCCAGCAGGCTCCCTGTGTCCCTGTCCCTTATCAGCGGATTTTCCCTTTTCCTCATGGCACCTCCGGAGTCAATATAGAAGGTGCCGGTTTCAGAACAACCGTCTTATCGTTGGCAAAAAGGAGGAAAGATACCTGAAAGGCCTTGTTCGAAGGGTCATATCACCATTAAGGTCTGCTGGGGAGAACAAGTCGTCTATCGCCTGCCGCGTATCCGGTGGAAGAGATCGAGCACCCATTGCCCCGCCAGCAATGCCATTGCCGGCAAGGCCGGAAGCAGATACCTCGTAAGGCCCTTCGATACCGGAAGGGCAGTGGCAAGGGCTGCCATGGGAAGGGCGAGAAGGAACCAGGCTTCCCTAGACCTCAGTGTGAGAAGTGAAACGAGAGCAAGAACGAGCATGCCCGACTGAACTAAGCTCAGGGCGATGAACCTTATGTTCATCCCTGCGATTCCACCAGTTCCCGGGAAGCGGGAAAGGCCGGTAAAAAGTCGGTAAGCCGCCCTTCGGGCTATAACGCCAAAACCGTCTGTGCTGAAGTTCGCCATGGCGGTCTCCCTGAAGTTCCTGTCCGCCGTCTGGTCGATGTAGTAATGTTCCCAATCCTGAGTGGCCTCTGCGAACTCCCGTGAGTCATTCCACCATGGTGCATCGGGAGCGCGGCTGGCCACCCAGAGATTGTATCCTGAGTTAGACGGCAGGAAGGACGGAACTCCCATCTGAAGGTAATTCCGCACGCCCCATGGAAGAACAACCGCAAATGCACAGGCGGACATTACAAGCCAGTCTGGCACCCCCCCCCACTTTTTAAAGCCGTTCACCAGAACCAAAGAAAGAGAACTGAGCAGCAGAACGGCAAGGCCTATCGACTTAGTGAGGATCAGCAGCCCGAACAGTACCCCGGCGAAGACCAGATGCAGTTTTCTCCTTGAACGGATGAACCGCGCAACACTGTATGCAGCTGCCCAAATCAGGAAGGTGAAGAGCGCTTCGCTGAGAAGCTTCGATGACAGCAGCAGCCAGGGAAAGTAAAGAGCCGGGAACAGGATCGACCAGGGCCTGAACCTGTCACCCAGTATCAAGGAAGCAGTCTTATAGAGAAGCACAAGGCTCGCAGAAAGAAGAAGCGTCTGCAGGATAAGAACAGGCAATACACCAGCACCGGGAAGCCAGTAAAAAAGCACGAGCAGTATGGGATAGAGCGGCTGCCGCATTCTGGTGGGCGCTTCTCCCTGAAAAGCTTCAAACCCATTCAAACCTTCGGGTGCTGAGTATTGGCCACTGCTGTATAGGGAATGACTGAGAGCCAGATATTCATTGCTGTCGAAGCCAACCGCTTCATCGAAGAACAGCACGAGCCCAGCTGCCTGAACCAGGATGGACAGGCAGAAAGCTGCAGCAAGCGGCAGTTTTCCACTGCTGAATGACAACTTGTCTCCTTTCACAACTTAGTATGTAGCATAACACGGTTTGTGACATAATCCAGAATAAGCGAATGATCAACTCGCTCCCTGTCATTGGATTCTTGAGGTTTGGCACCCCGTAGTGGATAGTTTTCGAACTGCTACGGTTGGACCAGTCAAGGAGTAAATACCTGTTCCCCGTTTTCTCCTTCTTCAAGGAACCAGTAGCCGATGTCAGTCAATCGACGGTCTGATCATACTGATATCCGCGGGTTGATTACCGCATTTCAATTACTCGTCCGTGGTTACGGAGAAGTCATTATATACTCAAGCAGCGATTTCCAGATTCTTCCACAAGACATTTTGACTGTCAGCTACTCTGAGTGCTATGACTCTCAGCAAGAAAATCGCTCCTGAAACACTCACCAAATAGCAATGCGTTAACTCTGTAAAGGACAAGATTCAAAGTCGAATGACTTTTCTTGTGTACTCAATTCCCCCGACTACTCCACGAATAAGGTATATACCTGGGGCTATTCCAACACATGGAACCCACTCAAATGAGCCTGTATCTGAGGGGTAAAGTGTGTTAACAACTCTCCCAGTAAAGTCGAGTACTTGAAGAAATGAAGGTTTGTGGATGGCATCAGTCCATATACTCACAGATCCATTAAATGGATTTCGACTTATCTGAAGGTCGTGACTAAAGTTTTGAAACTGAAAACCGGAGTTCTCGCTTCCCCTTGCGCACATTATCTGCTGATTGCTAAGGTTTGACCAAGCAACCAAAATCTCTCCAGAAGAAGTTTCACCGTAAAGGTCACATCTCCCAGCTTCTCCACTAACTGGGTTCGCTCTAAGAGTATCGCTCCATGTCATACCCGAATCACTACTAATTGAGCACACTGCATATATTGGATAGGATTGATTAGTCATATAGCACCATGTAGCATAAACTGTACCTGGATCCTTTGCCCAAATTCCTCCTCGATGCATTTGCGTATTGTAGTAACCCATATCTATTTGAACAGGATTTTCTAACCATGAGTACCCAGAATCAGAGGATCTTGAGTAGAAAGCCTTGTAGATAGTTCCATCCGCAGAATCATAGGACTCAATCCAGAAAGCATGAAGGGTCATGCCATCCCAATGAAGATCTATTGATCTACTAAAAACATCGTTTCCACCTGATGGGACAAGAATGTTGGGGCTTAACCAAGTCTGTCCATCATCTTCAGATACGGAGCAATACAATGATGAGAGAGCACCTCTTTCATCCTTCCAGATAGCCGTATAAGATTGCTGACCCGTATACTCAATAATGGGAAAGTACTGACCTCCAACTGAAAAATCCCCTACAGGAGAATCTCCAGACCAAGAATTGCCACCGTCTGTAGAGGATGATGAATAGATCCTATTTTCAGTTAGCCGATCGAACACTACAACTAGTACAGAACCATCACCGTTCGAAGCAATGCTTGGACTAAGACCCACTTCTCCAGGATCAGACACTCTAACATTGGGCGACAACCAAGTGTTACCACCGTCAATGGACCTGCTAAAATAGGGAGCATAAACTTCTGGACCTCGCCAGTCATGCCATACTGCGTACAGAACATTGAGAGAATCTGTAGCAATCCTCGGAAACTGTGGAGTAACTGCGTCGGAATCACTTATCTGTATTGAACTACTCCAAGTACTTCCGAAGTCATCCGAAAAAGAGCTCCATGCGCTTATCACATCAGCCGCGGAATTCTTTCCTTCCCAAGCAATTATAAATCTTCCGCTCTGCAATGGGACAACATCGACCCCACCAGTAGTTGGATCAGTATGGTCATCTACTCTTACCTCTGAGCCAAACCCAAAACCAGAAGCGATGGCTATGCAAAACAGGGTGTTAACTAATACATTTTTAGTCAAGCAGTAACCTCACCTCGCCTTCATCGGGGAGATAACCTTGCTTTGTCAAAGTTACTTGCATAACACCATCAAATGCGGGATCAAGTCGAGTAGTGAACTCTCCTGATGAATCTGTATATCCTCTCGTGTAAATCTCAAAGCCATTCGTTGCTTCCATTAGCAAACATACTCTAACTCCTTGAATAGCAATACCCCCAGATGTTTCCACTACCAGCGTAAAATCATTTGGACACCTAAAGACTGTGGGGTAGTCGGTGGTCATCTGTATGGGATCCTTAAGCCAAACAGGAAGCGCTGGATCTCCACCGAGATTGCTGACCTTTAAATCCCACATTGGCTCATAAATGACATTACCCGATACAATTGGAGGGGGTATCTCATATGGGTATCCAGCTAGATAAGCAGATGCAAACTCAATGGAAGCAAGGTTGTACGCTTCAGCATTTCCCCAGTTTCCCCAAGATGGCAACTGATTGTAAAGTGCATCCAAATACCACTGGTTTATAAGATGTGATGAACCTCCACCCAAGTCTGAAGAGTTGATTCCCTGAGCAGAGTTTCCGATGTAACCTGGACCGAGCGGAGCATTTATGAGTTGATCGTCACACCCAAGCCATGTTTCGACAATACTGTTGATAGTATGATCAACAAAGCGACCTGTTAGACAATTGAATGCATAAACTGTGCAGTACCTACCATCAGATCCGCTCATTCCACGGAAATCTGAAGACCGGACCTTCCACTGATTCGTAGCGTTTCCTTCAGGATTAGCCGCAATCCAACTTGGTCCACCATGCCCACCAAAACTGACCCTGTAGTATCCACTACTACTGGCAGTCCCATCTAACTGGTGTTCTGGAACTATCACAAAACGCACACAGATTATTTCTTAGTGCCCCTACGCCTGAGAAGAAGCAGTTACTCCAGAACTTACTTTGGAACTGCACATTAGAGAACGGTACAGTCAAACCTGAGTTCGCCTATCCCTTTGACTTACTTGCAGATACGAATGCATCATGGAAAGCTTCCGGTGCTGTAAGTACCGATATTTCGGCAGTGCGTTCGCATTGGCACCCCGTATTGGATACGTTTCGAACTGAGATGGAGAAGATCGCGCGTGTTTTAAGAACTGCCTGCATATATCCTGATTTGGCTCCTTCAGAAAGCTAGATCAAATCTTTCAAGATTCGCGAGAGTCTGAACA
>CAYLXG010000033.1:0-17863 GCA_964387445.1 uncultured bacterium
GAGGTCAAACGATTCGACCTCACCAACAGCGATATAGGTTTGCTGGCCGAGTGATCGCGTCGTCGATCTGCTCCACTGTTCGATTGCCCGCCGGATCGTAGGCATAAGCGTAGCGCTGCAGCACCGTCTGCGGGGTGTCGGTCTGGGCGATGGGGCCGTCGAGCTTCCTCTGAACCTCGTCCAGCAGCTCCATCCGGGGGATCTCTATCTCAGGGATGTCGGCGTCGGGAACGTCGGGAACTCCAGGGACCCCGAAGGCCATGGCGGTGCATACCGCAAAAGCGGTTATGAGAATCGGTTTCATACATCCTCCCTTTCTGTACTTTCGTTACCCAGCGTAACGCCACATAATACACTTTGCGGTCATGAAACAAAAGGGGCAAACGGTTCAGCCCCGATGACACGGCGCAAATATGCCTGTTCTCTATCTTACTGCAATGCATTCAGATATTACAGGCAAGCAATATGCTCAATATTTCACGAATCATACAACCCGAACCGAAAGGAAGAACAATGCCGGTAAAAGAGATACAGGGAAGTCAGATCGCCACCGAGGCGGCGGGAACCGACAAGCTCACCGTGGTTGACTTCAGCGCTGAATGGTGCGGGCCGTGCAAGATGCTGCACCCCGTCCTTGAGAGCCTCTCCGAGGACCTTTCCGCAAAGGTGTCCTTCGTGAAGGTGGACATAGACAGGAGCCCCGGGGAAGCCAATCAGTTCGGCATAAGGGGAGTTCCCACCATGATAGTGTTCCACGGCGGCAAGGAGATCGACAGGATGGTGGGCTTCAGGGACAAGGCAACCCTCAAGCGGGATCTGGAGGCCCTGGCGACGGGTCATCTGGGCTGACATGGGCTTCAGCGTGAACCTGGTGGAAAGCGGGTCCGAAAAGGCTTCGGAGAAACATACACTCCTCATTGCCGGCGGCGGACCCGCCGCCCTCTCCGCGGCTCTCTACGCCGCCAGATACGGCATTGACCACATTGTCCTGGAAAGCTGGAAGCCCGGGGGGCAGGCCGCCCTTACCGCCGAGATAGAGAACTATCCCGGCTTCATCTCCATCGCCGGAGCGGAACTCACCGGAAAGATGAAGGAGCAGGCGGAGAAGGCCGGTGCGGTGTTCAGGATGGAATCCGTAGAGTCCGCGGAGGAGAAGACCAAGAGGATATTGGTCAGGACCGACTCCGGGGAGTACGAAGGCGATTACCTGATAATCGCCACAGGAGCAGCTCCGGCGACCCTGGGAATACCGGGAGAGGATGAGTACTACGGCAGGGGAGTGAGTTTCTGCGCCACCTGCGACGCCCCCTTCTTCAGGAACAAAAAGGCCATAGTGGTGGGGGGAGGCGACAGTGCCGTCAAGGAAGCCCTTCACCTTACCCATGTGGTTTCGGAACTGGGCCTGGTTCACAGGAGGGACAGGTTGAGAGCTGAGCCATATCTTGCTGAAAAGCTGGTCTCCCACGAAAAGGTCACCACCTACTGGAACTCCCATCTCCGTGAAATAAAGGGTGACGGCCAGGGCGTTACCGCAGCGGTGTTAGAAACACCCGATGGAATGAAGACCGTTGAGACCGACGGCATTTTCCTCTATGTGGGAACGAAACCTGCAACCGAACCTTTCCGGAGCCTTGTGGAACTTACGGAAAAGGGAGCGGTTCTAACAAGGAACATCGTTGGGACCTCGAACCCCAGGGTATTCGCCGCCGGTGACGTTACCGACAACGGTTTCCGCCAGGTGGTAACGGCTGTCTCGGACGGAGCCCGGGCCGCGGCGGCAATCTTCGACCGCATACAGGCTTACGACTAGAACAGGATTGGAGAACAGGAATGGCGCTTCTCTCCGAGAACGACAGAAATGCGATAAAGGGTCATTTTCAGAAGATGACCAGGGAGGTGCCCGTATCCCTCGCCAAGGCACCCGGGAACTGCGACACCGAGGAAATACTCAAGGAGCTTTCAGAGCTTTCACCCATGCTGAAGGTAACGGTGAGCGAATCGGATGAGGGAATGCTCCCTTCACTGAACATCGGGTCCACCGGCAGGGTCAGGTTCTATGGAACCCCCGCCGGATACGAGTTCAGCAGCCTGCTCACCGGCATAATAGACAGCGGCAGGGATGAGGAAACCCTTTCCAGGGGGACAATGGACTTCCTTGACGGTCTCGACAGGGACCTTCACATAAAGGTGTTCGTAACCCCCACCTGCCCCCACTGCCCCCCTTCGGTGGTTCTGGCCCACAGAATGGCCGCCTACTCCCCCAGGGTAACCGCGGAAGCCATCGAGGCCAACGAGTTCCAGGAGATGGCGGCGAAGTACGGCGTGCAGGGAGTGCCAAGGACCGTGATAAACGAAACCTTCTCCGCCGAGGGCTCCCAGCCCGAGTCCTACCTGGTAGAGGCTCTGAAAAGGCACCTGGAGAAGGAATGATCCTTCTGCTGGCGGGGCTGCTCTCCGCCTGGGAGGTGTCTTTCCCCGGGGAGAACGAGGGGTTCTTCGACGCAAGGTACTTCTTCAACCCCGATGAGAACCATCTTGTATGGGCGCTGATTGAGGACGATGTCACCATGGTGAGATACGGGCCTCTCACCCTCGGGATAGGTCTCAGCGTGGAAACCTTCATGGGGAAGAGCGACAGCCACGGGGACACCGCCTTCAATGTGTACGGAGGTCACTGGAACATCAGGGGAACGGTGGGGATGGACTACAGGGACCTGCTGTTCACCCTGTTCACCGATCATGAATGCTTCCACAACATTGACATGGCGGACACCTGCGGGCAGTACATGAACAACATCAAACTGGGGGTTTCGAACACGGTGGAGCCCGTAATGGAAGACCATCCGGTGTTCTTCCCCGGGGGCTATGTGCCTGAGTACACCCTCAGCGGAGGGGTCTACCGCCCCAGCAACCCCTCATTTCAGAAGGGGCACATCTTCGACTGGTCTCTCCATTCGGACCTGGACTTCCCTGTGCTGTCCGCTGGAAGCATGCTCTACGGGACCATTCTCAAGTCCGATCTCTACTTCCACCTTGACGGAGGCGAGAGCAGCCGCCACAATGTGGAGGTCTACGCCAGGCACACTACGGAGCATGGGGAGATGGTGGCCTTCATAAGGCACCACATCCACGACACCCAGCCTATACGGTCAATGGAAGGCGAGACCTGCTTCGGCATCCGGTTCCACTGGTGATCGAACTCAGTCGGTGAAGGGCCAGCTCTCGCTTCCTATCACCAGCGGCGGCACCGTTCCGTAGGTCTTCCTCACCCCTGCGCCCAGGTGTTCTATCTTCTTGAAGAGATCCAGGGGCCTCCAGTTCCAGCGGAAGTCCGACAGGGCTCCGGTAATCCTTCCGTTCTCCACAAGGAAATCCCGGTGAGCTTCAGGCTCTTCTGGTCAACGAACCTTATGTACCAGAACCTTCTGATGAGGATCCCCCTGTCCACCTTTGCCACAAGGTCCTCCAGGGAACCCTCTCCTCCCCTCATGTCCAGGGTGCCCGGTATGAAGAGGGGCTTTCTGCCCGTTTTCTCCGCTGTGTACCTGTCGCAGGGCAGGGCTTTCACCACTCCATCCCCTATCCAGACCGCATCCTCGGCGGGGAGACCCTCATCGTTGAAGGGCTGGCCGGGCCTGCTACCGTTCAAACTGGATGAGATGGTCACATCTGAGCCGGTGATCCTCTTCCCCTCCATGCCGGAGAACACACTCACTCCCTCATCCGCCGAACGGGCGTCCATTATCCAGGGAAGGAACATCATCAGGTTCCAGGTTGCCTCCGGCTCCAGTATCAGCTTGTACTCCCCCGGGGGGACCTCCTTCTGATCGCCGTTCATGGCCACCCTGGAAGCCACTTCTTCCACCGCAGCTTCCACCTCCAGCTCATTCCATCCGGTGCCGCTGAGGCTTGTATAGCTTGATGCCCTGCCCCGGTCCATGGTGAATGAGAGCGCTGAAGAGGTCTGCCTGTGAAAACCGGTGTTCCCAGTGGAGGTGGACACCGCCGTCTGATCCGTGGACATGCTGCATATTCCCGCGGCCTGGTAGCCCTGTTCATCGGCCCGGTCGATGACCTTTCCCACCGCTTCCATCCTGGGCCCCGCGGGGCATGCTGCGGTGTACTCGTCCCAGGCGCCGTGAATAACAGGGTAAACTGCTCCGCCTGGCACAGGGGGCATGTACTCAGGATCAGCTGAGGCGCTGGCCAGAAGGTTCCTGGCCTCGCCGGCGATGGCCGGCAGGGCATCCATGTCGATCCTCTGGGATGTCAGGGTGGCCTTCCTCTCACCGTCGCCCACCGTGAGCTTCAGTTCCCTTTTGAAAACATCCAGGTTCTGGGTGATCCTGTTCTGTCCGAACCTCACCGATGCCTCTCGGCTTTCGGTGAGCACAGCGGTTGCGTCACGGGTTCCGGCTGCCCTTACCGCAGCTTCCACGATGTCTTTCATCTCTTTTTCATTCATTACCTGCCGCCTCCAACTTCCACTCCCCTGAACCTGCAGTAACTGGCTCCGTGGGTCATCCTTGCGCTCTGGGGCGGTTCACCCTTGCCGCAGTTCATAACACCCATGGTCCTGAAATGCTCCCTGTCGGCCATGCCGTCCAGGGATCCCCAGAACTTCGGGGTAACGCTTCTGTATATGACTTTCTTCAGCGGACGGATCTTCTTCCCGTTCCTTATCTCCCAGAACATGTCGCCCCCGAACTGGAAGTTCTCCCGCCTCTGGTCTATGGAGAAGGAACCCCGGCCCTCTAGCCAGAGGCCCCGGCTCACAGCCGAGGCAAGCTCCCCCGGGGAAACGCCGTTATCAGGCGGCTCCAGGTAGAAGTTCGGCTGCCTGTTTATGGGGAAGCACTGTGCATTCATGGCCCTGCAGCAGCCGCGGCTGGAGGAGCTTCCAACCAGCTGAGCTGTCTCCCGGACGGAACCGAACTCCTGGAAGATGCCGTTCTTTATAGTGTACCACTTCTGGCCCGGGACAAGGTCGTCGTCCCACCCCCAGCTGGCTACTCCGTAGGGAAGGGTGTTGTCCGCCAGGAAGTTCACCAGTTCCGAACCGTATACCAGCTTGCCCCGGTCCTCCAGATCCACGAAGGTCCTGCCCGCCATGTTGGCCTCCCAGCCCAGTGCCCTGTCGCTCTCGGTGGGGTGGCCCACCGACTCATGCATGGTAAGGGACAGGTGCAGCCCGTCCAGGATCAGGTCCATCTCCCCTGAGGGGCTTTCGTCGGCCAGCAGCTTCATCAGGGCCTCTTCCCTTGCCTTCTCGCCCCACCGTTCCATACCCGAGTCCTCGATCCACTCCCAGCCGGCTATCCTGCCGCCGTCCTGGAGCGACCTGCTCTGGGCATCCTCCGAGTTCACCGCGGTGGCGGTCATGAAAGGCTCGGAAAAGACAAGCTCCGTTTCCACCAGGTCCCCCCTGGTGGTCCCTATTATCCGGTCACGCTTCTGGAACCACAGCCTTGCGAAGCTGCTCTTTATCCTGGGATCCGCCCCCATGTCGTCGGAGATCTTCTGAAGCAGGCCGATCTTGTGTTCCCTGGAGACCTGGAAGGGATCCTTCGAGCATGGGCCTGAGTACACCCCCTGCTGCAGCTCCAGTGGAGCCAGCTTCACCTTTCCCCTTCCACCAGCGGCCCTGGCCACCGCCACCGCCCTTGCGGCGGCGGCCTCCATGTCATCCCTGCGGTAACCGGTGCACGCGGCAAAGCCCCAGCACCCGTTCACCAGCACCCTGATGCCCACACCTTCAGTCTCATCGCTGCTGCAGTCGTCAAGCCTGGCGTTCCGCATCAGAGTCAGTTCGGTCTTCACCGTTTCGCATCTCACGTCGCCGTAGTCCACCCCCATTGAGTCGAGGGTCTCCAGGGTTTCTTCGATCCTGTCCTTCACTTCGTCACTTCCGTTCCGGGGCAGTTCTTTTCTACTATTGCCGTCATGGTCAATCTGTATCCGGTCTTCTTTCCCAGCGCCTTGTTGGAAACCAGGGCCAGAACCAGCCCCGTGAGCAGCCCTCCCACGGCGCCAAGGGCCCCCGCCGTGCTCCCCGCGGGCATGAATACCCAGTATCCCCCCAGAAGCAGGGCCACGGGGAGGATGAAGGTAAGGGAAATGACCTTCATGGTTGCGGACACAGGCAGCTCGAGTTCCACCGCGTCGCCCACTGAAGCCCTCAGCAGGTTGTCCACAGTAACCTTCTTCGATTCCGGGCTCTTACCGGTAATGGACATGCAGCTCTCCCTGGCGCTGCACACACCGCAGCCCTGGCCTCCCCCCAGCTCCACAACGGCGTCGGGACCCCTGAGCTCGCAGACTATTCCTCTTCTTGTCATCCGGCACCTCCAGGGTTCAATTTAACCAATGAGCGCGGCGGTGTCACACCCTGTCCGCTGTTTGTATATTCGCCGGTCAAAGGAGGTCCTGTGTACTACTTCGCCTACGGTTCCAACATGTCCCGGAAGAGGCTCACCCGAAGAATACCGGCGAGAAAGCTCGGATTAGCGATCCTTCAGGGGTACGTGCTGGCATTCACCAAACCAAGCGAGGCCGACGGCAGCGCCAAGTGCGACGTCTGCCCCACGGGGAATGAAAACAGCCTGGTGTACGGGGTCCTGTACGAGATAGACCCGGCCCACAAACCGGTGCTGGACAGGTACGAGGGCCTTGGTTACGGCTACTCGTCCGAAACCCTTGAAGTTGTGCATGAAGGAAGAATACTCAGCGCCCTGGCCTATGTTGCGGTGAACCGGGACGAGACCTTAAGGCCCTTCCACTGGTACAAGGAACACGTGATCCAGGGCGCCGTTGAGAACGGCCTTCCCCGTGAGTACGTGAATGTGATCAGAAGCGTCCCATCTGTGCCCGACCCCGACGAGGGCCGTTCGGCCAGGGAACTGGAGATATACCGAAGCCTCTAGAAACCCAGCCCGGCCCCCACCGAAACCAGCATGTCCTTCTCGGGATGGTCCCCGTCAACATGGCTGTACAGCCCGAAGCAGAGGTTGAGCCCGGAGATCATGAGTATCCCCTCGCCCCCTGCGTACAGCTGATCTGTCTCCACGTTCCCCCAGGGGCTCCCCCAGGTGTAGAGAAGGGACGACTTCAGCCCCAGCCCGAAGGTGTAACCGAAGGTGCCGCCTATTCCCAGCGCGGCTTTGCCGCCCCCTACGCCAGGCTCCACCTGAACGAACCAGAGATCCCTGGGACGATAGGTAAGTGAAAGGGAAGCGATCTGCGGGGTGGATACCCTTGCCCCGATCATGAAGGGAAAGCACAGCGCCGGGGCCGCCGCCAGAAGCAGCAGGAAATACTTCATAACAACCTCCTTTGACCGCCACTATGCCAATTCCCGGCTCCGCGGGCAAGTGCCAAAGAGGGGGAGCCGAAGCTCCCCCTCAGAACGTTCGTTAAGGCCGTCAGCGAAGGACCATTACCTGATTGACCTCAGTTCGGTCAGATGTGGTAAGCCTCACATGGTAGAATCCTGACGGAACGGCGTTGCCTTTGCCGTCGGTGAGATTCCACAGAAGGCTGTGGCTTCCGGCCTGCATCTCCTGGTTGACAAGGGTGGTAACCTTCCTGCCTCCCAGATCGAATACGTCCAGTGTAACAGGCGAGGCTTCCGCAAGGCTGAAGGAAAGCGAAGCGCTCTCCACCGCCGGGTTGGGACTTACGGGGTTGAAGGCGAAGGTTGCCACCGGAGCACACACATCCTCGACGGCAACACCAGTTACGGCGATGGTTCCCTGGTAGGAGTAGTGGTTCCTGGCCCATACCGTTACGGCTATCTCGCCTGTGGTGGCCGGGTCGGCGTATAGACTCACCTGGCCGGAACCGTCGGTGTAACCCACCAGGTAGATCTCCCCTGTCTTCCAGTCGCCCTTCTGGATGCAGACCCTGGCGTTCTCCAGGGGCGAGCCTCCGGAAGTCACCGTGAAGGTTACAGGCTGGCTGGAGCTGATGGTGGACACATGGCTCACCGAAAGGTCCGCGGCCACTTCGGTCCACATGGGAAGCTCCGGGTCTCCGAAGAGATTGTATTCCTTGGCCGCCCAGTCCATGTAGATGCTTTCAGGGGGGCAGCAGAAATCAACGCTTGTTGCGTGGGCAATACCGAGATTGTAGAGGTCGGTCTCCCAGTGGTCCTGGTAGAACCTTATGCAGAGCATCTCGCTGGGGCCGGTGCACGGGCCGGCGAAGTTGCCCCAGCCCTCGCGGCTGTTGAAGCAGCCGAAGCCGCCGCCGTTGGGGCTGGCCAGCCAGGCGTCACCGCAGCATTCATAGCCGTCGAGCTGCCCGATAAGGCATGCTATGGACTGCCAGATGGCGGGAAGCCCGCCGCTTGAGATGTTGGTCTGGGCCATTATCTGGGAGGCGGTGTAGTTGCTTCCGTAGGATGTGTACATATATGTCTGCGAACCGTGACTTGCATGGAAAACATGGTGCGGACCGGCATCGATCATGTTCTGGGTTATGGTGGAGCTGTTGTTGCCGGTATACTCGTAGCACTTCTCCTCTTCCCATTCCACGGAAGGGATGAAGGTGCCGATTGATTCCGCATCGGAGTATCCCCAGATGTTGTACTGGGAGAAGAGGACACCGGTGGAATACCCTATGCGCAGCTCCCTGGGAGCCGTTTCGAAGTAGTCAACGGACTGGATCCCCTCGTAGATTAACACCTTGTCAACGAACAGGTCTGCCTCCGCAGAGCTGTTCACGCTCGCCCTGCCCACCCAGAGGTCGGGGTGATAGTCCACCTGGTCGTATCCAGAGGGCTGGGGATACTGGTAGGGATAGGGCACTTCGCCCCAGACGCTGTTGCCGTTGCAGTTCCAGAGGTCTGCACCGGGAGCGGTATCATTGATATCGGAAAAATACATGTCCGATGGGGCTATATCGGAATAAGAGGCGCTCCCGACAAGTTCGACGTCCCTGCATGCAACCTTGTCGTCGTCTCCGAAGATAAGCACATAGTCGGTTCCGTCGTCGCGGCAGTCGGTGAGGAAGGCCCTCATGTCCTGCTGCCGGTCGGCGGTGGAATACTGTGACTGAACCCAAGTGGTGGTGTAGACCGAAGCGGGGATGCCCTTTGCGGTCTTCCAGTCGGCAAGCTCCTGGGCCTGGGTCTGGTAGTCGGGGTGTGTGATGATGACGTACTGGCCCCAGGCAAGGTCCCTGGGCGCTGCCATGGCAGCTCCTGAACCGCTTACCCCCTCGGGGTTCACCACCAGCTTCCTGAGGATGTCCATTGCGGCGTTCTCGCTGGCTTCGGTCCTCCTGCTTACCAGCCTGACCGATTCGTCCTCGGCGTACCGCACATCAAGCTCCAGGGAACTGATGACCTCAAGCGTTCCACTGGCAGGATTCCAGCGAACCGGGTTCACCGTTGCGTAGGCAACGGGGATCCCCCAGAAGACGCTGGAGTTGGAAAGGTGGACCGGGGAATCCGGGAACCAGCCGTCCCTGCCGTAGATGTCCGGATCGGGCAGCGCCTGGGTCTGTTCCGCCCCGGCGGAAATGGGTACGCAGCCGCTTGCAGGCTGAATGTCGAAACGGCCCGGAACGGTTTCCCACTCTATGGACCGAACGGTGAGACCATGAGCCCTGCACCCTGTGGGCAGAGCGATCTTTACAGGAACGGTGGGAAGGGCGGGGGTGCCCGGGGTGAGCATGCTGGGCATGCCGGGGATGTACACCGATGTGAAAAGGCCCTCCCTCTCTATCCTCAGATCGCCCCTTTCAAAGGGAACTTCCACGGTCAAGACCCCGGCCTGGACCAGGGATGCAATACTAAGAGCGAACAGCAGAACGTGCTTCAAAGCTCAGCCTCCAATTCCGGTAAATGGACTCATGTTTGAAGATACACTGTATATATATACTGAACAAGGGCCGTTACTTCAGTGCTTCCGTTCCGCTGAACTCCCTCTCCAGGGACATGGCGTCAAGCACCATGCGGTCCTCATCGGTGGTCTTTCCCGTTACCAGCCTGGCCAGGACCTCTCCGACCCCGGGGCCCAGCATGAAACCCTGGCCGCACATGCCCACCGCCGCCAGGAAACCCTTCACTCCGGTTTCCCCTATTATCGGCGAGCCGTCGGGGGTCTGTGGGTAGCAGCCCTTCCAGGTCCTTCTCACCTTCAGGTTGGCAAGTCTGGGATAGAGGTTCACCATCCTCCTGGACACCATGGGCAGGAACTCCGAGGTCTCCGCGGTTCCGGTTCCCAGCCTGGGCGGATCGGGGGTAATACAGAACACCACCTGACCTGTGCTGTACTGGTAGAAGTAGTAGTTGGCGCTCCCCGGAGCCCTTTTTATGTCCACCACCATGGGGTCGAAGAACCTCTGAACCGGTTCGGTTATACCGGCCTCGTGCATGTCGGGGTACACCGGCAGGTCCACACCCAGCATGGCGCCGATCTCCCTTGCATATGAACCTGCGCAGTTGATCACGATGGGGGCCGTGTAGGTGCCTCTGGTGGTCTCTACCTTGAAATCGCCGTTCTTCCTGATGGACATCACTTCCTCGTTGAACCTGAACTCGGCTCCCTGCCTCACGGCGTACCTGTGGAATGCGTAGCAGCTCTCCATGGGGCTGGCGCTGCCGTCCTCCGGGGAGAAGGTGCCCCCCAGAAGACCTTCAGGATTTATACCCGGAACTATCTCCATGATCTTCTCAGGTCCGTGCCACTGAATGTTCAGCCCGGCCTTCTGCTGGCCGGGTATCATCTTCCGCAGTGATTCCGCGATGGCCTCTTCATAGGCCACGAAGGTGTAGCCCCCCATGTGCCAGCCGATGTCGTCCCCGTGCTTCTCCTTCCAGGAGGAGAAGGTCTTCAGGGAATGGAGGCTCAGGGCAACCTTGGCCGGTTCCCCGTGGGTGGCCCTTATTCCGCCTATGGCGCATTTGTTGTTCCCCTGCCCGGCGGAACTGCCGGAATCCAGAACGAGGGTCCTCACATTCCGGGAGGCCAGGGACATGGCGGCGGGGGTTCCCACTGAGCCGGCGCCTATGATTATCACATCGTACATCAGCTCTCCTCCCTTCCGCAGAAAACGCCCAGCCTTGTTTCGGCGAAGAGGGGCCTTTCGGTGAAGTCGGTGATCTCCTCGAGGGGGATTCCCTCCGAACGGATTATCCTCGGTATCAGGGTCCTGCAGGTCTTGCCGCCGCAGGAGCCGAATCCAGCCCTGGTCCTTGCCTTGAGTTCATTCAAGTCCCTTACGCCCATGCGGAGCATCTCCCTTATCTCCCCTGCTGTGACCCTCTCGCATCGGCAGACTATCGCATCGTCGGGGATAGGGAGCTCGGGAACGGTTTCCTCCGGGGCGGTCTGCTCAGATGTCTGAATCCTTACCCCTGCGACCCTGTTGGCTATTCCGCCGGGGGTCTCGATGTCCATGAGCATGGTGCCCGGGTAACCGGGGGCTTCCCTGAGTCCCAGGGCCTTTCCCTCGCCCAGCGGCTCCCCCTCCCAGTCAGTGAGGGCGAGGATCTCACCGGGCTTCACCATCCATTCGCCAAGCTCCCATGGGATGGTTACCACCGGGGTATCCGGGGTCTTTCTCCGGTCCACCAGCGTGACCGCCAGACCGGGACAGACCGCCACGCACTTCCTGCATCCTATGCAGCCTTCGCTGTACTCCGGCAGCCCCATAACAGGGTGACCTTCCGTGGTAATGAGCCCCTTGGGGCACACGGTCATGCAGGGGTTGCAGGGTATCTCCTGCAGGCAGTGGATAACAGGATACACACCGGCGGTCCCGGGGGACTCCCTGTACTCCTCGACCCTTCCGCCGGGGCTCTTGAGCACCTCTGCCTTCTCGGCCCAGTCTTCGGGTATCTCCACTTTGCAGCCCGAAAGAGTGCAGGCGATCTCCCTGCCCCGGATCTTCCCTGAGAACATGGCGGCGCTGGCCTCGGCTATCTCCTCGGAATCACCGGTCACTATGGAGGGTATGCCGAACTCCAGGGCCTTCTGATGGAACTCGTTCACCGGGCTTAGCCCCACCGCAACCAGAAGGGTGTCCACCCTGAAGTTCTTTTCGGTCCCCGACACCGGCTTGAAAGATTCATCCACCTCGGCGATGGTTACGCTTTCGAGCTTCTCGTTGCCGTGGGCGGCGAGAACTGTGTGGCGGGTGTAGATGGGAACGCCAAGCCTGGCTATCTTGTCGGCGTGCACCTTGTAGCCGCCGCACCTCTCCATGCCTTCTGCGAGACCCACCACTGTCATCCCCGCCTGAATGGCGTGGTATGCCCCTATGAGCCCCACGTTGCCGCCGCCCAGCACGAAGATCCTCTCGGAGCAGCGTATCAGGTCACGGTTCACCAGGGTCTGGAAAGCTCCAGCTCCGTATACGCCGGGAAGGGTACATCCGGGGAAGGGCAGGGACTTTTCCCTGGCCCCTGCGGCAACCAGGAGCTGTCTCGGCTTCACGAGTCTGTAGCCCTGGGGCTTCCTTATGCCCACCTTGCCGTCGCTGAACACCGCCAGTACGATGGATTCCAGCCATATCTCCACGGAGTCCATGGCCCTGAGTTCGTCCTCCAGCAGCTTCGCGATGGTTATGCCCCGGGTTCCCGCCCGGCAGTCGGCGACTGAACCGAAGAACTTGTGGGTCTGAAGCACCAGCTTGCCGCCCATGCGGTCCTTGTCATCGACGATAATGGTGCTGAACCCGGCCTGGCCCAGTTCCCTGGCGGCGGCCATTCCCGAGGGTCCGGCGCCTATTATCAGAACGTCGATCTCCACCGTTTCAGGCGGGTCCACCGCCGGGGGGGCAGCATGCTCCAGCTCCGGCAGCCCCTCCACGGTCCTTACCTCCATGCCTTCGGCAAGTGGTACGATACAGCTCTTAAGGGGAACTCCGTTTATGATAAGGGTGCACTGGGAGCACTGGCCGTTGGCGCAGAAGAGCCCCTGGGCGCCTCCGTCCTTGTGATGATGGCCGAAGATCCGTTCTCCTCCGGCGAAGACCGCCGAGGAGACCATCTCCCCCTCCCTGCCTGTCATGTCCCTTCCGTTGAAGGTAAACCGCACCCATCTGCCCTCCTGTGCAGGAAGAACTGGATGGCGGCTTATTCTGGCTCCGTGTTCCAATTCCAAGACTGTCTCCTTTATGGCATTCCAGGGGAAAAGGCTACCTGCCCCGCCACTTCCTGGCGTAGGAGGGCCCTCCCTTCGACGATTTTACGAAACCCCTGCATTCAGGGAAACGGACGCATCTCCATACCCTCAAATGGGGATACTGATATCTCTCGGTATCTCCTCCGCAGAGGGGGCACCTGGGGGTGTTCCGACCGGTGATCCTTTTGTCATCCCTTTCGAACTGCTCCAGGAGCCTTCTGTGCTCCTCCTCCCGGGAGGGGCCGGAGAACTCTCCCAGGACCTTCCTGAGCATTATGAAGATCACAGCCACCGCACCTGCGGCGGAGAACAGACGGAATATTTCCAAAAGCTTGCTCCATGCGGTTTCCAGAAAAACAGGTCCATTCGATCATACAAAATATACACCCCGGGCCGGGCCCTGCGAAGCCGTTGACAGGACCATACCCTCTACGGTAATATTGAGGTTCTGCAACGAGCAACTTATTTGCATATTATTAGATAACAACCAATATAACACCCGGAGACTGAATTGAGATGAAAAACTACACTGCAGACAAACTGAGGAACGTGGTTGTGCTTGGGCACGGTTCCGTTGGAAAGACCAGCTTCTGTGAAGCGCTCCTTTTCACCGGAGGAGGCTCTGAAAGGCTGGGCTCCGTCGACGACGGCACCAGCGTTTTCGACTACACCGCCGAGAGCAGGGAGAAGAAGCACAGCTTCGGCTCCACCATCGCCCACTGCGACTGGAACGGCCACAAGGTCAACATCATGGACACTCCGGGTCTTGCTGATTTCTACGGAGAGACCATAGGCGCCATTTCCGCCGCCGAGCTTAGCGTAGTGGTGCTCGACGGCACCGACGGCGTCGAGGTGGGAACCTACAAGACATGGAGCTTCGCCGAGGAGGCCTCCGTTCCCGCTTTTATCTTCGTCAACAGGGTCGACAGGGAGAACGCAAATTTCGACCGTGTCCTTGAAGAGGCGCGGGAGATGTTCAGCAGGCACATCGTCCCGGTGGTCTTCCCGGTGATGGACGGCGACAAGTTCATCTGCGTCGCCAACGCCATAACAGGCAAGGCCGTTGACGCATCGGGAAAGGATATCCCCCTTCCCGATTCCGCGAAGGATCTCTGCGAGGACTACAGGATGCAGCTCACCGAAGAGGCCGCCGAAGCCAGCGAAGAGCTGATGGAGGCCTTTTTCGCCAACGAGACCCTCACCGACCAGGAGCTTGCGAAGGGCATCACCCTTGCTGTGCGCAACAGGGGGCTCTTTCCCCTGTTCTGCGGAACATCCATTCCCCCTGTGGGGCAGAAGTTCGTCCTTGATTCAATAGTTGAGTACGGTCCCTCCCCCCTCGACGCCCCCGAGGCAGAAACCGCCGACGGCGGCAGGCTCGAGAGGAACACCGGCGGGGGCTTCGTGGCCAGGGCCTTCAGCACCAAGCTCGACAAGCACGTCGGGGACATGGTCTACATCAAAGTGCTCTGCGGAGAGGCTTCAGGGTCCCACGAAGTCATCAACACCACCAGGAACCAGTCCGAACGCCTGGGGAACTACTACTACATGAACGGTTCCAGCAGGGCCGACGCCGAGAAAATGATAACAGGCGACATAATGGCGGTGGCAAAGCTTAAGAGCACCATCACCAACGATGTCCTCTGCGACAAGGGTTCCCAGGTGAACCTGGCCCCCATCAGGTTCCCCAATCCGGTGTACAGGGCGGCCATTGCCCCGAAGAAGCGCGGCGACGAAGACAAGATGGGCGCCGGTCTCCACAAGCTGGGAGCCATGGACCCCACATTCGTCACCAGGAACGAGGCAAGCATAGGCCAGACCACCGTGAGCGGAATGGGCGAGCTTCACCTGCAGACCATGCTCAACCGCCTGAAGGAGATGAACGGCGTTGAGGCCGAGCTGTTCAAGCCCCGCATCGCCTACCAGGAAACCATTACCAAGATCGCCGCCGGGGCCTACAAGCACAAGAAGCAGTCCGGCGGCAGGGGTCAGTACGGCCATGTGCTCATGCGCATCGAGCCCATGCCCAGGGGCGAGGGGTTCGTTTTCGACAGCGAGGTCACAGGCGGCAACGTTCCCACCAAGTACATACCCGCTGTGGAGAAGGGCGTTGTGGAAGCCATGCAGAAGGGTCCCATCTCCGGCAGCGAGGTCATCGACGTGAAGGCCGTGGTCACCGACGGTTCCTCCCACTCGGTGGACTCATCGGACATGGCCTTCAAGCTCGCCGCCAGCAGGTGCTTCCAGGATCTCATGATGCAGGCCGGCCCTGTCCTCCTCGAGCCGATGATGGCCCTGGAGATCACGGTGCCGGACGAGTTCATGGGCGACGTCATGGGTGACATAAACACCCGCAGGGGCAAGATACAGGGAATGGAGGCCCAGGGGGGCTTCCAGGTGATCAAGGCCGTGGTTCCCGAAGCGGAACTCTACCAGTACACCAGTTCCCTCAGGTCACTTACCCAGGCGAGGGGAAGCTTCACCCAGGCATTCTCCCACTATGAACCGGCCCCCAGGGAGGTTCAGCAGAAGGTCATGGAAGAGTACCAGAAGGAAGAAGAGTAAAGATGAAGAAGGTATCGGCGGTTCTCATCTGCCTTGTTTTCATGGCGGGAACCGCCGTTGCCTCTCCCTTCGGCGAGGGCGGCGGATCCTCCCCGGGGGAGGAGGAGAGCAACCTTGCCACCATTCTCATGATCCCGGTGATGGTGGGCTTCACCGCCCTGCTGGTGGGCGACATAATTGCCGACGACGGCCTGGAGTCCCAGGACGCCCTGGCGGGGATCGCTTCAGATTCGGTGGAAGTGTCTGAGCAGACAGGAGTCGACTGGGGCCGGCTGACCCCTGCGGACTCCCTTCCAGTCCTTGCCATCGCGGTATTCCAGGGTAATGCCGGAAGGGAATCGGCCAGGTACATGGCCTCGCTCCTTTCATCCAGGGAGAACATCGACTACACCATACACGGCTCACCGGCAGCCCTGGGAAACCTCTCCCCTGGTGAAGCGGCATCCACGGGTTTCTCCTTCGTTCCCAGCGACTTCTTTCTCACAGGAGGTCCCGAAGGCCTCTTCCTCTTCCAGCGCGGGAACGGGGAACCTCACTGGTCATTCCCGGCATCGGAGGCGGGGATGGACTCGGTCTACATCAGAAGCGCCGCCTCCTCACTGATGGAGCATCTCACCCTGCCATAGCTTCAGGCACTTTTCTCACGCTTCCCTGTTGTATATATATATATGCTGTTAACAGTTTTCCCTCAGAGAAACAGGAGGAGTCATGAGAATTGCCGCAGTACTGGCAGCCTTTCTGCTGTCAGCATCTCTGGCCGGGGAATTCACCGTTACCGTGCCCGTGGACCAGCAGGTTCAGATGCGCGAGTTCGGCGGATATACTTCGGTCGCCATACCTGGAGCCCCTGGAATAAGCGTTTCAGGCGCGCCGAACCTTCCGGTGCTGAGCACCCCGGTGGCCCTTCCCCAGGGAACCAGGGCTGTATCAGTCGAGGTTGTGTCGGTGAGCTGGACCGCTCTTAGAGGAAGACACACCGTGCTTCCCGCAACCGAACAGGTGCCCCTGCGCCCCATGGGCGAGACCGAGCTCCCCCTTCCCAGCCCCGACCAGGCCATCTACTCCTCCTCGGAATACTACCCGGGAACAGCCGCCAGGCTCGAGGAATCCTCAATGCTCCTGGGTTTCCCGGTGGCATACGTTAGCGTTTACCCGGTTCGCTGGAACCCCGCCTCGGGCACCATCGAGGTGGCCGGCGACATCCAGCTCAGGGTAACCACCGAATACACCGGCGACAACTATCAGGTCAGGGCCCGAAGCGCCCAGACCGAAGCCAGGACAAGAGCACTTGTTGAGGCTTCAGTGATTAACCCGGAAATGGTCCAGGCCAGCGGCGCCGCCATCATCCCCAGCCGCGACCTCACCTACGGCGAGTTCGTTGTGATCACCACCCCCACCTACGAGAGCTACGCCGAGGAGTTCGCCGAATGGAAGACCAGGAAGGGCGTTCCCACAGGCGTTTACACCACAACATGGATCCAGAGCCAGTACTCCTGCGCCGACCTTCAGCAGGAGATCCGCGCATTCCTCACCGACTGCCGCGACGAGGGTGTTGAGTACGTTCTCATCTGGGGCGACGACAACATCATCGCCGGCCGCGACGCGAAGATCCACTACTCCAGTTACACCGAGTATCCCCCGGTTGACCTCTACTGGGCCGACATCAACGACACCGCCCCCGGGGCCGACCAGTGGAACTCCAACGGGAACGGCGTATGGGGCGAATGGGGCTCCGGCGGCGACAATGTCGACTACCATCCGGACCTCTTCACAGGCCGCGCCAGCGTTAACAGCGCCGCCGAGGCGGAACTCTTCATCGAAAAGGTGCTTGCCTACGAACAGGTGGGCTCCACCGACTACTTCGAGACAGCCCCCATCGAAATGCGTGTTGGCTACACCACCGAGCAGCTCTGGCCCGGATGCTGGGGTTCCGCTGGAGCCGAGATCATCAGCGACATGGTACCCTCCTCAGGGTGGGAAGAGGAGAAGTGCTACGACTCCGCAGGCAACAACAGCGTATCAATCACACAGGCCATGATCAACGACGGCCCGCACCACGTTTACCACGCAAGCCACGGAAGCGCCACCAGCTTCTCGCTCCCCGGCGGCTCCTACACCACCTCGAACTTCATGAGCCTCACCAACATCTCCGGCGGCGGTCTTCC